>JAFTTA010000265.1 GCA_017467015.1 Bacteroidaceae bacterium
GAAGGAGACCTTTTGCTATGCTCTGAGAAACCAGATTGGAGTGTTGGTAGATGGTACGGTTGTTCCTTGTTGTCTCGACCACGCGGGCGATATTGCCTTGGGCAACCTTTTCCTGCAATCGCTCGATGATATCCTCTCTTCTCAACGTGCCCGTGCCATTTACGACGGTTTCACAAAGCATCGTGCAGTGGAACCATTGTGTCGCAAGTGTGGCTATGCGGCTGTGTCAAAGCGTTTCAGAAAACAGTAACTATATTTTTTCGTAAGTTACAAAATCAAAATCGTGGGAGTGACGCTCATCTTTTACATGTGGTTCGCGCTCGCTCTCTTTCCATAGTGTGGCATCAATCTCGGGGAAGAATGCATCAGCCTCTTTCGGCGTGTCTTTCACCTCTGTGAGGCAGAGAATGTCTGCCATTGGCATAGCATAGTTATATAGTTTCTCGCCGCCGATGATGTATACAACCTCTTCGCCTTGACAAGTGGCAAGTGCCTCTTCGAGCGATGCAAAAAGCTCTGCTCCGGGACACTCGGCTCCGCGACGTGAAAGCACAATGTTTCTTCTGTTGGGAAGTGCTCCTTTAGGCAGCGAACGAAATGTGTTGCTACCCATTATTATGGTATGCCCGATGGTGAGCTGTTTGAAGCGCTTTAGGTCGTCGGGCAACCAATAGATAAGTTTGTTGCCGTTGCCTACGGCTCTGTTTTCCGCTATTGCGGCTATCATTGCAAGTTTCATGATTTCCGCAGTTTATACCGATACCTCGGCTTTGATGTGTGGATGAGCAGTGTACTCCTCGAGTGAGAAATCCTCAAATTTAAATCCGAAAATATCTTTCACATCAGGGTTTATCTTCATTTTTGGCAAGGCGTAAGGCTCACGTGTAAGTTGTAGTTTTGCCTGCTCGATGTGGTTGAGGTAAAGATGTGCGTCGCCGAGAGTATGTACAAAATCGCCGGCCTTCAACCCTGTTACCTGTGCCATCATTTGCAGTAGCAGCGAGTATGATGCAATGTTGAAAGGCACGCCTAAGAAGCAGTCGGCACTGCGCTGATATAGTTGCAGACTCAATCGACCGTCGGCAACGTAGAACTGGAACATTGCATGGCATGGGGGCAGGTTCATATTCTCAATATCTGCCACGTTCCATGCGTTCACAATGATGCGTCGTGAGTCGGGATTCTTTTTTAGTGTCTCCACAACCTCGCTTATCTGGTCAATGTGTCCGCCTTTGTAGTCGGGCCACGAACGCCACTGGTAACCATAGATGTGTCCAAGGTCGCCATTTTCGTCAGCCCATTCGTTCCATATACGTACACCGTTGTCCTGCAAATACTTCACGTTGGTGTCGCCTGCAAGGAACCACAAAAGTTCGTGTATTATGGATTTCAGGTGCAGCTTCTTTGTTGTCAGACAAGGGAAGCCCTCTTCGAGGTTGAAACGCATCTGATGTCCGAATACGCTGATGGTTCCTGTACCTGTTCTATCCTCTTTTTTTGTACCCTCGGTGAGTATACGATCGAGTAGTGCTAGATATTGTTTCATCTTTCTGCCTTTTTAATTCCATAGGCAAAGATAGTGCAAGCCGAGAGGAGAACAAAACAAATTTATTTGTTTTTTCTCCTGAGGCGCCGCCTATCTTATTAAAAGATAGTGCAAGCCGCTTTTTGTTTTTTCTCCCGAGGCGCCGCCTATCTTATTTAAAGATAGTGCAAGCCGCTTTTTTGTTTTTTCTCCCGAGGCGCCGCCTATCTTATCAAAAGATAGTGCAAGCCGCTTTTATTTGTTTTCCGCTTGTCTTTGGAAAAACTGCAATCGAACGATAGATGCTCAAAAAAGAACTTAAATTGCACCCACTTAGAAAATTTCGCGTCGACCCACCTCCTATATCGCCTAAATATACTATTTTTGTAAAGATATTCACACCTATACACATAAAACAAGAATGAACGACTATAAAGGATTTGAGATAATGGCGCCCGTAGGTTCGCGCGAGTGCCTCACAGCAGCGCTTCAGGCTGGTGCCGATTCAATATATTTTGGAATAGAGCATCTGAATATGCGTGCCCATTCGGCAAGCGCATTCACCATAAATGACCTGCGCGAGATTGCGCAGATTTGCGACGAGCGAGGCGTGAAAAGCTATCTCACCGTAAACACCATCATCTACGAAGAGGATTTGCTGCTAATGCACAAAATTGTAGATGCAGCTAAAGAGTCGGGCATTTCCGCAGTGATAGCTTCCGACATTGCAGTGCTGCAATATTGCAACAGCATAGGCATGGAGGTGCACCTATCCACTCAGCTGAACATCAGCAACAGCGAGGCGTTGCGCTTCTATGCAAAGTTTGCCGATGTGGTGGTGCTTGCACGCGAACTTAATATGGAGCAGGTGCAGGAAATTCATCGAGTCATAGTGGAGGAGAATATATGTGGTCCCAAAGGCGAGCTTATTCGCATAGAGATGTTCTGTCACGGAGCCTTGTGCATGGCTGTCTCGGGCAAATGCTATCTGTCGTTGCACCAGTTGGGACGCAGCGCAAACAGAGGGCAGTGCATGCAGGTGTGTCGTCGCGGCTATATTGTCAAAGACCGCGAGAGCGACATTGAACTTGAAGTCGACAACAAATATATAATGTCGCCGAAAGATCTTAAGACCATCCGCTTCATGGACAGAATGATAAATGCCGGGGTAAGGGTGTTTAAAATTGAAGGGCGCGCTCGCAGTGCCGAGTATGTAAGCACCGTTGTCAGCTGCTATAAAGAGGCACTGAAAGCATGCATGGAGGGTACATTCACCGACGAAAAGAAAGATGAGTGGGACAAACGTCTCTCCACCGTCTTCAATCGCGGTTTTTGGGACGGCTACTACCTTGGTCAGAAATTGGGTGAGTGGAGCGACAAGTATGGCTCACAGGCAACAGAACGCAAAGTGTACATTGGTAAAGGCATAAAATATTTCTCAAAACTCGAGGTTGGCGAGTTTCTCATTGAGGCCGGTGAAATGAAGGTTGGCGATAAACTGCTCATCACAGGTCCCACGACGGGCGCAATATATCTCACTCTCGAGGAAGCACGTGTCGACCTTGGAGCCGTGGATGTTGTGAAAAAAGGTTCTTATGTGTCGTTTAAAGTGCCTGTAAAGGTGCGCCCCAACGATAAACTATACAAAATTGTAAGCACCGTGGGCGAAGGCTCTTCGTGTGGCGATTAGAACGCATAATTTTGAAAGACTGCAATTACATAATGCCCGCCTTTCTATCGGCAGGCGATAGGGTGGGCATTGTTTCGCCGGCAGGCGCATTGCAACACCCCGAAATAGTTGAGCGGGCTGCATTGTTGCTTGCTTCGTGGGGGCTTGATGTGACAATATCTCCTAATGCTCTTTCGCACAGAGGCTATTATGCCGGGAGTGTCGACGAGCGCATCTGCGACATGCGTTCCATGCTTAACGACGAGCGCGTAAAGGCTGTTTTGTGCAGTTATGGTGGTTACGGCTGTGTGCATCTGCTGCCATACATCTGCGACGACCTTTGTCGCAATCCCAAATGGATTCTAGGCATGAGCGACTGTTCGGTGCTCCATGCAGCCGCATTGTCGCAGGGCATGATGTCGCTCCACTCTCCGCAGTGCAACCATCTTGCGCAGCGAGGGAGTGATGATGCTTCGCACTATCTCAGACAAATTCTTTTTGGCGAACTGCCACAATATAGCGTGGCTTCGCATCCTTTAAATCGATGTGGTAGCGCCACAGGTGTGCTTGTGGGTGGCAACCTCTCTGTGCTGTCTGCCCTTGTGGGCACTCCATACGACATGTTTGCGCAACACAGGGTGTTGTTCATTGAGGATGTCAACGAACCTCTGTACAAAATTGAACGCATGTTGCACACTCTCCGACTCTCCGGTGTGCTATCTTCGCTTGCCGCTCTTGTGGTGGGGCGTTTCGCCGGCTGCAAGGATAACCCCGATTTTGGAGGTACAGTCTGCGAGGTCATTCATACCATGGTACAGGACTATGACTACCCTGTATGTTTCAATTTCCCCGTAGGACATACCGATGAAAACTATCCGCTGATTGTGGGTGCTTATGTCGATATAAAAATAGAGGCAGAAGGTGTATCTCTTTCCTTCTGCCAATAATATTAATGAGGTGTTTATCTCTTTTATGCTCCCATTTTTGTCTTGAATGCAAGCGCGTAGAGTCGCATCTGCTTAATCATTGCCACAAGACCGTTGCTGCGGGTGGGTGAGAGATGCTCTTTCAGTCCGATTGCTTCCACGAAGTAGGGCTCGTTTTCGAGAATTTCGTTGGGGGTGTGTCCCGAATATACCTCTACAAGCAATGATACGATACCTTTGACAATGAGTGCGTCGCTCTCGGCTAGGAAGCGCACTGTTCCATCGGACATTAGGTCGGCTTGTAGCCACACTCGGCTCTGGCATCCTTCGATAAGGTTGTTTTCGGTCTTGTATTTCTCGTCGAGCGGTGGTTGCTCGCTTCCAAGGTCTATCAGCAGTTGGTAGCGGTCCATCCAGTCGTCAAAGGCGCTGAACTCCTCGATTATCTCTTCTTGTTTATCTTTTATTGTGCTCATTATTTCTCGTTATATATTACAGCGACCACTGTCTCGCCCACTGCTCTAAGGCTTTCACGGTCTATCCAGTCCATGTCGTCCTTGATGGTGTGGTGATATTTGCCGAAGCCGTTGTCGCTCTCTTTGTCGTAATTTATTATGTCTACGCAGGGCAGTCCAAAGAATTCATTCACATAGTAGTGGTCGTCGGTGACGTATCCTCCCTGTTCGTTGATGAAGAATTTGCCATGACCAGCCTTGTGTGCCATGTTCCATATTTTATCTACAAGTGTCGGGGCATAGTGCATTGATATACCCTCTTTGTAGAATGTCGACCCAGGGGCACCTACAAGGTCGAGCAGTATGCCGTAGCGTGCGTTGTAACCGCTTTTGTGGGGTCGGCGCGACCAGTATTGCGATCCTAATGCCCATGAGTGATCCATCGACTCGCGCGAGGGGTCGTCGTCGGCATTGTGTGTTCCGTAGTCCTCTGCGTCGAAGAAGATGATGTCTATGCCTACCTCTGTTGGTGTGTGCGACAGCAGGCGGGCTATCTCCAACAACACTCCCACGCCGCTGGCGCCGTCGTTGGCACCGAGTATGGGTGTGCGATGTTTGGTGGCGTCGGGGTCGGCATCGGCCCATGGACGGCTGTCCCAATGGGCGCAGAGCATCACACGCTTTTTCTTCTCGGGCTGGAATTGTCCTATGATGTTGCGTGCCTGCAGCTTTGTTCCGTCGTATGCCACAAGCTCCATGTTTTGGTTCACAACCTCTGCGCCGTAGCTTTTCAGTTTGTCGGCGAGGTAGTCGCCACAGAGACGATGTTCGTTGCTGTTGGGCACGCGCGGGCCGAAGTCAACTTGTGCTTTTACATAGCCGTAGGCGCTGTCGGCGTCGAACTTGGGTAGTTCGACTTTAGCTGTTGCCTGCTGTGTGGCTGTGGTTGTCGGGGGTGTCCCCGAACCGCCACATGCAGCAATAAACATCATGGATAGGCAGACAATAACTGTCGATAATATTCTCATCATCTGTTTAGCTTCCATGTTGAACCATCCTTGCCGTCTTTTATCTCAAAGCCTAAGGCTGAAAGTTCGTTGCGTATCTTGTCGCTTGTAGCCCAGTCTTTGTTTGCTTTTGCCACGAGGCGCTGCTCCAAAAGCATGTCGACAACTTTGCCGAATGCCTCTTCGCGTCCGTTTGAGGAGCCGCGCTCCTCTTTCAAGCCGAGGATGTCGAACATGAACAGTGTGAATGTCTCTTTAAGTTCAGCTAGGTCGGCTGCCGAGATTGTAGCTTTCTTGTCGGCTATCTGGTTTATTGCACGCGATGCGTCGAAGAGGTGCGATATGACCAACGCTGTGTTCATGTCGTCGTTCATGGCATCGTAGCAGCGTTTGCGCAACTGCGACACGTCTACTGTTGTTTCGCTGTCGGCAGTGAGGCTGTTGAGTGTGTTGAGCGCGTCTGTCAGGCGTTGCAGACCCTTCTCAGATGCTTGCAAGGCATCGTTACTGAAGTCTACAGTGCTACGGTAGTGTGCCTGCAAGATGAAGAAACGGATGGTCATGGGCGAGTATGCCTGTGCCAGCAGTTTGTGTGTGCCCTCAAAGAACTCCGAGAGGGTGATGAAGTTGCCGAGCGACTTGCCCATCTTTGTGCCGTTGATGGTAATCATGTTGTTGTGCATCCAATATTTTACCACCTGATGTCCCATGGCTGCCACTCCTTGTGCTATCTCGCACTCGTGGTGGGGGAATACAAGGTCCATGCCTCCGCCGTGGATGTCGAACTCCTCGCCGAGGTATTTGCGTCCCATGGCTGTGCACTCGCAGTGCCATCCGGGGAAGCCGTCGCTCCAGGGCGATGGCCAACGCATGATGTGTTCGGGCTGTGCGCATTTCCATAGGGCAAAATCGGCGGGGTTGCGTTTCTCGCTCTGTCCGTCGAGTTCGCGGGTGGTGTTGAGCACGTCGTCGAGGTTGCGTCCCGAGAGCACTCCGTAGTGGTGTGCCTTGTCGTATTTTGCAACGTCGAAATATACCGAGCCTTCGCTTACATAGGCAAAGCCATTGTCGAGTATCTCTTTCACAAGTTCAATCTGTTCGATGATGTGTCCCGATGCATGAGGCTCAATGCTTGGGGGCAGCACATTGAGTGCCTCCATTGCCTTGTGGTAGCGCAGTGTGTAGTATTGCACCACCTCCATGGGTTCTATCTGCTCCAGACGGGCTTTTTTTGCTATCTTGTCTTCGCCATCGTCGGCGTCGTGTTCAAGGTGACCTACGTCGGTGATGTTGCGCACATAGCGCACTTTGTAGCCGAGGTTGGTGAGATAGCGGAACAGTACGTCGAATGTGATTGCAGGGCGTGCGTGACCAAGGTGAGCATCGCCGTAGACGGTGGGGCCGCACACATAAAGTCCTACATTGGGTGCGTGCAAAGGCACGAATTCTTCTTTCTTACGCGTCAGCGTATTGTATATCATGAATTTGTTTTCCATAGAAAATATGTTTTAGTCTTTGTTCTTACTGGTTTTCACAGGGTATAACAACCCTTTGTATGATGATAATTTTGCTTTTGCCGAACCGAAATTCAGTGTTAGGTCGAGCAGCACGGGCAGTTTGTTTTTGTCGTCGGTGACATAGAAATTGATGATGCTGCGTTCCTTGCCTTTTTTGTCATATTCCACAAGTGACACTGTTATGCAGTCGTACTCAATGTCTTTGTCGCTCTCCATGGTCGTTTTGCCACGATATATGAGATGCTGCGGCTCTATGCGCTTGCCGGTGGCTACAGGGTAGCTTAGGCGCTGCCCCTTATTCATTGAGGAAAAGTCGAGTGTGCGAGCATAGGCAAGCAGGCTCATCATGTCGTAGACGGGGGTAGCGCTCATGTCTGTGCGAGTGCGTGTTTCCTCTTTGTTCCTGCGGAAGCTTTGGGTTATTTTTATGCTGTCGGCATTGCTGTAATCGTACCACACTTGGTTGAGATAGTAGTGTTTGCCCTCTTCCGATGCTTTGCGGTAGTACAATGGACGCATGTCGGGTGTGAACACTGTTGTCAGAGTGTCGCGCATCTTGAAGAATGCGTCGGCGCGTTTGTTGGTGCTGCTTAGCAGCGACATATACATTGCTTTCTTGCCGTCGAACAGTGTGTCGCGAATTATAAGGCTGGCATTGCCTGCTCTGAGCCACACAAATTTCCAGTTGAAATAGAGGTTGCAACTAAGTGTCTCTCCGGCTTTGAATGCGGGGAGAGTCTTTATTGCTATCGGTGCTTCTACCGAAATGGGGTTGGCAGCTTGCAGCGTGATAGCTGCCATTAGCATGAAAATATATAGTAATCTTTTCATCGTCATTTGAATTTACGTTCGGCATTACGGTTGCGTTTTACCCTTTGTCTGTCGGGCTTTTGCTTGGTTATCTCTAAGGGTTTCTGGCGTTCGAGAGCCGATTTAATATTCCAATCATCTTGGTCGTATTCAAACATTGCGCGAAGTTCCAATGAACGTGGGTAGTAGTATAGTTCTTCGGGCTGTTGTTTGCCATTGGCGTTGTATTGTCCGGTGTCCCATTTGTTGTTTTTGTTCTTGTCGATGAACAGTCGCAGATAGTATTTCGCCGGACGCACAAAATAGAATGTGCAGCGGTTGTCCTTTGTCCTTTCTCTTGCCATGAGTGCTCCATTGCCGTTGAGCAGTTCTACTATGGCATCGTCACCTGTTCCAGCTATGTTGAGGCGCAGAGTGGCGTAGTCATCTAGTGAACGGAATTTGAGCGTTTGCTCATATTTGTTGGATACACCGCCGTACAATCCTTTGAATGTTGCCGAGTCGGCTACAATCTTGTACTCTTGTTCGGGACGCCACTCGGCATATATGACATATTTGCGTATGTTTTTTTCGGATTGTCTGAAAACGTAGGGTATGGGGTGAGGCACGGAGTCAATAACCAAATATAGATGTATAGATGCTGTATCTATGCTGCTTAGCGGCTCGTCGAATATAAGTGTGTATTCTTTATTCACATCCATACCTGTGCCTCCAGTCGCATCTATTTTCAGCTCAGGTGTTGGAGGAATATATTTCGGCGGGTTTTCTTTGTCGTAATCTTTTCTTTTGCGTTGGCTTTTTTGGAACTCTTTCTCTTTCTCCTCATAAGCCTTTCGTTCCTCTTCGAGTATACGAGCACGGCTTTTGCGTGGCACAAGTGTGATGGTGTCGCTCTGTGGATGGTAGTTCTCCAACGAGTCGGGCACGGGGTACGTTACAGCTATTGTAAGTGTGTCACGGTTGTATATGGTGCTGTCCTTAAGCCAATAGACGAGTGTGTCTTTGGTGGCATTGCTCTCCACGACAAATGCATCGTCGGCATTGAAATTGAGACCATATATTTGAGGCAGTGTGTCAAGTGGCGCTGCAAAGAACAACTTGAAACTATTGTGTTTTTCACGCGGGTTCTTAACCAAATACTGCTGTTTCAAAGGTACGTTGAAGGCGCGAAGAACAATGTCGTCGGGTTGCAGACGAGTATATTTTATGCGACGTATCGTGTCTATCGTCAGACTATCGTGCCACACAGTGTCGTTGCGCCATGCAGATGTGGCGTATGGCATTATAAGTGAGTCGAAATAGGCTATTTTTTCGCTCTTCTGGTCGTAGATGAAGTTGCCGTTTGCGTCGGCAAGTGCATACAGACGATATTTGCCGGGTGCAAGACCGCGCATGTTGAAGCGTCCGCGGCTGTCGGTGCGCGAAACGCGTTCAAAAGGCTTTTTGCTGATAATGGTGTCGGAGAGGTCGCTGTGTATTCCCACGATAATACCTTTTATAGGCTCAAGGTCTTCGGCGTTCAGCACCGTTCCCGATATCCCTAGTGTGTCTACAATATCTCCGGTCGAGAATACATACGAGAATGCTTCCAAGGGGTTCCCTTCGTTGTTGTCTACAACAGCATCGTTGAAATCTACAGTGTATGTGGTGTTCGGCTTCAAACTGTCGAATAGCTCTATGGTTATGCGCTTGCCACTTGCTTTTATCTCGGGCTGCTGTATTTGCGGTGGTGATACAACGATTTTTTCGTATGCGTTCTGTAGCTTAATGAATTCATCGAACTCCAATACAATGTTTTGCTCCTTATTGTTCAATGAGTTTGCCGCAGGAGTGGAGTGGAGAAACACCGGTGGTGTCTCGTCATAAGGACCACCGTCCGGTGTGCCGATACTGGCGCAGGCAGCAAGCAACAGCAACATTGTGTATATGATGCATTTATTTATGGACATAGCCTTGTTCTTGTAGTTTAGAGTTACTAAGGTTGTGTGGCAGTTTACTTGTTCATTGCCATCATTTCCTCAATGTATTGGCGATTGTTGCTCAGACGAGGTACTTTGTGCTGTCCGCCGAGTTTACCTTTGCTTTTCAACCAGTCGTTAAAGAGGTTCTCGCGTGCCGAGATAATTTCAAGCGCTTGTAGAGTGATGTCCTTGTAACGTTTGGCTTCGTAGTCCGAGTTTATCTCTTGCAGCGATTTGTCTAGCACTTCAGCGAATTTATCCATTGAATCGGGTTGCTTCGAGAACTCAATGAGCCATTGGTGGCGGCAGCGTGCTTCGGTATCCATATACACGGGTGCCGCTGTGTACTCTGCCACTTGTGCGCCGGTGGCGGCACAGGCTTTGGCGAGCCCTTGCTCGGCATTGTCAACAATCAACTCTTCTCCAAACGCATTGATGAAATGTTTGGTTCGACCTGTTATGACAAATTTATATGGGTCTTTGCTTGTGAAACGCACTGTGTCACCAAGCATATATCGCCATAGTCCGCATGAGGTGCTTATAAGCATTGCGTAGTTGCGTCCTATCTCTACATCCCAAAGTGGTACAGCATTGGGATTGGGTGAATCGAGCTCTTCGAAAGGTATGAACTCATAGAATACACCATAGTCTATCATCAGCAGCATGGATGGGTCGGCGAAGTCGTTCTGTATTCCAAAGAATCCTTCGCTGGCGTTGTAGGTTTCAAGATAGTGCATCTTGGGGTTGCGAATGAGTTGGTGATATTGTTCGCGGTAGGGGGTGAATGCTACTCCTCCATGGAAGAATACTTCAAGGTTGGGCCACACTTCGTCTATGCTTTTCTTGCCTGTGATGTCCAGCATGTGTTTTAGTACTGCCATCATCCATGAGGGGACACCCGAAATGTTGGTGACGTTGTTGTTGCAGGTTGTGCGTGCAATTTTGTCCATCTTCTCTTCAAAGTCGCTGAGAAGTGCTATTTTTTTGCTCGGCACGCGTACCAGGTTGACCAGTGGCATGATGTTCTCAATGAGTATGGCACTGAGGTCACCAACAAGCGAATTGGGCAGGTTGTAGTTGGTCGCGTGGCTGCCTCCGAGGATAAGTGCTTTACCTGAGAAGATGCGGCTCTCGGGGTTTAGTCGCAGATATAGTGAGACTGAGTCGCGTCCGCCTGCATAGTGTATGTTTTTTAATCCGTCTGATGTGACAGGGATGAATTTGCTCTTGTCGTTGGTGGTTCCCGATGATTTAGCGAACCAACGGCATGAGCCGCGCCACAAAATGTCTCTTTCGCCATGTCTCATGCGGTCTATGTAGCCTTTAAGGCTCTCATAATCCTGCACTCCCACCTTGGAAGCGAATTCTTCGTATCGGCGTATGTTGCTATAGCCGTGCTTGTTTCCCCATTCGGTGTCCGAAGCGTTGTCGAGCAGGCTTTTCAACACTCTGTGTTGTATTTCTTCTGCGTTTGTGGCAAATTTATCTATTTTTTTTGCTCGTAGTCTGAATATATTATTTAGCAGTGATGTCTCATTCATGGTCATGCATTTTTCATGGAGCCTGATTGCTTTATAACGGTGCAATGGGACTCGTACAACTTCTACAAAACGTACAAAATTAATACAAATTTTCGGAAAGAACGAATTTGTAGGCTGTTTTACTATTATTTATGGTTGGAAAGCCCTTGTTTCAGGAAATTTATGTATTTCTGTACATCTTCATCGTATGAGTATGAACCGGTCAATGGTTTGCCTTCGCTGTTTACGGGAATGTAGAATGGTTGGGCATTTGCACCGAACTTGCATCGTTGCAGATAGCTCCATTTGTCGCCGACAGTGCGCAATTTGCGTTCTGCTCCCTGCTCGACAACTGTTATGGGTTGTGGCAGAGGTGTCTTGTCGTCTACAAAAAGTGTTATCAGTATATAGTCGTTGCGCAGAATTTCTGATACACGTTCGTCGCTCCATACTGCTGCTTCCATCTTGCGACAGTTTACGCAACCGTAGCCGGTGAAGTCGAGAAGTACAGGCTTGCCGGTAAGACGTGCATGATTCATGCCTTCGTCGTAGTCGTTGAACTGTGCATGAACTTCATTTTCGTAGAGGTTGAAATCTTGTGTCCACATGGGGGGTGCAAAGGCGCTTACGGCTTTGCATGGGGCGCCCCACAGACCGGGAATCATATATATGGAGAAGGCAAGCGAAAGCAATGCGAGGAAGAATCGCGGAACAGATGTTGTGCGCTCTTCAGCGTCGTCGTGCGGGAAATGTATGAGGTTTAGCAAATATAGTCCGAGCATAGCGAAAAGCACTATCCACAATGCAAGGAATACTTCGCGGTCGAGCAATCCCCATCCGTATGCAAGGTCGGCTACGGAGAAGAATTTCAGTGCAAATGCAAGCTCTATAAAGCCCAAAGTTACTTTGACAACATTCATCCAGCCTCCCGAGCGAGGTACTTGTTTGAGCATTGAGGGGAAGAGTGCAAACAGGGTAAACGGCAGTGCTAGTGCCAAAGCAAATCCCATCATTCCCACTGCAGGTGCGAAAAAACCACCTCCGGTGGATACCTCTACAAGCAGGAAACCTATGATGGGACCTGTGCACGAGAATGATACGAGTGCAAGTGTGAATGCCATCAAGAATATGCTTAGCAGTCCGGTGGTGTTGCTTGGCTTGGTGTCCACCGTGTTTGTCCACGACGATGGGAGGGTAAGCTCGAAACCACCGAGGAAGGATGCTCCAAAGAGGACCAGCAGCAGGAAGAAGAAAAGATTGAAGCCTGCGTTGGTGGATAAGGCGTTGAGTGCGCTTGCTCCGAATATGGCGGTTACGGCGAGTCCCAATGTCAGGTAAATAACTATGATTGATGCGCCATAAAGAAGTGCTTCGCGCAATGCCTTACCACGATTGCCCGAGCGTTTCAGAAAGAAACTCACTGTCATGGGGATGATGGGCCACACGCAGGGGGTTAACAGTGCAAGAAATCCGCCGCCGAAACCAAGCAGGAAGGTAAGCCACATAGATTGTGTTGCATCGTCACTGCCTACATTTTCAAAGGCTGCAAGCTCGCTTGTGACAGGCTTCCACAGTGGGTTTGCAGCAAATATATCTTCTTTGACAGCCGCTTGCTCTGCCTTTTCTGTCTGCGTCGGTTGGTTGTCACCCGATGCGGCTGTTTTACCCGCTTCACCTGTGAAGTCAAATTCATATGTGGTTGGTGGCAGGCAGGTCTCGTCGTTGCAAGCACCGTAGCGGAAATATCCTTTAAGGTCGAATTTGCCGCCGAGAAGTTTAAGCTTTTGTGTGAAAACTGCCTCGTTCTCAAAGTATTTAACTTTCATCTCAAAGATGGGGTCCTGCTTCTCTATTTCGCCTGCACCGGGGGTGAGTTCTCCGATGAGTTCGGCTCCTTGAAGTGTCTCGAACTTGACGCTTGCCGAGGTGGGGCCACCTTCGGGTAGGTTGGCTGAATAGAGATGCCATCCATCTTCTATGGTGGCTTTAAATGTTATCACGGCTTCGTTGCCCTTTGTCTCTATTGAACTTTTTACTGTTATCGGGTCGCTTATCTGCGCCGATACAATGGCTGTCAATGTCAGGAAAAGTGTCAAAAAAATCTTTCTCATATATTGTTGTTTTTTTATTTCGAACTATAATTCCATAGGGTCTTTGCGTATGCGCCACTCGGCAGGGTAGAGGTTGTTTACTCTGTTGCCTACATTTTTTGCAAAACCAAGTGGTATGTTTTTGTATGTGAGTAGTATAAATCCCATGGGTGTGTCGGGCATTGACAATGCTTCACGGTGGAGATAAGCGAGTGCTTGTTCGCACGACAGCTCCACTGTCGCGAATTTATCTTTTTGCAGCGCATTGCTCATTGCCAACGGATGCAATGGGATAAGTTTGTTGTTTTTTATGGCTGCAACGGGTATGCCGTGGTGTAATACTTTTAGTTTGCTTTGTAATGCTGAGATTGCTGTTTGATGTTTGCGTGGCAAGGCTATGATATTCTCTCCCTCTACAACAAACTCATATTCCTCGGGTGAAGTAATCCACTCTTTCGCTTTGTTGCATGCCTTTGGCAGCGGTGTGGGGCGTGTGCGTGGTGGACGTGGTTGCGCAACGGGGCTGTCACCTTCTTTTCGCAGCAATGCAAGGAAGAAACCTTCACCGCGTGTATATCCCGGGATGAAACGGTATACGGGGAAATTTTCGTCGGTGAGGTTGCCTGTTATTTCCCATTCGGGTGATGTCTTAATGGGTAATATTTCGGCACCAAGCTCATCGCGTATCCATGCAATGATCTCTTCGTTTTCATGTGTGTTGAATGTGCATGTGCTGTAGACGAGCAGTCCGCCGGGACGCAGTGTCTCCCAAATGTCTGCGAGGATGGTGTGCTGGCGTGCTACGCAGGTCTTGACATTTGCGGGTGTCCACAATTCCACAGCGCGGGTATCTTTGCGGAACATGCCTTCGCCCGAGCAGGGGGCATCCACAACTATCATGTCGAAGAAGTTTTTGAATTGTGCAAAGTCGGCGGGGTTGTTGCGAGTGACCATTGCCGATGTTGCGCCCCATTTTATTATGGTCTCGGCAAGTATGTCTGCTCTTAGGGGCACAGGCTCATTTGCCACGAAAAACGAACCTTGTGGCAACAACGATAATGCGTGTGTGGATTTTCCACCCGGTGCCGCACATAGGTCGAGCATGCGTATGGGGCTGCTGATATATTGCTTGAATACCTGCTCGAGGAACATAGATGAAGCCTCTTGTACGTAGTAGCAACCGGCGTGAAACAGTGGGTCGGCAGTGAAAGATGGACGGCTGTCGAGGTAGCAGGCGTCGTCAGCCCATGCAACAGGCTCGCCTTGTAATTGCGATGCTTTTTTGTTGGGGTTTGTGCGTATGCTCACCACAGGCTCACTTGTCACTCCTTGCAAGAAGTGGTTGTATCTCTTTTCGCCGAAAAGCGCTTTTGTATATTCTGTAAATTCAACAGGTAGTTTCATCTGATTGCAGCTTTGCTGCAAAGATACGCTTTATCGGCTTTATATACAAGGGGTGTATCATTTTCTTGCTCTGATACACCCCTTTGTGATTGTTCTTTTGCTGTTATTTACAAGATAATTCCAGTTTATGACGTCCCGATAAAAGGATTTTTGTTTTTCCCTCTTCGATAGGCACTTCCGCTTTGCAGTCTTTGGGCACCTTTAGTTTGAGTATCATGGTGCTCCCTGTCTTTTTTATGTCTACCTCTATGTTTCCATGGTTGGTAGATACGGTGGTTGCAACTTCGGTGAGCGAACCAAGATTAGGTTCAACCTTGAAAGTGCGGAATGAAGGACTTGTGGGGGCTACACCGCAAATGTATTGGCTTAGGATGGTAAGCGGCCCTCCTGTCCAAGCATGGTTGATGGTGCCTCCACCCACTCCTTCTTTTCCTATTCCCCAACCTTCGAACAGGGTGGTGTATTCATAGTTTAGCATCTTTTTATATCGCAGTTTCATTCGTTCAATGGCTTGAGCGTGTTTGCCCATCAAGCAGAGTGCCTCCAATACATATTTCTCCATGTAGGGGCTTGCGTGTAATTCTTGCTGCAATGTCTGTGCTATTGCTTCGTATTTGTCGCTGTCGGCAATCCCTGCCACCACTGCCATGGCTTGCACTCTGTCGTCGGTAGCTCTTTTGTACGATGGTGTGCGATAGACCTTGCCGTTCCAGTAGCGTTTGTTGAATGATGTTTTTATGCGTTGCATCATGGTTTCGCACTCCTCTGCATCGCTGTTTTTGCCTATCATCAGCGCAAATCTTTTTTCGGCTTTCAGCGCCAGATAGTACCAACAGGATGTCAATGCTTCGAGGTCGATGTTTGAACCCCAATCGCCCCAGCTCCACCCGCCGTGTCTCACGATGGCAAGACCATCTTCGTCGGTCTGCCACACATCGTGAAGGTAGCGGTGTACGCGGTCGTAGATGATGGGGATGAAGCTACTGTCGCCGCTGAAGTAGTATTGTGTGTGGAAACCATACCATCCTACCGATGCAAGCATCTGCAAGGGCAATTCTTTGTCCCATGTGGTAGCAGGGCAGGGTGAGAATATTGTTCCGTCGGGACGTTGCCAATTCATAAGCTCGTGTATGCCTTTGGTCGCCAGTTTGTGTGACGAGGGTGACAGAGCGTAGAATGCTTCGCCAAGTTCATTAACTTCGTCGCCCCACCATTGGGCACGTTCGCGGTCGGGACAATCCATGTAATTGTCGCGCATGGTTATGTAGAGCGTGCGTGCCGAGCGTTTCCATAACTCGTTCAGAAACTCGTCGTTGCAATTAAAATATCCGCTGAACTCAGTGTCGTAGCCTGTCTCGCGGAACTTTACATCGAGCACTTTTACACCCTCGGGGATGATGTAATACACCTTGTGTCCGTTCATCCATCCATAGTTCTCGTATTCTTGCTTGCCGTTGCGGGTAATATATTCGGCGCGTATGTTTGTTGCATCTCCGCCGCGATAGTTGTCGGTGATTATGTGTATTGTCTTTCCTGCTTCGGCTTTTAGCTTTATGTAGGGGGTCATCTGACAGTTGTAAGGTAGTGTGCAGATAAGGGTGTCGCCTTGTGCCGAGCGTATGACGTTGCTGTATTTTTTCAGTCCGTAGTCTTTCCACATTGGGATGGGGCGTTTAACCATTTTGCCGAAGGGCTTATCGCCTGCAATGGCGATGGCTACTGCTTGTTTCATGGCGCTGTCGTCGTAGTCTTTCTCTTGCCAACCATCTATCTGCTCGCGGGCGTCGAAGCGTATGTTGCTCTCGTGTAGCCTGAAGTTGGGGTGTGGTGCGTCGGTGTCCTTATAGGCAGTGTATATTGTTGCCAGCCAACTGTTTCCACTGTTCAAAGAGACTCCATCGGCATTGCCCTCGAAAAAGAGTCCTGCCTTGCCGCTGTTGTGGTGGCTGAAGCCTCCTTTGCCAAAGAACCATGTAAGCACGGCTATGCTGTTGTCTCCTTTACGCAGATGTTTGCTAATGTCCACAGTGTCGTAATAGCAGTCGCCGGGCGATGGACCACGTTTAAGGCTACCTTCAAAAACCACAAGCTCGCCGTTTATCCATAGCCAATATTTGCTGTCGGCTGAAATGCGTACCTCCACTTTGTCGGGGCGTTTTGACAGATTGAAATTTTTGCGGAAAATCTGCCAACAGTTTGGCGTGTGGTTACACTCTGATGCGCATATCCACTGCGCTTCCTCTGCTTGTATGGTTGTAAAGATTGTCAGCAGACAAATAAGTAAGATATATACTCTTTTCATTGTTTATTTTGTGTTTTCAATGTATTTAAGCAATCCTTTGCAACCTCTTTCTATCTCTTTGAAGGTCTTGGAGAAATTACCGTGATACCATGGGTCGGAGATGTCGTCTCCGGTACATTGCTCAACGGTGTCGGGGTTTTCAAAATCCAGCAGTTTCCATATTTTGTTCTCGGGGTCGAAGCCGGCAACAGAGGATAGGTTGCGTATGTTGTATTGTTCCATGACAATAATCATGTCATAGCTTTGATAGTCGTCGCGAGTGATGCGTATGGCTGTTTTGTTGTCGTCGAAAGGGATGCCTTTGCTGCTGAGTTCGTAGCGTGCAGACGGATAGATGCCATTGCCTATCTCTTCACTGCTGGTGGCTGCCGAGGTTATGAAATATTCATCGGCAAGTCCCTGCTTGTCTACTAAGTTTTTGAAAATAAACTCGGCCATCGGCGAACGGCATATGTTTCCGTGGCACACAAACATTATCTTTTTCATTTGCTGTTTTTGGGTGTTTATAAATAATTTGCATCGAAAGAGATGGGTAAAAGTTCTTTTGCACCGCCCTCTATGATGTAGCAACACTCTTTGCCATAAAGGATTATGCGCATTACTTGTGAGTGGCGGCTTTCGGTCTCGAGCATCACCTGTCGGCAAGCTCCGCATGGAGAAATGGGGCGTGGAAGTTCGCCTTGCTCGTTGCGGGCGGCAATGGCAATGGCTGTCACCGCCTGCTCGGGGAAACGTGTTCCGGCACTGAAAAGTGCGGTCCGTTCGGCACATAGCCCCGATGGGTAGGCTGCGTTCTCTTGGTTACTGCCGGTGATAATCTCGCCGTTGGTCAGCATCGCAGCAGCCCCTACATTGAAATGCGAGTAGGGCGCGTAGCTGCTATCGGTGGCTTTACGGGCAGCGTCTACCAACTTGCAATCTGCCGGCGTGAGCTCTTCGTATTTGCATACACCTACTGTAGTCTTTAGAATTATCTCTTTCATTTGTTAATGCTTTACCGCAAATGTACATGAAAATTTGCATAAAACTAAATAATTCATTTATTTTGTAATGCAAAACGAAATACGAAATGAAAAATATTTTAAGCGCGGTATTTGCTGTTACTATTGCCGTTATGTTTACGGGGTGTAGCACATCGAAAACCGTAACTCAAAGCAGAAGTACAAATGTGACACAGGCTCGTGATGCCTACGAAGCCTATATCCTCTCCTATTATCCCATAGCGGTGGAGCAGATGCATCGTCACAAGATACCGGCAAGCATTACATTGGCGCAGGGGCTTTTGGAATCGGGAGCAGGGAAAAGCACTCTGACAAGAAAATCGAACAATCATTTTGGAATTAAGGCTCACAACAATTGGAGGGGAAAGACAACATCTACGATGGATAATGGCAGAATGTGTGAATTTCGTGTCTACGATAGTGCCCGCGACTCCTATGAGGATCATTCGCAGTTTCTGTTGCGTCCTCGCTATGCTGCTCTCTTCGAACTTGAAACCACTGACTATAAAGGGTGGGCACGCGGATTGAAAAAAGCCGGTTATGCCGAGGATCCTGCTTATCCTCAGAAACTTATCAGCCTTATAGAACGATATCGTTTGTATGAGTATGACGGTTATTCAAAAAGGGATGTTTCGCCGTTGTTGGGCGGTGGCGATGCTGGTGGCTTTTCGGGTAGCCGCCCCATTTACACCTCTGGCGGACTGTATTATGTGGTGGCAAACACCGGCGATACATTCAAGTCGCTTGCAAAAGAGATGGGGGTGTCGCGTCGAAAACTTATAAAATATAACGACCTTTATAAAGATTATAATATTAAAGCCGGCGACATTATTTATCTTCAAAAGAAGCGTAACAAGGCTGTCAAAGAGTATGAATTTCATACAACGACCAATGGCGAGAGTCTCTATTCCATTTCTCAGAAATATGGTATACGTTTGAAGAATCTTTATAAAATGAATCCTGAGTATCAGAGTTATACGACGTTGAAAGTGGGAGATGTTGTCATCTTAAGATAATGCTTTTTAGGTAACATATAATGATGTAGAATATTATAAACATTAATGGGCTGTCGTGAAGGCAGCCCATTATGTTTTAAAGCGACAAATTCTATTTTAGCTCAAATCTTACATTTACATCCACAGAATATTCATTCTCGGTAATGGATAGAGGTGTTGTAGCTCCCATGGCAGCATCTTCTTGAACTGCTGAGCGTGAAGCCATCATTTTGTAGTTGCGTGGTGAGACTATCTCGTTCATCGACCATGAGTTTATGTAAATTGCCTTTCCTATCTCTTGCCCTATGGCGCTTACAAGCTCTGTGGCGCGTTGTTTGGCTTGCTTGACAGCTTCAATACCCAACTCGCTCTCAAGCTCTTTTATTTTGGAATATTTTGTTTCGGCAAGGACTATGTTGGAAATCTCTTTTTCTTCGAGCAAGTTGATGATTTTTTGCATTGTATCTGCATTGGTCAGCTTAAGAATGTAGACGGCTTCGGTGCGTGTCTTTATTTTTGAACTGAAAGTTTTAAACTTCACTGAGCTGCCCATGGACATAACTGTCAGGGCTTCATCTATGTTTACTCCGCACTTCTGAAGTATATTAACCATTGTTTGCTGAACATCTTGCAGGCTCTTCTTCCCTTTGTAGTCGCTCTCTTTTATGGTTATTTTCAAATAGAGTTCGTCGGGGGTTACTTTTCGTGTTGCCGAGGCGCGAACCTCTATGTATGGTACTGTGGGCAGGTTGTTCTGTGCCGACAATAAAGATGGGGCTGCAAAGAATAATGCAATCAATAATGTTGCTGCTGAAAATAGTCTGTAATTTTTCATGTCGATACTTTTTATGTGATAAATCTGCGCAAATGTAGGGAAATATTCTACATTCTCTCATTGATTTCACTATTATTGTGGTTTATTAATAAAAAGTGGCAGAGTAAAAGTGATTTGACCCCGAAGTTTTTTCAAACTTTCGGGGTCAAATCAATGTCTAAATGGTTTAAAGTCGGTCTTTGTTTCGCTCATTTCTACCTACCTTTGAATAAGCTAGGCATCACCTCGGGATAAAAAATAAGCGAACTTATTTTATTCTCCTCTCGGCTCGCACTACCTTTCAACGAATTTTTGTTTCACTTCGTCGACGCCTTCTATGGCGCTTATGTGTTCGATTACTTCGTGCAACTCGCGCGATGAGTGTACGTGGAACTCTATAGTGCAGCTTACAATCTCATCTTCGCAGGTCGATGTCAATGAAATTATTGAGAGTCTCAGCTTGTTGGTGATGCAGTCTATGAGGTCTATGAGCAGGTGATAGCGGTCGATGGCGAAGATGTTGATGCAGGCGGGGTAGATGAATTCCCCATCTTCTTCGAAATTGACAGCTACTATGGCGTCTCCGTTGTGCGATGCTTGGCGTATAGCTGATTTGCAGTCGCGACGGTGCAGGGTGATTTTGTCGAATTTGTCTTTGAAACCTATTACTTCGTCACCGGGCAGAGGACGGCAGTTGGGGCAGCGTATGTATGAAATTTTTCTCTGACGGTTGAGCATTGTGCGCAGGTGGCGCTTGGCTTTGTAGGTTACAACGTGGTCGAGCCAGTCGGGACGTGGTTCTATGTTGTCGTTTGTGCCTATCTCTACGCAGTCGCCTCGTTGTAGTACTGTTTTTACCGAGCATAGTCGACCGTTTATTTTTGCATATTGTGCATGCTTGCCTATGTTGGAGTGTATCTCAAAAGCGAAGTCCAGTGCTGTGGCGTTTTTGGGGAGTATGACATACATGCCTTGTGGGGTGTATACCATTATGTCGTCGTTGTAGAATGACATTGTCACTCCTTCCATGTATTCTACCTCTTTGCCATGGCAGGCTACGTCTTGAAGCACTGATTTGAACTTTTCTATCCAGTTGCCTATGTTTCCTTCGGAACGGTCGGCAATGCATCCGAATTGTGACCTGCGTACCATGTTTTCCGACGATATGTGTATCTCTTCCCAGATGCCTTTGTCGCTTAACAATTTTAAGTGGAAACTTTGGTAACCGTTCTCTTTGGGTGAGTCTATGTAGTTGTTTACGCTGTGTGGGCGCTCTTTGTAGACGTCGGTGAGTACGGAGTATATTTTTAGGCATATGTCTTTTTCTGACATTCCCGGGTTTTCTCCATAGATTATTCTCACGTAGTATTTGTCGTCTATGTGGTGGAAATCGCAGCCTGATGTGTACATCTTGCGCCATACTTTGTAGGGGGCTCTGTAGCGTAGCTGTGTTCGCACGTTTATGCCACGTGATGCTAATAGGCGGGTAATGTTTTCCATGAAACCGTTGATGTATTTTTCACGTTCTATGCGCTCTTTGCGCAGTGCGCTTTCGAGGGCTGCATATTCGCGTGGACAGCGGAAACGGAACGATAGATTTTCGAGCTCGGTCTTTATCTTGTGTAGTCCCAAGCGGTTGGCGAGTGGGGCGTAGAAGTAGTCTGTCTCTCCTGCTATCTTCATCTGTTTGTCGGGGCGCATGCTGCTAAGTGTGCGCATGTTGTGCAGGCGGTCGGCTAACTTCAGCAGCAGTGCTCGTATGTCGTAGTGTACAGAGTCGAGCATCTGTTTGAAGTTGTCTACCTGTTTAGATACTTCGTATTGTTCTTTTTTCTGTTTGGTGACTACACCTACAAGGAATGCTACGTCGTCGCCGAAGCGTTCGCGTATGTCTTCGATTGTGTAGTGGGTGTCCTCTACAACGTCGTGCAGAAAGGCTGCTATGATGGGGTTTGCACCTAGCTCCAGTTCTACTGCCACAATGCGTGCTACTGCTATAGGGTGCAGTATGTATGGCTCACCTGTTTTGCGTTTTTGGTCGCCATGTGCGGCTTTGGCAAAGCGGAACGCGTACTCAACGCGGTGTTTGTCCTCTTCGCTGAGCAGCTCTCTCACCATGTAGAAAAATTCATTGGTGCGGTCTTCTATAAGTTCTTCATAGTGGCGTGTGATGTCTGTTTCCATAGTATCTTCTCTTTTTGCGACCCTTCTTGTCTTATCGTGTCTCGTGATATTCTGTTTCGGTGTTTACCTCCCAGATGGCTTTTTTCTCTTTTATTCCGTTCTTTATGTTGCCAACGGCTACCATTGCTGTCATCATGGAGTGGTCCATGTTGTTGTATCGGTGTTGACCGTTGCGCCCAAGGCAGTAGAGGTTTTCTATGCTGTCGAGGAATGTTCTTACCTTACTAAGCTCGCTGTAGCTGCCGAAGTAGGCGGGGTAGGCTTTTTGTATTTTCACGCGCGTGGCATCGAGTACGGCTTCTTGTTCTATGATGTCTATCTTTACAAGTTCTTCTATTGCCATCTCAATGAACTCTTTGTCGTTCATTGTCCACAATTCGTCACCCTCGTTGCAGAAGTATTCCAATCCGATGAACATCTTCTCTTCGTACTCTTTTACAAGATAGGGCGACCAATTGTTGAATATTTGCAGACGCCCCACTTTTACGTCGCGCTCTTGTACGTATATCCATGTGTCGGGCACACGGTTGGCGTATGTCTTTATTTTTGTTTGATTTTTTATCTTCATTTTGTCAAGTAGCAGTCCCACAGTGATAAAGTCGCGGTAGGGCAGTTCCGATGCTATTCGTTTTACATCTTCTGGTATCTCTATGCCTTCTATGGCAGCTATCAAGTCTTTTATGGGCATTGTCGATAGTAGGTAGTCGCAGGGGGTTGTTGATGTTGTTCCGTCTGCCAAACTACTTTCCACCGACACCACTCGCTGTCCGCTAATGTTGATGCGTGTGACTTTGTGGTTCATGTTTATTTCGCCACCCATTTTGCTCACATCGTCGGCAACAATCTCCCATAGTTGCCCGGGACCGTATTTGGGGTATATGAACTGCTCTATGAGTGATGTTTCTACTTTTTTCTGGTTCAGGTCGTCTTTGGCAAAGGGTTTTGTTATGGCATCTTTAAGTATGGCATATATCGATAGTCCTTTTACGCGTTGGCTGCCCCAGTCGGCACCCAATTTTGAGGGGTGTTTACCCCATACTTTCTCTGTGTATCCTTCGAAAAAGAGACTGTATAGCGGGCGTCCGAAACGATTTATGTAGAAGTTCTCAAGCGAGTCTTCTTTTAGCTTGAATATTTGTGATTTTATATATCCTGCGCCTGCTTTTACGGTTCTCCACAATCCCATGTTTGCGAATGTTGATATTTTCAGCGAAATGGGGTAGTCGAAAAATTTGCGTAGGAAGAATATGCGTGATACGCGGTTGCGGTAGAGCATTACGCGGTCTTCGCATTGTGGGTCTGGTCCATCTTTCTGCAAGGGTTTGTCGCTGTTGCCTATCAGCAGGTCGTCTTTGGATGGCATGCCTTGAATGGGCATCACATTGTTCCACCATTGCATTATGGTATCGCTTTTTGAGAAGAAACGGTGACCGCCTATATCCATACGGTTGCCTTTGTATTTTATTGTTTGGGATATGCCACCAATGGCATCTGTGGCTTCCATTACAATGGGGCGTATGTCAGTCTGTTTCAATAGTTCGTATGCAGCTGTCAGTCCTGCCGGACCGGCACCTACTACCAATGCTTGTCTCTTCTCTTCTTTCTTCATGCCTTTTGTTATTAATATTCTTTCAACACATTGAAGCGCTTAGAATACATAAAAAATTTGCGTGCAAAAAAGTTCCACAGAAAAATGATAACGGTCATTATCAGATTGTAAACAAGGTAGTGTATACCGTAAATGTCGGTCAGTATGTACAACCCTATTTCGAGCATCAGAAAACCTATGCCGCTAATTAGAAATACCAATGTAACCTCTACTGTACGCGATTTGGGCTTGCCGGGAAATACCAGCATTTTCGATATGAGGTAGTTCGCTGTTGTTCCTAACACAATACCTACAAATGCTGCTAACAGATATTGTATCCCTAATACGTATGATAATAGAAAATAGATACTGTAGTCTACTATGAAAGCTCCTACAGCTGCAAAACAGTAGCGGAATAGTTGCGCCAGTGTCTTGTTTTGTTTTTCTAAATTCTTGAATGGTATTTGGGTTGGCACTTTTCTGTATCTCTTTTTTGGAAACTACAAATTTATATGTTTTTTGCTATTTTTTCTAACGATTTATGAAATTCTTGTGAATTTTGCAGTCGCAAAGTTATATTTCTGTTTGATGATATAGGTCGATGCTGCTATAAACAAATCATAAGCGCACCATGGGGCGCTTATGATTTGTTTATGAAGTTCTTTGTTTGTGATTACTTCTTGTTTTTCTTGTACTCAGCTTTCATTGCTTTAAACCACTCGGGCTCTTTGCCGAAGATAGCTTTGAGTTTCTCTGCGTCGAACTTAGCTGTACGGTCGTAGTTGTAGATACCGTTCTGCTCCTGCTCAACGTCGGTGAGCTGTGTATATGTGTAACCGCACATGTAGTCGAGGCCAAGGAGTGTGTCTGTCAACGCTGTAAGGCGTGTGTAGAACTCATCTACGCTCTGAGGTCCTTTACCGTAACCCCATGTGTTGGCTGCGTACTGCTTGCCTACTACCCATTTGATGCCACCATACTCGTCGAGCAAGTAGGGCTGACCGCTGTACTTAGCCTCACGGTCGATGTTGAGTGTGGGCACTTCGCCCTCTTTCTTGATGGTGAGACGCTCTTTAAGTTTGGCTGCGTCCTGCTCGTAGTTGTGGTATGACCAGATGTCGGTCTTAACGTGATAACCGCCGCTGGTGTCGTGGCAGGGGCGATAGTCGAGACTCTTTGTGAGGTCGTAGATGTCGCTGAGCAATCTGTCGTGGAAGCGGGCAGCCTCTGAGTTTGCAGGGCGACCCCATGTTTCGTTGAAAGGAGTCCATGTGATGATAGAGGGGTGGTTGCGGTCGCGAATTACAACTTCTTTCCATTCAGTGAGGAAGTTGCGTGCTGCTACTTCACTGCTGACGTTTACTCCCCAACTGCCGGCTTCGCCCCATGTGAGGTAACCGAGTTTGTCAGCCCAGTAGTGGAAACGCTCCTCAAATACTTTCTGGTGCAAACGTGCACTGTTGAAACCTACGCTCATGCTGAGTTCGATGTCTCTTTTGAGTGCTTCGTCTGTGGGTGCTGTCCATACACCGTCGGGGTAGAAACCCTGGTCGAGTACCATGCGCAAGTAGAGAGGCTCGTTGTTGAGGAACAGACGGTTGCCCTCGATGTGAATTTTGCGCATACCTGCGTATGAAACGACTTTGTCTACAATGTTGCCTTCTGCGTCAACTACCTCATACTCGAGGTCGTAGAGGAAAGGACTCTCGGGTGACCATGTCTTTGCCTTCTTGATAGGCACAACAACTGTCATGGGTGTAGATGCTTTGGCGCTTTTCTTTGCTACAATTTTGTTGCCGTCTTTTACCTTGATGTTAAGAGAAAGACCTTTCTCCAAAGCATAGAACTTAGGCTCCATGATGAATGTGCTGTTGTCGAGGTCGGGCTTAACATATACCTCCTGCAAGCCTGTGGGGGCTACAGCCTCCATCCAAACTGTCTGCCAAATACCAGTAGTGCGTGTGTAGTGGCAACCTGATGAGTAGTAGTTTGTACATTGTTTACCACCTGTCTGCTCGCCTGAACGAAGGTCGTCTTTTACCCAAACGACAATGTTTGCTGTCTCTCCGGCTTTTGCGTATCTAGTGATGTCTACACTGAACGATGAAGAACCACCCCAGTGACGTGCTGCAAGGTTGCCGTTGATGTATATTGCGCTGAAGTAGTCAACACCACCGAAGTTGAGAAGGATTTTTTTGCCTTCCCATGCTGCGGGAATCTCAACTGCTCGGTGATACCACATTGAGTTGATGAAGTCTTTGTACTCAACGCCGGAGAGTTTGCTCTCGGGGCAGAAGGGGACTGTGATGTTGTTGTCGAAACCTTTTGACTTCTGCAAACTACGATTGAGGCCTGTCTCGCCAAAATCGAATGTGTAGGTCCATGTACCATTAAGATTTACCCAATTATCGCGTACAAACTGGGGACGCGGATGCTCGGGACGGGGAATTGATGTCTGTGCAAACATTGTTGCTGCGAACAAGAATGCAAACAAAGCACTGATGAGTCTCATAGTCTTTTATTTAGTTTAAAATTAATGATTTGTGCGTCAAATAATTGCAAAAATCTCAACTTTCGCAATTTACTTGCAAAGATATAATAAAAAAATGTAAATACAATTAATATGTAATAAGTTTTTTAAGTCGGAGATTTTTATTATATTTACGGCTCTAAAATAATAAATGTAATTATGAGACTAAATAAATTTTTTTATAGAGTTGTATTATTATATTGCTTCTCGGTTTTATCGCTAACAGGATATGCGCAGCATGAAATATCTCTTAAGAAGCAACTTTCTACGCAGAAGTTAATTAATTCCCTATTTGCCAAAGGGCAAAAGCCTCCGTTCTCTTTTGTGTATGGGGATGTAAATTCGAGCAATTTCATAAACAAGTGGAAATTTACCAAACGCGCAGTAAAGTGCGACCAACTGAATACGCTCAAATATGAAGTTTTTTACACCGAACCATCGGGAGCCATGGAGGTCAGATGTGACGTTACGGGATATACCGATTTCGAAGCCGTAGAGTGGGTTCTTCACTTCACTAACAAAGGAAATGCCAACAGTAAGAATATTAAAAATATTTCTGCATCAGATGTATGCTTCGCGGCTAAAGGCAACGAAGCGTTTACCATCTTTACGGCACGAGGTAGCAACGGTACACGTAACGACTTTTCTCCCGTGGTTATTGAGGCTGCAACCGACACACTCTATGCATTCTCACCCGTGCGCGGACGTTCATCGGATACATCCGCGTTCCCATTCTTCAACATCGTTGCAGGTGGCAGCAAAGGCGTAATGTTGTCGGTTGGTTGGACCGGTACATGGTTCGCCGATTTTTCTCTTACGAAAGGCAAACTGACAAGCCATTCGGGAATGAAGAACACCGACCTGTTTCTTTATCCCGGAGAGAGCATACGTACACCGCTTGTGTCGCTGATGTTCTGGGAGGGTGACGACAGATTGGATGGTCAGAATGTTTTCCGTCGTTTCATACTTGCTCATCACACACGGCAAATAAACGGTAAGAATGCCGATGCGCCTTTGTGTGGAGGCTTTGAGTGGGGTGACCCTGCACCTTGTAACGAATATGGCTGTCTTACAGAGGATATGGCTATCGCTATGGCAAAAAGATATAAGCAGTTTGGCATTATGCCCGATGTCTTTTGGCTCGATGCCGGATGGTACGAGGGTGCCGGAGGCCCCAATTTTGAAGGTAAAACATGGTATAATACCGTTGGTAATTGGAGCGTAGACAGAAAACGTTTTCCTGACGGATTCAAGAAACTGTCTAAAGTTATACATGATATGGGCGCCAAATTTATGGTGTGGTTTGAGCCGGAAAGGGTATATAAAGGCTCATACCTTCACAAAACTTATCCTCAATGGGTTTTGACCTCGCCGAATAGTAATAATTATCTCTTCGACTTGGGGAACAAGGAGGCGTGCGATTTTATGTGTAAATATATCGGTGACTTCATAGAGGAGAATGGTATCGATTATTATCGTCAGGACTTTAACATGGGACCGAATGGGTATTGGGATGCAAAAGATAAGAAGGATGGTCGCAAGGGTATGAGCGAGATACGTCACGTTGAGGGGCTTTACCGTTTTTGGGATTACCTGCTTGCTCGCTTCCCCGAAATGCAGATTGATAATTGTGCAAGTGGCGGACGTCGTATCGACCTTGAGACAACATCGCGTTCTATTCCTCTGTGGCGAACCGACTATAGCTACGGCGAGCCTACAGGTTATCAGAATCAGACATATAACCTCAGTATGTTTATCCCACTCAACGGCACGGGTGTTTATAGTACCGTTCCCTATCATTGGCGTTCGAGTGTCAGCAGCGCAATGGTTATAAATTGGGAAAATTCTGCACGTAGCGGTAATGTGAAAGAGATGCAGGCTTTGGTTGCCAAATATAGAACTATCAAGAAATATTTCCTCGAGGATTATTATCCTTTGAGTGGTGATGGCGATCTCACCGGCGATGAACATTGTCTTGCTTATCAGTTGAATAAACCCGATGATGCTACAGGCTATCTATTTGCTTTCCGCAGAGGTGCTGCGGCACCAGGCAAGTTGACAGTGAAACTGAGGGCTCTCTCCCCTGAAAAAAACTATAAACTCATTGATGATGATAATGGTGCGGAAATTGTCAAGAGTGGCAAGGCTTTGATGGAGGGTTTTGAAATTTCTTTCGACAAAGCACCCTGCTCAAAACTTTTCAGATACGAGGCTGAGTAGTATAATATTGATTTGACGTTAAGTTAGCTGTAATATCTAACAGATGTCGCTTTTTGTATAAATCCGAGGGGTTGTGCCAATCATGTCATTATGCAACCCCTCGGATTTATTTTTTTATTTGTATTTCTTGTACTCTCCCCAACAATCGGACATTCTCTCCTTTATTTTGTTCTCTACCGCATTTTCCTGTGGTTCCCACATCAATTTCTCTGTTAATGCGTCGGGCATGAACTGCTGTCGTACAAAATGTCCCGGATAGTCGTGCGAGTATTTATATCCGTCGGAATATCCTAGGTCTTTCATTAGCTCGGTAGGTGCGTTGCGCAGATGTAGCGGTACCGGCAGGTTGCCTGTGTTGCGAACGGTTTCAATGGCTTTATTTATTCCCATGTATGCCGAATTGCTTTTGGGTGACGTTGCCAAGTATACAGTTGCTTCGGCAAGGGGTATGCGTCCTTCGGGCCATCCTATTTTCATCACTGCGTCGAATGCGGCGTTGGCTAGCAACAAGGCATTGGGGTTTGCAAGTCCTATGTCCTCTGAAGCTGAAATTACTAGACGCCGGGCTATGAATGCCGGGTCCTCGCCTCCTTCAATCATTCGTGCAAGCCAGTAGAGGGCTGCGTCGGGGTCGCTGCCGCGTATCGATTTTATGAATGCCGAGATTATGTCGTAGTGCATTTCGCCATCTTTGTCGTAGGCGGCGGGGTTAGTCAATATGCGTTGTTTTACCTTCTCGTTGGTGATTATGACGGGGGTCGCGCTTTCTGCTTCTACTACCAGCTCCAGCACGTTAAGCAGTTTGCGTGCATCGCCGCCACTGTGGGCGAGCAGGGCATCGGTTTCCTGCAGCTCCACATTGCGTCTCTTTAATACTATGTCGTTCTCGACAGCATTCTTCAGCAGTGATAATAAATCCTCTTTCTCTAACGATTTAAGCACATAAAGCTGGCATCGTGACAATAAAGGGCGTATTACCTCGAAAGATGGGTTCTCGGTGGTTGCGCCTATTAGTGTCACCACGCCTGTCTCTACTGCATTCAGCAGTGAGTCTTGCTGCGACTTGCTGAAACGGTGTATCTCGTCGATGAAGAGTATTGGTGAGCCGTTGGTAGCGAAGAGTGGCGATGATTTTGCTTTCTCAATAATTTCACGTACATCCTTTACTCCTGCCGATACTGCATTCAGTGTGTAGAACGGTCTGTTCAGTTTGTGGGCAATTATTTTGGCGAGCGTGGTTTTTCCTGTCCCCGGAGGTCCCCACAGAATGAATGAGAGGATGCGTCCCGAGTCGACCATTTTTCTCAGTATGGCATCTTCGCCAACAATGTGTTTTTGTCCTACAAATCCATCAAGAGAAGTAGGTCTCATGCGCTCCGCCAAAGGTTGTGCCATCTTATTTTTTTACTTATATATTGTTAATACTATTGCAAAGATAGTGACAATTAATTAACTTTGCATATAGATGATGACGAAAAGCTTCTGATAAATAATAAAGAGAATACAAATGTTATCCATACTCATTCCGACAAAAGATTACAATTGCAGAATTCTTATCGAAGAACTCTCGCGACAGGGGGAGCGTCTGAACGTCCCTTATGAGATATTGTTGGGCGAGGATGGCTCTTCGTATGAAAGTGTAGAACAAAACCGTCCTTTGGAGCAACTGCCCAAGTGTCGCATTATTGAATATCGTGAAAATCAAGGCCGTGCCCGCATCAGAAATCGTCTTGCCGAGGAAGCTTGTTACGAAAATCTTATTTTTATCGACAGCGATGCAATAGTAGAGAAAAAAGATTTTTTGGAGTGCTATCTTGCAGCAATGCGAAGCAACGACATAGTGTGCGGTGGGCTTTACCATCCGGTAATTATTCCGTCGCCCGATTGTACTCTTAGGTATAAATATGAGAAAAATGCCGATAAAAAACGTCTGGCGGCGGTGAGGGAACGAAATCCATACTACGACTTTTCTACCTTTAATTTCGCTATCAAGCGCACCCTGTTCCTATCTATTCGCTTCGACGAGAATATAAAGGAGTATGGTTACGAAGATACTCTCTTCGGACACCAGATAAAAGCACTTGGACATGTCATAAAACATATTGATAATCCATTGCTTCACACAGGGCTTGAAAGCAACAGACTATATCTTAGAAAGGTAGAGCAGTCGTTGAAAACACTTTATAGTATACGTGAGGATATAGATACCACGCCTTTGCTTGTTGCCTACCGACGTTTGCGAAAATTTCGCATGGTTTCATTATTTGCATGGATGTGGCGTGCTACCAATATGGTGCTTTATGATAATCTTATGGGAGAAACGCCGTCGATTTTTCTTTTCAAACTCTATAAATTAGGCTTCTATTGCGATTATGTTGTTCGCGAAAAAGGTTTTTGACCGTTATTGAAAGGGATAAAACCATAGTTGATGTAAAAAATCTGTTCTAAAATTAAGTACCATCGGAGAACTTTTCCTAAATTTGCAGTTTGACAAATTGTGACGAGTGTGGTATACATCCTTGTTGCGCATTAAGTATGTAAAAAAACAACAATTATAATAGCAATGGAAATAAACGCAACCGACAACGCTGAGAAGAAAACCATCAGTTTTATCGAACAGACAATTATTGACGACCTGGCAGAAGGTAAGAATGGAGGACGTATACAAACCCGCTTCCCGCCTGAACCTAACGGCTATCTGCATATAGGTCACGCCAAAGCTATCTGTATGGATTTTGGTATGGCGCAGAAATATAACGGAATTTGCAACCTTCGCTTCGACGACACCAACCCCACAAAGGAGGATACAGAATATGTTGATGCCATCATGGAGGATATTAAATGGTTGGGTTTCGATTGGGCAAATGTCTATTATGCTTCAGACTATTTTCCGCAACTTTGGGATTTTGCCGTGCGTTTGATAAAAGAGGGCAAGGCTTATATCGATGAGCAGACCTCTGCTCAGATTGCCGAGCAGAAGGGTACACCCACGCAACCCGGTGTCAACAGCCCCTATCGCGACCGTCCTATTGAAGAAAATCTCGCCCTTTTCGAGAAAATGAACAGCGGAGAGATAGAGGAGGGTGCAATGGTGCTTCGTGCCAAGATTGATATGGCACACTCTAATATGCACTTCCGCGATCCCATCATTTACCGAGTAGTAAAGACTCCACATCATCGCACAGGCGACACATGGAAGGCTTATCCCATGTATGACTTTGCACATGGACAGAGCGACTTTTTCGAGGGCGTGACACACTCGCTTTGTACATTGGAGTTTGTGCCTCACCGTCCGCTTTACGACTATTTTGTTGACGAACTGAAAGAGGGCAAAGACCTCGATGATAATCGTCCCCGTCAGTATGAGTTCAACAAACTCAACCTCAACTATACGCTTATGAGCAAACGCAATCTCCTCATTCTTGTGAAAGAGGGGCTTGTGAACGGATGGGACGATCCCCGTATGCCGACACTTTGCGGTTTCCGCCGTCGCGGATATTCGCCCGAATCAATACGCAGTTTTGTGGACAAAATCGGATATACAAAATTTGATGCTCTAAACGATTTTGCCTTGCTCGAATCGGCAGTGCGCGAAGACCTTAACAGTCGTGCCACTCGTGTGTCGGCTGTTATCAACCCTCTGAAACTTGTCATTACCAACTACCCCGAAGGACAGTCAGAGGCTTTGCAGGCAATAAACAATCCCGAGCGTCCCGAAGAGGGTTCTCACACTATAGAATTCAGCCGCGAACTATGGATAGAGCGCGACGACTTCATGGAGGATGCTCCCAAAAGTTTCTATCGCCTGACCCCGGGTCGCGAGGTTCGTCTGAAGAATGCCTATATTGTCCTTTGTACCGGATGTAATAAAGATGCCGATGGCAATGTCACAGAGGTTCTTTGTGAATATATTCCCGGGACAAAAACCGGCGAGCCCGAGGCAAATCGCAAGGTTAAGAGCACTTTGCATTGGGTAAGCTGCAACCACTGTCTTAAAGCCGAGGTTCGTTTGTACGACCGTTTGTGGAAGGTCGAGAATCCTCGCGACGAGGTTGCCGCCATACGCGAAGAGAAGGGTTGCGATGCGCTTGAAGCTATGAAAGAGGCTATCAATACTGACTCGTTGAAAGTACTTTCCGAGTGCTATGTCGAGAAATATCTTGCCGAAAAGAAACCTCTCGATTATCTCCAGTTCCAGCGTATAGGATATTTCAACGTCGACCCCGACAGTACTCCCGAACACATGGTGTTCAACCGCACCGTATCGCTCAAGGATACATGGAGCAAAATTAAAGGTAAATAATAGTTTGTGATGGATCCGTCATTTTTCAAATCGGAGAAATTTCGTTCGCTTCTCAAGAGGTACGAACAGATGCGTGAATTTTCTGTGAATTCATTTTTCAGCATCGACGACCTGCTTGAGATAGCCTCATATTATATGTACAAGAACCTTTCATCCGAGGCGGAAGATGTTATTTCATATGCACGCAAACTTTATCCTGCAGATACACAGATAACGGAAGCCGAGGTGCGCACCCTGCTTGGCAGGGGCGATGTGCAGGGAGCACGACGCAGGCTCAACGCCATTACGGTGATAGACACACCCGAATTGCAACTGCTGAAAACCGAGGTGGACATTGCCGAGGGTAACAATGCAGGTGTTGAGGCTCTTAACGAGATAATGCGCGGTACTAATCTGCACGATGAGATAGCGCTCAACACTTTGGATGTGATGATAAAGAACGGCATGCTTCCCGAAGCTCTTTCATGGATAGAAAAAGGACTGAGACGTTACCCCACGGATGTTGCATTACAAGAGGCAAAAGCCGATTGTTTTGTAGAGCAACGTCGCATGCAGGATGCGTTGGCTCTTTATAACCAATTGCTCGATGTTAACCCATACAACTATTTCTATTGGGAACAGTTGGGATACATCTATTACGTAACAGGCAGGTATGCCAAAGCCACAGAGTGTTTCGACTACGAGCTTGCCACCAACGAAGATGCCGACTATGCAAAAATGATGCAGGCCTATTGCCATTACTATTTGCAGGACTACAAAAAGTCATACGATGCTTTCTGTGAACTGACACGTCTCTATCCCGGCAATGTGGTCTCTACATTCTTTACCGCATTGTCGCTCTGCGGCATGCATCGTTATCCCGAAGCCATAACCCTTTTCAACGAGTTGTTGCTTTCGGGTGAATTGACCACTGTTGAAGCTCTGATAACAGAAATAAACAAGGTGCTCGCACTTAATCTTATGGGCGAGGAAGAGAGGGCTGTCAAGTTCCTGAAAGGACTTCTTTCTCTAGACATCCCCGATATAAATATGTTAGCTCTGCATGGCAATGGTTTCCTCGAGATACACGACAAGGAGAGCCTGTTGCTACGTCACATGGAGGTGATAGAGCGCGAGCCCAAAAGCCGCGAAGCCATTTTGCAAGAGTTGGCACTCTATATGCACTCGTGCGGACATTGCAACCTTGCACTTGCTGTAATGAAGCATATAAGTGAAACTGTATACGATTCGGCAGATGTTGATTCTTACATTGTGTATATGATGTATCTGTCGGGTTGTGTCAATGACGCATTGCCCTACATCGAAAAGGCACTGAATGGGAAGGCGAACAGGTTGTTTGAACTGTTCGGTATGAAATACGATGCAGCTATCGATGCAAAGGAGTTTTTACAAAAAATAACTGCTTAAACAAGATTAAGAGTTGATATCTATTGATAATTTAAGAGTTGATTTCGGCGGTACGAATCTTTTTCGTGACGTCAGTTTCATCATAAATAAAAAAGACCGCATAGCTCTTGTGGGCAAAAATGGTGCGGGTAAGACAACTATGCTCCGTATTCTCTCCGGCGAGCAGTCGCCGAGCGAGGGAACGGTTTCTCTGCCACGCGACATCTCCATAGGTTATTTGCCTCAGGTGATGAACCACTGCGATGGACGAACTGTGTACGAAGAGGCTGAACTCGCTTTTGAGCATATTCGCGAAATGGAGCAGCGCTTGCATAACATGAACGACGAACTTGCCACACGCACCGACTATGAAAGTGAAGCCTATCAGACACTTATAGAAGACTACACCCATCTTAATGAGCGTTACACAATGATGGGCGGCAGCCACTACGAGGCCGAGATTGAACGCACCTTGCAAGGACTTGGATTTAGAAGAAGCGACTTTACTCGTCCTACAAACGAGTTTAGCGGCGGATGGAGAATGCGTATCGAGCTTGCCAAATTGTTGCTGAAACGCCCCGATGTGCTTCTGCTCGACGAGCCTACCAACCACCTTGACATAGAGAGCATTCAGTGGCTCGAACAGTTCCTTGCACGCAGCGGCAATGCTGTGGTGCTTGTCAGCCACGACCGTGCATTCCTAAATGCGGTCACTACACGCACAATAGAGATAACCTGTGGACGCATACACGACTATAAAATGCCTTATGACGAGTTTATGCAGTTGCGCAAAGAGCGTCGCGAGCAACAGATACGTGCATACGAGAATCAACAGAAAGAGATTGCCGACATCAAACAGTTTATCGAGCGTTTCCGCTACAAACCAACAAAAGCAGTTCAGGTGCAGAGTCGCATAAAACAGCTCGAAAAGATGGTGCCCATTGTTATCGACGAGGAAGATACCAGCCGTCTGAGACTGAAATTTGCACCTGCTACGCGCAGTGGTAACTATCCGGTGGTGTGCGAAGAGGTTGCTAAAAGTTTCGGTTCGCACAAGGTTTTCGAGAATGTAAATTTCACCATTAACCGAGGCGAAAAGGTGGCGTTTGTGGGTCGCAACGGCGAGGGAAAGACTACGCTTGTGCGTTGTATCCTCGGCGAACTCGACTACGACGGCAACATCACCATAGGCCACAATGTGGAAAAGGCATATTTTGCACAGCATCAGGCGCAGCTGCTCGATGAAAATCTTACCGTCTTTGAGACAATAGACAATGTGGCGACAGGCGACATTCGTTTGAGGATACGCGACATACTCGGTGCATTTATGTTTGGCGGAGAAGCGTCGGACAAGCGCGTCAAAGTGTTGTCGGGTGGCGAACGCAGCCGCCTTGCAATGATAAAACTGTTGCTTCAGCAGATGAATCTACTCATTCTCGACGAGCCTACCAACCACCTCGATATGCAGTCGAAAGATGTGCTAAAAGAGGCTATTCGCGACTTCGACGGCACGGTGATTGTTGTCAGCCACGACAGAGACTTTCTTGATGGGCTAGTGACGAAAGTGTATGAGTTTGGCGATGGCAAAGTGCGCGAGCATCTTGGAGGAATATACGACTATCTCTCCACGAAAAATGCTCAGGATATAAATGAGTCGCTTGCTTCGTCGTCGAAGAAAGAACCGCAAAAAGAGGCGCCTGCGCAGGTGAGCGAAAGCCGACTGAGCTACGAAGAGAGCAAGCAACGTGCAAAACAGCAACGTAAACTCATGCGTAAGGTTGAGGAGGATGAAAAAGCCATAAACGAACTTGAATCGGCAATTGCTGCCATTGAGGAGATAATGGCTACGCCCGAGGGCAGTGCCGATGCACAGAACTATGAGCGCTACGCATCGTTGAAACGACAACTTGCCGACGCTATGAATAGTTGGGAAGAGAGTATGCAGGAACTTGAGACTTTTGAAAACCAATAATATAAATCAATGAAGACAATTATCACCGGTGCTTTTATTGCACTTTGTATAACTGCCTGTATAATACCGGAAAAGATGAAATCAAAAATAGATGTTACCAACCTCGATGTCGAAGTAAGACCGGGTGACGACTTTTATGAGTATGCCAACGGAGGATGGATGAAGAAAAATCCACTCACTGCCGAATATGCCCGATACGGGCAGTTCGATGCTCTTGCCGAGAAAAACCGCGAACAACTGAAAGAGTTGGTGCTCGAGCAGGCAGCCCTTGAAAATCTCGCTCCCGGCTCGGAAGCTAAAAAGATAGGCGACCTTTACAATCTGGCAATGGACAGTGTGCGCCGCAACAGCGAGGGTTACGCACCTATTCAGCCGTTGCTCGACAAGGTGGCGGCTGTCAGCGATCGTTCGCAACTGCTACCCCTCAGCGCCGAACTGATGCGTCAGGGTATTTCTACCGCTTTTCACGTATTCTTTGAGGCGGATATAATGAATAGCAGGGAAAATCTGCTTCAGATATATCAGGGCGGTCTTTCGCTTCCTGAAAAGAGTTACTACATTGACGAAGATAGTGTGACAGTTTCCATTCGTGACAAATTCCGTGAGCATGTGGTTAAAATGTTCATGTTGTGTGGGTTCTCGGAAGAGCAATCTAAAGAGAATATGCAGGCTGTGATGCGTATTGAGAAACGCATTGCCGAAAAATCGTTCGATAATGTGCAACAGCGCGACCCTGCTGCCAACTACCATAAATTCTCATACGACTCGCTCAAGACCGAATATTCTACTTTGCCGTGGGATGTATTCTTCGATAGCCTTGGAATAAAAGGTGTCAGCAGCGTGAATGTGGCGCAGACCGAACCCTTGAAAGAGGTTGCTGCAATCTTTGAACAAGAACCTTTGGAGGATATTCTGGCATATATGCAGTGGAATGTCATCAACAGCACCGCCGGCGAACTCAACGACGAGCTCAGCGCTCAGAATTTTGATTTTTACGGCAGAACGCTCAGCGGCGCACAGGAGCAGCGTCCACGTTGGAAACGTGCTCTTGGTGTGGTAAATGCCACGTTAGGCGAGGCTGTCGGCAAATTGTATGTGGCAAAATATTTCCCACCGGCAGCAAAGGAACGTATGCTTGCGTTGGTTGGCAATCTGCAAAAGGCACTTGCCCAGAGAATTGATGCGCAGGAGTGGATGAGCGACAGCACCAAGCAGTTTGCTCACGATAAACTGAACTCGTTCCGTGTGAAGATAGGCTATCCCGATAAGTGGAAAAACTATGACAATCTTATTATCGACCCCGCCGACAGCTATGCTGCCAATTGTCGTCGCATTTCGGAATTTATGTGGGACGACATGATTGCCCGCAAGCATAACAAACCTGTCGATGTGGACGAATGGTACATGACACCCCAGACAGTAAACGCTTATTACAACCCAACTACCAATGAGATATGTTTCCCTGCCGGCATTTTGCAATACCCATTCTTTGATATGGACGCCGACGATGCCTTTAACTATGGTGCGATAGGTGTTGTCATAGGTCACGAAATGACACACGGCTTTGACGATCAGGGACGTCGTTTCGACAAGAACGGCAATTTTACCGATTGGTGGACAGAGAAGGATGCCGAGAGTTTTAATGAACGCACAAAGGTGATAATCAACCATTTCAATGATATATATGTGCTGCCTGACATGAAAGCCAATGGCGAACTTACCGTGGGCGAAAATATTGCCGACCATGGTGGCTTGACAATTGCCATGCAGGCTTTCCGCAACGCAACAAAGGATACAGAGCCGCTTGTTTTGGATGGTTTTACACCCGAACAGCGCTTCTATCTTGCCTATGCCAATGTGTGGGCAGGAAACATACGCGACGAGGAGATAAGAAACCGCACAAAGAGCGATCCTCACTCGCTTTCGCGTTGGCGTGTGAATGGCACGCTTCCCCACATTGAAGATTGGTACAAGGCTTTCGGAATTACTGCCGACGACAAGCTTTATATTCCTGAGAACAAAAGACTTAATATCTGGTAAACGGTAAAACTATTATAATATGCCATTGAAAGTTCCTGCCGGCTTGCCGGCTTTGCAAGCTGTTTGTGATGAAGGTGTCAATGTCGAGGCTTTTGATGCTTCTGCAAGTGATGTCTTGAGGGTTGCTTTGCTTAATATAATGCCCACCAAAGAGACAACTGAAGCCGATTTTATACGTCTGCTTGCTACATCGCGACACAATATTGAACTGACGCTTGTGAAACTCGATACCCACAAGCCGAAAAATGCTTCGCCCGAGCACATGCAACGATATTATAAAGGCTTTGGCGAGATATGTAACGAGCATTTCGATGGTTTCATAATCACAGGCGCTCCTGTGGAGAAGATGGATTATGAACAGGTAACTTATTGGCGCGAACTGCAAGGCATATTCGATTGGGCAAAGAGGAATGTGAGGTCTACACTTTATATCTGTTGGGCAGCACAGGCAATTCTGTACCATCGTTTCGATGTGCCCAAGTATCTGTTGCCGGCGAAAATGTTCGGCGTGTTCAAACACACACTCTTGCAACCCGAACTTCCACTTTTCAAAGGCTTCGATAGTGAGTTCTTCGTGCCTCACAGCCGTCACACCGAAATACGTCGCGAGGATGTGATGCGTGCAGAAGGTGTTGAGCTTCTTTCCGAATCGCAGGTGTCGGGTGTCTACATAATGACCGAGCGTGGAACACGCGATTTTTATATTACCGGACATTCCGAGTATGCGTCGGGCACTCTTGACGGCGAATATCGACGCGACCTTGCCAAAGGGTTGCCTATAGAAATTCCTTGTAATTACTATCGCGACGACAATCCGCAACAGCCGCCTGTGAACCGCTGGCGCTCGCATGCCGAAAAACTTTTTAATAATTGGCTCGATTTTTACGTGAATGCTGAATGATGGAACAGCAATATACAATTAAACTGAGTGGGGCAGTGGCGCGCAACCCCTTTGTGCGTCTTAATTCTCCTGCCACGGTGGCGTTCTCTGCCGATGAACATATTGCCATTGTTGCCCCCAACGGCAGCGGAAAGAGCCTGCTTGTGGATATGCTCACAGGTAAATTCCTGCTTCGTGAGGGTACGTTGGAGTATGATTTTCGTCCTGCTCCCACAAATTATGCATATAAGAACATAAAATATATTACTTTCCGCGACACATATGGCACGTCCGATTTCTACTATTGCTATCAGATGCGATGGAACCAGACCGAACAGGACGATGTGCCGGTGGTGGGTGATTTTTTGTCGAAAATACCCGAAGGTGAGGTACGTGACAAACTTTTTGAGATTTTCGATGTTGCTCCCATGCTGACGAAAAAGGTTGTGCATCTGAGCAGTGGCGAACTGCGTAAAATGGAACTTGCGCACTCCCTTTCAACGTCGCCACGTGTGCTGATAATGGACAACCCTTTCATTGGCCTCGATGCCGACACCCGCCAACAGTTGCGCGACCTGCTCGACGAACTTTCCCGCACAAAAGCGCTTCAGATTGTGCTGGTGCTCTCGATGATGGAGGATGTACCCGATTTTATTACCCATGTGGTGCCTGTAGCCGATGGTTGTGTGGGCGAAAAGATGCCTCTGGAAGAGTATCGTGCGCGTTTTCTTGTGGAAGATGCGCAACGTAGAAGTGCCGAGGAGGCTTCTGTGCGGGAGGCTGAACGTCGTATATTGGAACTTCCTTACAAGAATGAAGATTACGACTCTGACGAGGTTATAAAATTCAATAACGTGAATATACGCTATGGCGAACGCTCGATACTGAAGGACTTGAACTGGACTGTACGTCGCGGCGAAATGTGGGCGTTGAGGGGTGCCAATGGCTCGGGGAAATCTACTCTTCTCAGCCTTGTGTGTGCCGATAATCCGCAATCCTATGCCTGCGATATAAGCCTTTTCGGGCGTAAACGTGGCACCGGAGAGAGTATCTGGGAGATTAAAAAACATATAGGTTACGTCAGCCCCGAGATGCATCGTGCCTACATGAAAGATATGCCTGCCATTGAGATTGTTGCCAGCGGACTTTTCGATACCATAGGTCTCTACCGCCGTCCCGATGCCGAGCAGCTTAAAACATGTGAGTGGTGGATGGATGTCTTTGGTATATCGCATGTTAAGGATAAGAGTTTTATGCAGCTGTCGAGTGGCGAACAGCGTATGTGTCTGTTGGTGCGTGCATTTGTCAAAGACCCCGAACTGCTCATCCTCGACGAGCCGTTGCATGGGCTCGATACATTCAACCGTCGCAGGGTGAAGAGGCTGATTGAGGCTTTTTGCCGGCGTCGCGGAAAAACACTTATTATGGTGACCCACTACGATGGCGAGCTTCCGGCAACAGTCACCGATACTTTGGAACTGAAAAAGAATTTTTAGAAGCTGTTTAAAATCATTAAATTATGCGTATTGCTATATATGGTGCCGGTTCGTTAGGCACAATTCTTGGAGCATTTATAAGTAAGGGCGGCGTGGCTGTCGAATTGATAAACCGCAATAAGGCGCATGTAGATGCCTTGCAAAAGGATGGCGCCCGTGTGGTGGGTACCATGCAGTTTGCACAGCAGGTGGTTGCATATACCCCCGACGAAATGAACGGGCAGTATGATATTGTCTTTCTTATGACCAAACAGCAACACAACCGCGAAGTGGTGCAGATGCTTAAGGGCTATCTTGCTCCCGATGGCGTGCTTGTGACATTCCAGAATGGTCTGCCCGAAGTGCAGATTGCCGAGGCTTTGGGCGAGGAAAAAGTGCTTGGCTGTACCGTTGCATGGGGCGCGACAATGTTGTCTCCGGGCGTGTGCGAGCTTACAAGCGCCCCCGATGCATTGTCTTTCTCGTTGGGCTCTATTTCAGAAAAACGCAGCAAGCATTTTGCGAAGGTTAAAGAGTTGTTGGAACTTATGGGCACTGTCGATGTGGAGGAGAACTTCCTGGGTACACGTTGGAGTAAGCTGCTCATCAATGCCTCATTCTCGGGCATGAGCGCCGTGCTTGGCTGCACCTTTGGCGAAGCAGCTTCGCCTCGCGCCTCGCGTCGCATTGTGCAGGCTCTTATCAAAGAGTGTATCGATGTTTGCAAGGTTGGCGGCATACGCATAGAGCCTGTGCAGGGTAAAGACATTGTGAAACTGCTCGACTACAACAATTCTCTTAAGCGTGCTTTCTCGTTCTTTATTATTCCTATTGCCATTCGCAAACACGCCAAACTGAAAGCAAGCATGCTTCAGGACCTCGAAAAAGGTAAACTCACCGAGGTCGATGCCATCAATGGCGCAGTCTCCGAGTATGGAAGAAAAGTGGGTTGTCCCACCCCCATGAACGACAAAGTGGTGGAGATAATTCACTCTATCGAGCAGGGCAAACTAAAGCCGGGCTTCGATAATTTGTCCTGTTTCAATAATTTGTAAGAATTTCGCGTTTTCTTACGGCGCAGATACAAACAAATAACCGCAAGGGTTGTTACTATGTAAGTCATTTAAAATTTAAAGATGAGGTACTTAGTAATAACCCTTTTTACTGCATTGTTGTTTATTATGTTTACGTTTGCGCAAAAGAGGCTGCCCGATGCAGCCCGGAGTGTTCCATCTCTTACAGGTTATATGAGTGGCTTTCCGCCAAAAGGCGACAAGGTCATCTCTGCTCGCGACGGCTCCTTTTTCGAGTTTCCGGCGTTGCGTTACAGCGTTGTCCACATGCGTGAGTTTATGCCCACGGTGAATGTGCCGCGTGGCAATATGATGCCTGTTTCCCATTTTGAATATGCTCTCGACGATGGAATTGATAGCGTGACCTTCCGCCCCACGGGTGAGGAACGCCATCTTACATGGCGCGAGTCACTCGACCTTAATTACACTGATGGCATCATTGTGCTTCACAAAGGAAATATTGTTTACGAAAAATATTTTTCAGAGCTTACCCCGGAGCGTGTGCACGCGGTAATGTCTGTGACCAAATCGTTTACGGGGCTTCTGGCTGCCATGCTGTTTGCCGAAGGTCGTCTCGACCCTACCAAACTTGTCAGTGACTATGTCCCCGAATTGGCACGTTCGGGTTTTGGTGATGCCACCGTGCGCGAGCTTATGGATATGACTACGGCTATAAAATATAGCGAGGATTATTCCGACCCGACAGCTGAAATCTGGGATTTTTCGGCTGCCGGTAATCCCATGATTGCTCACGACGATAGTGTAAACGGGTATTTCAGCTATCTTACTACGGTGAGAAAGGATGGCGAACATGGTAATGTCTTTGGCTATCGCACCGTGAATGCCGATGCTTTGGGCTGGGTAGTGTCGAAAATAACCGGCAAGTCGGTTGCGGCTCTTTTGACGGAATATATATGGAATCGCATGGGCATGGAGCAGGATGCTTATTATCAGGTTGATGCTCTCGGTATTCCATTTGCCGGTGGTGGGCTCAATGCTTCGTTGCGCGACTTGGCGCGAGTGGGCGAGATGCTCCGCAACAATGGGATGTGGCGCGGTGTGCGCATTATTCCTGCCGAGGCAGTTGAGGATATTCGTCATGGTGGCAGTGTGCAGGCTTTTGAACGCTCCGAGGCGGGTAAATCGCTTAAAGGGTGGAGCTATCGCGATATGTGGTGGGTGACCAATAATGCTCATGGGGCTTACATGGCGCGTGGTGTGCATGGTCAGGCTATTTACGTCGACCCCGTTGCAGAAATGGTGATTGTTCGTTTGGCTTCCACATATCTTGCAAGCAATTTGCTTATAGACCCTCTTTCGTTGCCTGCTTACGAGGCGGTTGCGGAGTATCTGATGAAACGCAATAATTAATATAATATAAAGAGGTATAAACAGCCATTGTTAATAACGTAGGAAAATTGTTGAAAACTTTTGAGAGGTGGTATTTCGTTGATATACTATGTGTTATGGCGGATTGGTGAAAATTCTTCAAATTTTTCTTTCGAAAAAGTTTTGTAGTTTAGAAAAAAGCTGTACCTTTGCACTCGCTTTCGACAAGAAACGACAACGTTCTTGAAGAATAGCAAAACGATCCTTGAAAACATTCCATACAGACATAGCA
>JAFTTA010000266.1 GCA_017467015.1 Bacteroidaceae bacterium
CGTTTTTCATAAATATGCCACTCTTCAGCCTCTATTTTGTAACTGATGCGTCCCGAGTCGCTGATGAGTGTTGTGACTCCGTATGTACTCAAATAGGGTATGGAGTCGGGTTCTTCGATGCGGCTTTCAACGTTTTTTTTCTCGTTGCCGCACGAAAGAAGAAAAAACAGTACAACAATCGCCGGTAAGGCGATTGTTGTACGTAGGGTAGTAAACAATATGTTAACGTATTGTAGTAGTTTCATTTATCCAACCACCGATTTTAATTGTCTGTCCTTTATTGTATCCACGCATAAAGAGCTCGTCAGACTTGGGTGTATGTGTGCTGTACGAGTTGATAAACTTCTGTGCATCTTTTGCAACCGAGGGATCAACAGCTTTTGCACGATAGAGTTTGTCAAGAACTGCATAATATGTACATTGGTTCATTACAGGCTCGCTGTGCCAGTTGGGTGCAGCCGCATAGCATTGTGCAATGAGGATGTAAGGCATACCATATTTTGAGTTCAGTTCAATTGCCTTGAGAGCATATTTACGAGCATCAGAATATTTTTTCTGGCTATAGTTGGCAACAGCAGCCTTGTAACACATCTCGGCTTTGTTTGTAACACTGGTCTCAAGGTTGATTGCCTGGTCGAAAAGTTCCATAGCCTTCTCTACTTCACCCTTCTTGAAGTAACGGAAACCTACACCCATAGCAGCTTTCGCTGTGGGCTGTATGGCAAGAGCATATTCCGATGCAGTGAGATAAGAATCCTCCTCGGTACATTTAAGCATACTCATTACAGAGATAACTTTGTTCAAGTAATCGATATTATCCTTGTTGGCCTCAATTTTAGAAGAGTAAATTGTGTCAAGGTCTTGACAAGAAGCAGCACCACTGTTGATGAAGTAAGCATCAATGTTGCTACGAGCAATGCGGGCTGCATCAATCATTTTACCAAAACCATCGGCACGGATACTATCTTTAGGGTCATTTGTCTCTTTGAAGCGGTTCTCATAGTAACCAATTCTTTCGTTATACTTGTCGAGTACCTCTACAACGTATGTTGAAGCATCAAGATAGTCCTGAATAATTTTCTCGCCATGAGAAGCCTTGTTTGCTTTGTACTTCTGTGCAGACATCTTCATGAACTGCTGTGTAACAATGTACTCCGACTGGCCTTTTTCCATATCGACAGATTTTGCCAACATGTTGTATGCAGAATCGAGTGATGCCTTGGGCACATAAGAGATGTATGCAAGAGCACGTTTTCCGAGAACGCCACCTGCCGACAAAGGTGTTTTTGTTATCTCCTGAAGTTTGTCGATGTACTTAATCTGCTGGTCGTAGAGTGCCATCAACTCATTTACATAAGCAGCCTTCTTGGCTTCGTCTGTTGTTGCAGCAATGAGTGCTTTCAACAGTTTCTCACCATTTGTGTACGTGTCTACACGTGCTACAGGATAATTATTGAAAACTGTCTTCCAGTTTTCATAAGCCACATCGTAGTTCTTATTTTTGAGGTTTACGCTGTAAAGGCTGATTGCCTGAACACATTTAACGCTGTCCTCGCCTTGTCCGAAACGGTGAGGATTGGTGATTCCATTCTGTGCGAATGCACAAACGCCTGCCAATAACGATACAATTAAAAGAAAATGTTTTTTCATGATATTGTTATAGTGTTTTGATTAATTGACTTTTGATTTAAAGAACCAGAATTCGTTGAATGTCACTCCTATGTTCAGTCGGAAGTAGGTTTCTGTTATCATGCCGTCTGTCTTGGGATTGATACGCACAAACTGCCCAGATACATTTAAAATACTTCTGTTGTTGTTCATGTTGTTACTGCTGGTCATGGGCATTGAGAAACCTGCACTCACGCCATACTCTTCACAACCTTTCTTCCCGTTAAACTCGGTGTAGGGCTCGGCATAATAGAGACCGGCACGGTAACGTGTCCTCTTGAGTACGTTGCGCGAAGGTCTGTTTGGACTATACTCCACTCCGAGCGAGAGTTTGCTACGATCGCAACCTTTGTTATCGCCAAAGAACGATGCATCGCTCCATGCCTGATAGGTGTAGTCGGCTCCGAACATCCACTTCTTGTAGGTATATGTTGCGCCTACGCCGAATGTATGAGGCAATTTGAATGAGTTGTCGAAATAGGTTGTATCACTATATTCGGTGGTTCCTGCTGTCTTCTTACCCTCTACAAGCCTTGCTTCGGCATTGAGGTCGTGTCCAAGCGAATAAACGAAGCCTAAGTTAAAACTTCTCTCTTCTGATATTTTTTTGCTGTACTGAAGACCGAAATCGGCTTTGTAGTTAGATATGTCAAGGCTATATTCGCGTGTGCGGCTGCTGATGCTGTTATTGGTAAAATCGTTGCTGATATTATGGCTGATGTCGCCATAGATATACGATGCCATAACACCCACAGAGAAGTTATCGGTTATGCCCCATCCCACTGTTACAAAAGGTTGTGTAAGACCTCCTGTACCACTGTACTTATGTATGCTGGTGAACGAGTTATTGCTATCTCCGTCGGGGCTCAGGAATGTCTCGCTTCTGCTGAACGAGTATCCCACGTTAGAGTAAGGGAGTAGACCTATTGCAAATCCCAAATTCTTTTTTAGGCGGAAACTCATGACAAGGTAGTCGAAACTAGCATTTTTTGCATTAATTTTAACCCCGTTCTCCTTGAAATTACCATTTTGCAGAGAAAAGCCACCTTCAAATATCATTGTGGTACTGTCTGCCATGGAAACAGCCGCAGGATTAAGCAAATTTATATAAGATTTATCGCGCAAAGCATAACCCAACCCTCCCATTTGACGGTTTACGCCCAAGGCTTGGTCGGACAACGTACCGAGACCGAAACGCGAATAAGGTGAATTTATTCCGTTCTCGGCTTGCGCAAAAGAGAACGCTATTATCGCTAACAGCGTGAATAGTAGTCTTTTATATAGTGTCATGAAGTGTCAAAATTCTGTTTAGCCCTTTCAAAACAAGAAATTCATCGGCAAAGATGCAACTTTTTATGTTATAAATCAAAGTTTTTTCGTCTCCACCCGTTAAAAAAATCAAAACTGAAGGGTATTTTTTTCTTATTTCCGTAATATAGCCATTAATTTCATATTCCACTCCGCGAATTACTCCGCTGCGAATGGCAGTCTCGGTGTTGTATCCCAAAGCAGGCGTGTCACCCTCGGAAGCAACGAGCGGCAATTTGCCGGTGAACTTGTGCAAAGCAGACAAACGCATCCTTATACCCGGAGAGATGTTGCCCCCGTGATAGTTTCCATCGGCATCGAGAAAATCGTATGTAATGGCACTGCCGGCGTCTATCACCAGGATATCCCTCCCCGGTGCCTCGCCCTGAGCACCTATAACGGCAGCCAAGCGGTCAGCGCCCAACGTGTGTGGTGTCTTGTACAACACTTTCACCGGTAAATCCATTGTTGTAGAGAAACGCACAATAGGACACGGCAATTTATCAAGCTGACGCTCAATATTCTGCGGCACATCTATAACCGATGAAACAATCGCCTTATCAATACTATACGAAGCGCACCAATCATCCGAAATTTTCATCTGACAGTTCTCTGCTTTGCAAAACTCCAGCATTTTCACCCCATCGTACAAAGCCATTTTGCAACAGGTGTTACCTATGTCGACTATCAGATTCAATTTACCTCTGTTTTGTTTGTTTCATTTGCGACTGCAAATGTACTCTTTTTTTTTGTGTTTTATGCAGTTAGCAGACTATTTAACACTAAAAAAAATACATTGTCATGAAAACAGGACATTATCAAATGCCATAACAAAGATAAGGCCGCACCCCTACCAATGGTGCAGCCCTATGTTACGAATAGACAATCACTTCAGTCTAAACATTATCGGAATGGTTAATTTTACATTCACATTTTTTCCGCCCTGCTTTCCCGGTATCCATTTAGGCATTGTTTTCACCACTCGAAGAGCCTCTTTGTCGAGACGTTCGTTGCCGGAACCTCTAACCACCTTTACATTACCGATACTACCATCTTTATACACAACATACTGAATTACACTTCTTCCTTGCTCGCCGGCTTCGAGACACTCTTGCGGATATACGGTATTCTTTCCTATATATTGAAACAATTTAACATGACCACCGGGAAATTCAGGCATAACATCGCACACTTCGCAAATAGGACCCTCTACGGTATCGTTTTTTTGCATAGGATTTACTACCTTTGCAGGTGTCAATTCTTGCAGCAAAAATTCTTCTACGGCATTGTTTCCTATAACCTTTTGCGGCGAAGCAAACAGACATAGTGCAACTAACATTGCAGGCAGAATGTACAACATCGTTGCACATCTGCATGGATTGGATTTTTTCTTTAACATCATTGTAATACGTTTTTTAAGGTTACTTTGATTGAAGCTGTTGACCAATGTGTAGGAAGCGTGGTCGACAGCTTTTTTTATTATAAGCATCTGGTAGGCTCTGGTATCTTTTCTACGTTGCAGCACATAGGCATCAGCCTCGTATTCGTGAACATCCTTAAGGTCAGAAGAGAGCATATACACAAACGGATTAAACCATTGCAACACCTCCACAAGAGCAACGAGCAACATATCCCATGAGTGGCGTTGGATAACGTGCCCCTCCTCATGCAGTATAATCACATCGCCATAAAGGTTATAATCCTCCTCATTTATGACTACATTTCGCATCCAGCTATATGGCGCCACCTTTTCTATGTGAAAATAAATAGTGTAATTCTCTTTTCTTTCAACCCACAATACACCACGTTTGACGTTTGCATTAATCATAATAAGTTCAACAACCTTTACAATGGCAATCATCACTGCCACAACGATATATGGCAGATAGATAAAATAACACATCAGTCCTTCTACCGAGAACAGCCGCTCTGCTGCGGGAACTGTTTCAAGCACATTATGGAGCAATGGTACGTCGGCAATAATTGCGACATCAACAATTTGAGAATAGATGGGAAAATATGAGCCTATATGCAACAACGGCACATCGACAAATGGCAGAATGAGCGACAGCAACAGCACGAAGAGCAATGTCACACGCGAAGTGCGGAACAAGGTATGCTTCCTCAATAGAAAAATATAAGGAACATAAAGCAACATCAGAGTTATTGCCATCCTTAGTGCGTATGTACCGATTGCGGTAATCATCACCTCCATATCATTTGCTGTTTATCAGTTGTATAAGTTCTTCAATCTCTTCTCTACTGAGATTTTCTTTATCGACAAAGAATTTTATCATGGACGATGGCGACCCTCCAAAAAACGAGTCCTTCACATCTTTCATCACCATGCGTGTGTAATCGGCGCGGGTTATGCGAGGGAAATACGTAAAGGTTTTTCCTTTCAACTTACGATAATCCACCACCCCTTTATTGTAAAGTATCTTCAAGAAAGTGGCGATGGTACTATATGCCGGTTTAGGCTCTTCGTAACGTTCTATTATATCGTGTATGCATCCGCCACCCTCTAATTCCCACAAAA
>JAFTTA010000267.1 GCA_017467015.1 Bacteroidaceae bacterium
AAGAGAAAGATGCACAATCTTCTTTTTTCGCCAGCATTTATCTTAAAAATTCAAAAAAAAATACACCCAACCTTGATTTTTGGGTGTAAAAAAGGGTGTAAATCTCGTAACTACTTGATTTACACCCTTTGCTGCGGAGAGGGAGGGATTCGAACCCCCGGTACCTCTCAGTACGCCGGTTTTCAAGACCGGTGCAATCGACCACTCTGCCACCTCTCCAAGGTGTTTTTTTGTCAAATATTGTGGCCTTCCTTATTTGACGATGCAAAGGTAGACATTTATTTTTATATATCCAAATAAAAAGAGAAAAAAATTCTATAATTGTTATTTCCTAACAAAAAAATACATTAACGACGTAAAGTAAACACAAATTCAAGCCCCCCTCCTTCGCTGCGACGCGCTGAAATTGTTCCATCGTGAAGTATTACTGCATTTTTCACAATAGCCAATCCAAGACCTGTTCCGCCCATTTTGCGACTTCGTCCTTTGTCTACTCTATAAAAACGTTCAAACAGACGATTGAGGTGTTCATCGGGCACACCAATTCCGTTATCAGAGAAACTGAAATAGTAAAACTCGTTATCTGAGCGATAGCAATTGAGTTTTATCATACAATTGTTACCGGCATATGATATTGCATTGTCAAAGAGGTTACGGAATATAGAATAAAGCATCGAGGAATTGCCATTCATCATCAGCACCTCGGGCAGTTCATTCATAACCACTATCTGTTGCTCGTCCAGTTTGTTGTTTATCTCTTGCAAGAGGTTCCGCACTATTGCAGCAAGATTAACCGGCTCTTTCTCTATGTATTGCGAATTACCGCTTATCTCCAACAGTTGCGACATATCTTTTACAAGATTGTTCAGCCGACTGCTCTGCGAATAGCAACGCTGAAGAAAATGCTTCAATTGTTCGGCAGAGAGTTTGTCGGGATAATTGGTCAATATAGTCTCAAGATAACCTTGTATGCTGCACACGGGGGTTTTAAACTCATGTGCAATATTTTGTGTAAGCTGTTGTTTAAGTTGTGTCTGTGCCTCTACCAACGTCGTGTCATTAATTGATATTTCAAAGCTCTTATCTCTGAAGCGCACACAACGCAATGAATATGTACGACCATCCTTCTCTATTTTGTCCGAGAAACAAGGCTCGTTAGCCTCATGGGTATTCTCGTTCTTTTCAAGGAACATTCTGACATTATAAAATTCGGGCTGATATATTATGTCTTCTGTTTTTGCAAGATGTTTGGCCGAGATAAGGTCGCCGTAGGCGCAGAAAAGTTTATTTGCAAATATTAGACGACGATGTTTGTTGAAGACAGCCAATCCCTCTTGTGCTATTCTAAGATGTGCAAGAAGTTTTTCTTTTTCGAGCTGAGAAGTACCCATACGACGAATGACAGTGTACATTATGGCCATAAAAATCAGCGTAAGCAACAATTCAAACCATAGCAAATGCCTATCGAAAGGGTAAACATTACCCAAACTTGCATCGTAGGGCACAGCTGTGCGGACAACAAAATCGAAGCCTTTATTATATGTAGCAGTATAGATATATTCGATAAAAGGGCGCAGTGAACTCTTTCGCATTTCATACCCTGTACCCTTATTTATTGCCTCCACAACTTCAGGACGCTGAAGATGGCTTTCGTAGATATGCTTGCCATCGTCATGTGAATCAAACAACACAGAGCCATCAATGATAGAAATTATGGTAAGACGGAGATTGCTATAATTATAATCAGCTATCAGTTCACCAAGCTCCTCACGACAACTATCATTATACTCTCCGGAATATTTAAAATCGAAAAAATCGTAAACCCTATCATTTATCCCTTGCTGTTCGCTTCTGATACTTATCAACTGCAGACGCTTTTCACGGT
>JAFTTA010000268.1 GCA_017467015.1 Bacteroidaceae bacterium
GACCGACCTTTATGGTGGCGAATGAGCCATGCGTGCATAAAAATATAGAGGTTGAGGATTAATCCTCAACCTCTATATTTTTATGCACGCATGGCTCATTCGCCACCATAAAGGTCGGTCGAGAGATAGCGTTCACCACCGTCGGGCAGCAATGCCACTATGCGTTTACCTTCGTTTCCGGGACGAGAGGCTATAATCCTTGCCGCATAGAGGGCTGCTCCGCTTGATATTCCTGCAAGGAAACCTTCGGTGGCAGCAAGCTCACGAGCCGTTTCAAAAGCTGCTTCATTTGGAACACCTATAACCTCGTCGACCACTGTTGCATCGTAGTTATCGGGAATGAAATTGGCACCAATACCCTGAATCTTATGAGGGCCGGGGGAACCGCCCTCAAGCACAGGCGAAGAGGCCGGTTCAACGGCAACGATGCGTATATCGGGATTGTGACGCTTCAATGCACGTCCCACACCGCTCACTGTTCCACCGGTGCCGACACCGGCAACAAATATATCCACTGTGCCATCCGTGTCGCGCCATATCTCCTCGCCCGTCGTTAGTTCGTGAACAAGAGGATTGGCCGGGTTTTTGAACTGCTGAAGAATAATCGAATCGGGTATCTGAGCTTTCAGTTCCTCAGCCTTGGCAACACTACCAGCCATTCCAGCCTTACCTTCTGTGAGAACAAGCTCTGCGCCCAGAGCCTTCAGTAACTTACGGCGCTCCACACTCATAGTCTCGGGCATGGTCAGTATAAGTTTGTAACCTTTGATGGCTGCGACTGTGGCAAGAGCCACACCTGTGTTTCCGCTTGTAGGCTCTATGATGGTAGTTGCGGGTGTCAGCAACGAGTCGCGCTCGGCAGCTTCAATCATAGACAACGCTGCACGTGCCTTAACACTGCCCGAGGGGTTAAAAGCCTCAGGTTTCACTATGATAGGAGTCGCAAGTTCATACTTCTTGCTGTAATTAGCAACCTCGAGCAGAGGAGTTTCACCGATCAAATCAGTTAGTTTTTTTGCAATCTTTGTCATGGCTGTATTGTTTTAAATGTTATTCAATGCTTGTTCTATATCTGCTATAATATCATCAATATGTTCAGTACCAATGGAGAGACGCACTTTGGAAGGAGTTATTCCTTGTGCTGCAAGTTCCTCGGGCGACAACTGTGAATGGGTTGTTGTATAGGGATGAATGACTAGACTTTTCACATCGGCAACATTGGCAAGAAGTGAAAAAATCTGCAACGAATCGATGAAACGCCATGCAGTCTCCCGGCCTCCCTTAATCTCAAAGGTAAATATGCTGCCTGCACCCTTTGGGAAATATTTTTTGTAGAGGGCATTGCTTGCATTACCAGGCAATGAGGGATGATTGACCGACGCCACCTTGGGGTGCGAAGCAAGATAGCGAACAACTTTAAGAGCATTCTCGACATGACGCTCCACGCGCAACGACAATGTCTCCAGTCCTTGCAACAATATAAACGCATTGAAAGGCGACAATGTTGCTCCCGTATCCCGGAGAATGACCGCACGTATGCGTGTGACAAAAGCAGCAGCTCCCGCAACATCGGCAAAGACAGCTCCATGATAACTTGCTTCGGGGAGTGCCAATGTCGGGAACTTATCGCCGTAGGCCTTCCAATCAAAAGTGCCACCGTCTACAATGACACCACCCAACGATGTTCCATGTCCGCCAATAAATTTCGTAGCTGAATGTACCACCACATCGGCACCGTGTTCTATGGGACGGAACAGATAGGGAGTAGCAAAAGTGTTATCCACTATGAGGGGGATACCATGAGCATGAGCTATGGAAGCGAGAGTCTCAACATCTGCAACATCGGAGTTCGGGTTACCAAGCGTCTCAATGAACAGAGCCTTTGTATTTGGAAGAATGGCGTTCTCAACAGCTGCAATGTCGGCGGTGTTTACAATGGTGTTGCTCACTCCCTGCCCTGCCAAAGTATGTGTAATGAGATTATACGAGCCACCATAAAGATTGTCGGCAGCAACGAGGTGGTCGCCAGCCTGAAGAATATTCTGCAGAGCGTATGTTATCGCTGCAGCACCCGAAGCCACAGCCAAACCTGCGACGCCACCCTCCAGAGCCGCCACACGCTCCTCGAAGACACCCTGGGTGGAGTTTGTCAAACGACCGTAAATATTACCTGCATCGCGCAGACCGAAGCGGTCGGCAGCATGCTGCGAATTGTGAAAGACATAAGAAGTGGTCTGATAGATGGGTACCGCACGTGCATCTGTAGCAACATCGGCTTGTTCTTGTCCTACGTGCAATTGCAAAGTCTCGAAATGAAGTTTGTTTCTTTCCATGGTTCAATCTTTTAAAGTTATTTATTTCTGCATTTTCAGGTTTCATCGAAGCATTTCTATCTTCGTTATTCACCTGCAAAGTTATTTTACGCAGAACTTTCAAACAAGATTTGCCCATTTTTCGGAAAATTACACTAATTTTGCACTGCCGAAAAGAAAAAACAAATCAAAAGGAAAGTACAAAAAAAGCATTTTACAGAAAAATATTCTTTTATGGAGAAACTCGACAAAGTAGACCTTCAGATACTGCGAACATTGCAGTCTAATGCACGCCTGACAACAAAAGAGCTGGCAGCACGTGTCAGCCTCTCATCGACACCTGTCTTCGAAAGGTTGAAAAGATTGGAAGCAAACGGATATATTAAGAAGTACATAGCTGTGCTCGATGCCGAAAAACTAAACCAAGGGTTCATAGTCTTCTGCAACGTGAAGATGAGCAAACTGAGCAAGGAGATAGCGCAAGAATTTTCCGAAATAATAAAAAACATACCCGAGGTGACAGAGTGCTACAACATTTCCGGCAGCTTCGATTTTCTGCTGAAAATTCATGCACCCGACATGAAGTATTATCAACAGTTCGTGCTGAACGTACTTGGAACCATAAAATACCTCGGATCGCTAGAAAGCACCTTCGTCATGGACGAAATAAAACATGACTACGGAATAAACATTCCATAGTCACGCTAAATTATTTACATAAGAGATAGACTCGGCATGAATACTGCACGGGGCTGCCACAGCCTCAACGCACCATGCCATACCAGCTCTAAACATTCATCACTCTTCGCCCAGAGCTTTAGCGATGGCAGCACGTGACTCGTTGGTCAGGTACTCCACATTCTCTTTGCCCTTGCCTATAGGCTCAATAGGTTTCATGATAGTTAGCTTCAGCGGAGTCCAGTTCATGAAGATACCCTTCTTGGGCAATAAATTATACGACCCCTCGATAGCCAACGGAACAACAGGCAGCTGCGCCATGTCGGCAATGACAAAAGCTCCCTTCTTGAACGCGCCGAGACGACCGTTGCGTGTGCGAGTGCCCTCGGCAAAAATGCCCATGGCAGTGCCACGTTTCAAAGTCTTCAGAGCCTTTACAAAAATCTCTTTCTGGGGAGAAGAACGATTCACGAAAATATGCCCTGTGTCGTAGCAAGCCTTGCCAATAAAAGGCATCTTACGCAACGAGTCTTTCATCATCCATTTGAAGTTGCGACCCAAATAACCGAACATCACAAACACATCCCATGCACCCTGATGATTGGCAATAAAGACATAGTTCTTATTAGGGTCGAGATTTTCGCGACCTTCCACCTTTATGGGCAGCAAAAAGATACGTATCATAAACTTCGACCACAACACAGCAGGATAATAATCACCACCTTTCACGGGAATATACTTTCCGAAAAGGCTGATGATGATACCTGTCAGCATTGTAGCAATGCCTGCCAAAGGATAAGCTATCAACTGATAGAGAAGATAGAAAGGGCGTAAAATCTTTTTCATATTCTTTATTATTTAGATTTGCATTGTCTGTATGCGACAAAAATAAGTTTTTTTAAGGAAATATGAAAACTGTTGGAAGTTTATTTGAGATTGTGAAGCGAAAGCGCTCTCTTCCACGGTCATGCTGAATAGGTAAAATAAAGAAAGGGACTCATACAAGTCCCTTCTTTCAGTGATTCGCCTGGGGCTCGAACCCAGGACCCCATCCTTAAAAGGGATGTGCTCTACCTGCTGAGCTAGCGAATCAACCTTTGTTGCCGTTAAGCGAGTGCAAAGGTATGCATTTTTTCTGAACTGACAAATATTTTTGCCATTTTTTTACGAAAAATCGCAATTTTTCTATTTAGTGGCTATTGTTTTTATATTTCCGCACCATTTTCCTCGGCTCTGCGAAGATGTCGTTGCTTGAAATAGCCAAGCAAAAGTGTGGTTATGGGCAGCGCCACTATCATGCCTATTATCCCAAGTAGTTTGCCCCACACAGCAAGCGCCAGAAGTATTACTGCCGGGTGCAGTTTCATGCGTTTGCCCATGATGTGAGGCACAAGCAGAAAATCTTGTATAGCCTGCACAATGAGAACCACTGCCAGTGCCGACAGCAATATCACCCAGAAATTACCTCCTGTGTTGGCGGCTTTTGCAAGGGCGAGCAATGTCATGGGTAACAAAGAAACCAATTGCAGATAGGGGACGAGGTTCAGAATACCTATAAAGAGGCCGAAACCTATGGCTATGGGAAAATCTATAATGAGGAAGCCTATTGAGAATAATATGCCCACAAGCAGGGCTATGAGCGATTGCCCACGGAAATATTGGTTCATGCCCTCTGTGAGGTCGTGCGTGAGTGCATTGACGCTGTCGCGCCATGAAGGGGGCAACAGCGTTTGCCACTCCTCGGCAAGGCGTTCATAGTCGAGAAGTATGAAAAAGAGATATAGTATAGCGATACACGAGGCTATCACCTGTATGACGACATTTATCGTGCCCATGGCGAAAAACCATGTTTTCTGCACCAAGGACTTTATCATATCCTGCACACCGGAGCTTTGCAGTATGCCGGAAAGACCATTGTCGTTGGCATATTCCTGTATTATATTGTTTATAACAGGAGGGATTGAGGGGTTCTTTATGCGATTGGACACAATGTCTATTACCACATTCTTCAGTTGACCGAGTTCGCTGATGAGCGAGGGTACTACCAACATGAATATTCCTACGATGATGACAAGCAGTAACAGCAGCACAGCAATGATGGATAGCATACGATAGCGCATACGTAGCTTGTACTGAAAGAAGGTGACTATGGGATAGAACAGGTATGCCAAGAGCCACGCCACAAGGAATGGCAACAGCACCCCTCCTAAATAGTTGAGGATGATGTATGATATGCCGACAAATATCAGCATTAGCATTATTCTCAGAAATTGTCCTGTGCTTATCTCTTTCATAACTATTGGTTGTTTTTGCAAATTTATGAATTGTGGTGGAAGTTTACTCTAATTTGATGTTAATTTTTACAGAAATGGCGTTGTCCTCGGTTAATCGTACCTTTTATTAAGATAGGCGGCGCGGTTGACTACGTCGACTATTGGTGGCGCTCGCATTGAAACAAACAAGTGAACTTGTGTTTCGCTCGCTTGCACAATAGTTCGGGAGAAAAAAACACAAGGCGGCTTGCACTATCTTTTAATAAGATAGGCGGCGCAGTTGACTACGTCGACTATTGGTGGCGCTCGCATTGAAACAAACAAGTGAACTTGTGTTTCGCTCGCTTACACAATAGTTCGGGAGAAAAAACAAATCACATAGCGGCTTGCACTATCTTTAAATAAGATAGGCGGCGCAGTTGACTACGTCGACTATTGGTGGCGCTCGCATTGAAACAAACAAATGAACTTGTGTTTCGCTCGCTTGCACAATAGTTCGGCAATAAAAAAAAAACACAAGGCGGCTTGCACTATCTTTAAATAAGATAGGCGGCGCGGTTGACTACGTCGACTATTGGCGACGCTCGCATTGAAACAAACAAGTGAACTTGTGTTTCGCTCGCTTACACAATAGTTCGGCAATAAAAAAAA
>JAFTTA010000269.1 GCA_017467015.1 Bacteroidaceae bacterium
ATCCTCCCACTCAGGAACTCCGTTAAGAGCACCTAGTGCAGATCCTCTGATGAATGGAGTGTTGTCTCCGTCGAACTCGTAGAATGAAAGAAGCTCACGCATCTCCATCTCAACGAGTTCGAGCATTTCCTCATCATCAACAACGTCGCACTTGTTCAAGAATACAACAAGACGGGGAACGTTTACCTGACGAGCAAGAAGGATGTGCTCACGTGTCTGAGGCATAGGACCGTCAGTTGCAGCACAAACGATGATAGCACCGTCCATCTGAGCAGCACCAGTTACCATGTTCTTAACGTAGTCGGCGTGACCCGGGCAGTCTACGTGTGCATAGTGACGGTTAGCTGTCTGATACTCTACGTGAGCTGTATTAATTGTAATACCGCGCTCTTTTTCCTCGGGTGCGTTGTCGATTGAGTCGAATGAACGCAACTCTGAAAGACCTCTCTTTGCCAATACTGTTGTGATAGCAGCAGTCAAGGTTGTCTTACCGTGGTCTACGTGACCAATAGTACCAATGTTTACGTGAGGCTTAGAACGCTCAAATTTTTCTTTTGCCATAGTTTTACTCTTAAATTAATATATTTACCAATTTTGTTTTACGTTTTTAAGATAATAGAATCACTCCTTTTCAGAGCTGTTACCGAGATTTGAACTCGGGACCTCTTCCTTACCAAGGAAGTGCTCTACCACTGAGCTATAACAGCGTTGAAAAAGAGCGGAAGACGGGGCTCGAACCCGCGACCCTCAGCTTGGAAGGCTAATGCTCTACCGACTGAGCTACTTCCGCAAAACGTTTGCACAAAAAGTTTGCAAACGAACTTAGACACTTTCTCCATTAAAGGAGAGAACATCGCGGCTGGTTTGCATTCTCTTTTTCAACTGCTGTGGGCAAAGATGGATTCGAACCACCGAAGGCGTAAGCCAGCAGATTTACAGTCTGCCCCATTTGGCCACTCTGGTATTCGCCCTGCGCATTTTAAATCGCTTTCCTTGAGCCTCTTGTCGGATTCGAACCAACGACCCCGAGATTACAAATCACGTGCTCTGGCCAACTGAGCTAAAGAGGCAAAATGCACCGCTCGACACGGCGTTACGTTGTCAAGCGAGTGCAAAGGTAGATATTATTTTTAATCCACAAAAATATTTTGAGTATTTTTTTATTTGCGGACTACTTTTTTTTTCCTTGTTTTCTCCAATTGGCGCTCCAAAGCCTCGGCTGCCATATCTACAGCCTCCTCAAAAGTATCGGCTACTTTGCAAGAGAAAAGGTCTTCATTTCCTGCCAAAAGGAGCTTCAATCCTACCTCTTTATTCATTGATGTTTCGGGTTTCACTACTTTCAATGTTACCTCTGCCTCCATAATTCCGTCATGGAAACGGCTCAATTTAGAGACTTTCTTTTGGATAAATGATTCGAGTTGCGCTGTTGCGTCGAAATGAATCGCTTGAATTCTTACGTCCATAGTGTCCTCCTTTTTTTCTGCCCTTTGATGGGCGTGTTTGTAACTCTGTTTTAACTGTTCAAAAGTTATATGTGTATAAACTTCTGTCGATGCCAACGAGCTGTGTCCTAACAGCTCTTTTACACTGTTTATTCCGGCTCCGCCATTGAGCATTGCCGAGGCAAAAGTGTGGCGCAATACGTGGGGGCTCTTTTTTGCCAATGTTGTTACGCCGCCCAACGACTGCTTTACTACACGATAAACATACTTATCGTATATCGGTTCACCGCTATCCAGCACAAAGAACGACCGGCTCTTGCCAAACCTTTCATCGCGCACCCGACGATACTGTTCTATCATCAGGCTCAGATGCTCGCCGTATGGGATGATGCGCTCTTTGTTGCGCTTTCCCAATACGCGCATTTCGCGCACACGATTGTCTACTGCTATGTCTTGCAGCCCCACCAACTCGGCCCGCCGCATTCCGGTTTCATACAGCATTGCCATAATGAGCCGGTCGCGTATGAGTGCAAAACTCGACTTGCAAGTCATATCCTCGTCGAGCAATCGGCTCATTGCCTCGGGGCGCACAAACGACGGCAACCGTTTTCTCACCTTGGGCAACTTGACTTCTGCGACAGGACTGCTCTCTACCTCGCCCACAGCCTGCGCATATTTATAATAAGAACGCAATGCCGATATCTTACGACTGATAGTCCTTGGCGAATAGCCTTGCTCTCCGAGCCACATCACCCAATTGCGCACATCGTCGCTCTCGACGGGCATCTCTTGGGCATCGCTGCGTTGTTCCTGACGAAATTGCCGGAATTGCTCCAAATCCCTCTGATAAAACAAAACGGTATAAGAAGAGTAATTCTTCTCATACCGCAAATACCTGAGGAAATTTTCTAAATTCATAGCAGCGAGTCAAATTACTTACGCTACGAATTTAAGAAGTTGTTTCGAGAAATGCAAATTTTTTTGGCAAAAATTTAATCCTCGTTGCTGTGGAGTTGTTGAACGTAAACAGCACGCATCATCTTCTTACGATTTGTAACAGACGGCTTTTCAAAAGCTTGACGGCTACGCAATTCTTTTACTACTCCTGTTTTCTCAAATTTTCTTTTAAATTTTTTCAAGGCTTTCTCAATGTTTTCGCCTTCTTTTACGGGTACTACGATCATAGTTGTAATTATATTATTTTTTAATTTCTTTCACGCTCGGAAAATGTGGGGCAAAATTACACATTGTTTCTCGAATAACAAAACTTCCTTACAGAAAATCTTCGCTTTTTCGCATTTTTTTGTCTTAAACCTGTTTCTGCCGCCTAACTTTTGATGCTATCGCAATGTTTTTCTTACGTACATCCATTTTGTTTACGATTTTACAATTCAAACAAAAAGAGTACCTTTGCATGCGATAGATTGCGCCCGCTGTGAAAAATATTGAAACAAGTTTCATATTTCTCGCTCGCTTGTTACTATCTTTGAGATAAACCTCGAAAATAGGATGCGCTCGCTGCGAAAAATATTGAAACAAGTTTCATATTTCTCGCTCGCTTGTTACTATCTTTGTAAGCAATATATAATATATATAATGTATGAGTAAAAACACACTACCTCGATTGTTATCACTTCGCGCCGAAATGGCTGCACATAACATAGATGCGTTTATCATTCCGGGTACCGACCCGCACCAGAGCGAGTATTACGCCGACTATTGGGATTGTCGCACTTGGATTAGCGGCTTCGACGGCTCGGCAGGTACTGCCGTAGTAACAGCACAAGAGGCGGGCTTATGGACCGACTCGCGCTACTTCCTACAAGCTG
>JAFTTA010000270.1 GCA_017467015.1 Bacteroidaceae bacterium
CTTATCCAAGAGGAGGAGTAAAGAAGAAATAACAAAAAATGAAACGAATACTCTACATACTCGCAATAGCCCTGTCAATCCTTGCCTGCCGCGAGGAGATTGACAAAAGCAACCGCTACGTCTTCACGGGCGAGACGGTTGCCGATTTCATGCTCAACCGCAGCGAGAAGTATTCGCATATGATAACGCTGATGAAGCGTGCAGGGATTTTCAGTCTGATGCAAACCTGGGGACAATACACGCTGTTCCTGCCCGACAACGAATCGGTGGAAAAGTTCGTTGCAGAGCAGGACAGCATCTACCACGCGACAAAAGATACATACAATCCTGTGTGGACAGGCATAACCTCACCGCTATTTGAAGACCTCAGCGACTCAATGGCTAATGTCATTGCTCGCACACATGTGACAGAGGCTGTAACAAGAATGGCAGAAATGGGCGAAGGGTCGCTACCCGAACGCAATTTTAACTACCGCTTATTGGGAGTAAATTATATAGTGAAAGGCGAACAATATTACATAATGCTTAACAACAGTGCAGCAATAATAAATGGCGACAATAATGTTGAAAATGGCGTTGTTCACCTTGTCGATAAAGTTATTGCGCCATCGCAAAAAAATGTACCTGAACTTATAGGCTCTTATCAATTTTTTAAACTATTCACAGAGGCAATGAACCTCACAGGGTTCTGCGATTCACTGAAACTGGACAATGACAATAGTTACAATCCCGATGAGCACACATCACAAAATGATTTTGGGAGCACTTACTACGCGCCCGAAACACGTTTCTACAAATATACAGGCTTCATAGAAACTGACGAAGTGTTCAACGCAAACGGCATTTACACAATAGACGAACTGACGGCTTTTTCCGAAAAGTGGTACGGCACAGAAGATAAAGAGAATCCACACAGCCCTAAAAATGCACTTTACAAGTTTATTGCCTACCACTTTGTGCCACGCGAATTACCACATAATAAAATTGTACCATACGACATAAACACAGAAAACAGTAATTTTGACCTTTTTATGCCTACATTATACGACCGTTACGACTACTTTGAAACCATGCAAGGCACAATGATAAAAGTTGTAAAACCATTCAGTTCAAGGGCATCGATACATACATACATAAATTACAACAAACGTAACTATCCATACAACATACAAATGATTCCCCACCTCAATATCAGAGTAATTCCACTGACTGAGTTTGTAAACATAAAAAAAGAATACTCACAATTCGATCAAATGGCAAACAACGGTATTCTGCACCCGATAGACAAAATACTCATTTATAATGAAGATGAAATGTTCGGTAATATTTTAAACGAACGCATAAGGATAGATTTTTATAGTCTTATCCCCGAACTATCGTGTAATAATATCAGATATAAATTGGGGACAGTGTACAATATGCCGAAGAACTACAGCAAAACGGTAAATATAAAAAATGGCGGCATCAAATTAGTGACTTTTAATCCCGGGACTTATAATGTTGATAATATTTCGCTTGGCGGATTATTTGATGTTGAATTCTCACTTCCACAACTGCCCCCACGAGTATACGAGGTTCGTTTGGGGTTCACGAACGCCCATGCTGTCTTTAATCAACATGTACAAGTATACATTGATGGTACTATATCCGGTTCTCCTTTTGATGCAAATTGCAATATGACAGGCCGCGTTGAAGACGAATACACCTCTGACAATGGAGTTGAAAATGATAAACATATGCGTAGCCTTAGGTGGATGAAAGCCCCAGTGATATTCAATGATGCAAAAGGAATACCATCAAGACATAATAATAGTAGTATAAGAAGAATCATTGCTACGCATTACTTTGGCATTGGACGACATAAAATAAGATTCCGTCTTTTAGGTGAATTACCAAAAGATGTAGGATTCGATTATTTGGAGTTTGTTCCGTTGCACATTGTCAGCGACCCAACAAAGCCCGAGGACAGACACTAAAAAACATATTAGCATAACACAAATTACACATGATAAAACGCTTCCAACACTACATACAATTCGACAGGAAAGACTGTGGCCCCACCTGCCTTCAGATGATAGCTAAACACTATGGTAAGTATTACTCATTGTCAACATTGAGAGATAAATGTTTCATCACCCGCGAAGGGGTATCTATGTTGGGCATAAGTGATGCAGCCGAGACAATAGGCCTTAGAAGCATCGGTGTAAAAATAACATTGGAACAACTTATAGACGATGTCCCATTGCCATGTATATTGCATTGGAATCAGAATCATTTTGTAGTGTGCTACAAGATAAAGAAAAGGAAAAAAGGCAACTCGCAGTTCTACATAGCCGACCCGGGCAGCAAAAAAATTGTTTGCGACAAAGAGGCAATGAAGAAATGCTGGATTTCCACGCACAGCGGCGGAAAGTCATGCGGTACAGCATTGGTGCTTACACCCACTCCCGACTTCAAGAACATTGCTGACGAGCCCGAGAGCAGAGCCAACCGCGACCTGCTCCATTTTGCCCGTTACTTTCTGCCTTACAAACAGCAGTTTGCCCAGTTGATTATGGGCATGGTTCTCGGCAGCTGCTTGCAAATGGCTTTCCCATTCCTTACGCAGGCCATAGTCGATGTGGGCATCAAGAATGCCAACCTCGGCTTTATCACCCTTGTGCTTATTGCACAATTGGTATTATTCGTGTCGCAACTGCTTGTGGGATTCATAAGAAGCTGGATAATGCTACACATGAATGCCCGCATAGACATAGCCCTTATTTCGGACTTTCTGATGAAGCTGATGAGACTGCCCTTGCGATTCTTCGACACCAAAATGGTTGGCGACATTATGCAACGCATGGGCGACTACAGCAGAATAAAAGGATTCTTGATGAATAACTCCTTTAACATAATGTTCTCAGCTGTAAACTTCTTCATATTTGCAGCAGTGCTTGCATATTACAATTGGCACATACTCACTCTGTTCCTCTTCGGCAACATACTGCACGTACTGTGGATAATGCTCTTTATGAAGATGCGCCGCGAACTCGACATCAAGCGCTTCAACCAATCGGCAAAAGACCAGAGCAACCTCATCCAATTGATACAAGGTATGCAGGAGATAAAACTCAACAACTGCGAAAAGCAGAAACGCTGGGAGTGGGAACACATTCAGGTGAAACTCTTCAAGATAAGCGTCAAGGGACTTGCACTTGGACAGGTGCAGAAAATAGGCTCCACATTCTTCACACATACAACAAACATCATAATAACCTTTATAGCCGCAAAAAGTGTCGTTGAAGGCAATATGACACTTGGTATGATGATGTCGCTGACCTACATCATAGGTCAGGTGGCAGCACCAATCAGCGAATTCATAGGCTTTGTACAGTCCTTTCAGGATGCAAAAATAAGCCTCGAACGATTGAACGAAATAAACAGCAGGAACGACGAAGAGCAGGATATTGAAAAGAAAATAGCAACGTTGCCGAACAAGAAAGATATAACATTCGAGAATGTAACCTTCAGCTACAGCGGTGCAGACAGGGACTATGCCCTCGAAGATGTAACACTGAAAATTCCCGAACATAAAGTAACAGCCATCGTTGGTGCAAGCGGCAGCGGTAAAACCACACTCATAAAACTGCTGCTTGGATTCTACACACCCAACCGTGGAAATATAAAAATAGGCAACACGCCATTGGCTATGATGAATCCACACTTCTGGCGTAGCAAGACCGGCTCGGTGATGCAGGAGGGGTATATATTCTCCGACACCATTGCACGCAACATTGCAGTTGCCGATGAAACAGTCGACTACGAAAGGTTGCAGCATGCAGTGGAAGTTGCAAACATAAGTGACTACATCGATTCACTACCGCTTGGCTATAATACAGAAATAGGTGCCGAGGGCAACGGAATAAGTCAAGGACAGAAACAGAGAATGCTCATAGCGCGTGCAGTATATAAGAATCCGGAATTCATATTCTTCGACGAAGCCACAAACTCTCTCGACTCGAACAACGAGAAGATAATAATGGAGAACCTGCACGAATTCTACAAAGGCAAGACAGTTGTAGTGGTTGCGCACAGACTTAGCACAGTGAAAGATGCCGACAAAATAATAGTCCTCGACAAAGGCAAGGTGATAGAGGAGGGCACGCACGCTGAACTTACTCAAAAACGTGGAGCATACTATACTCTTGTAAAGAATCAGTTGGAATTGGGACAGTAACACACAAACACA
>JAFTTA010000271.1 GCA_017467015.1 Bacteroidaceae bacterium
AGTGACACACATCTACAAAGGGGAATGGCATTATTGGATATGCGGTTTCGTGTGCGTAGGGCTCTCTACGCTATTGTCGTTCTATATGCTCTCGAAAAGAATGGGCTATGTAGAGCGTTTGTTGAACCGTGTTAAACGTCTGTTGCGATGGTAAAAAGGGTCTCTGTGCTTGTGGCTGTGTACAATGCTGTCCGATGGCTTCCACGATGCCTCGACTCGCTTTGTGCGCAGACTTACCCCAATGTTGAGGTCATTTGTGTCGATGATGCCTCGAGTGACGGCTCAATTGACATCGTAAAAAAGTATGCTTCGAAGTATGATTTTATAAAATATATATCCCACTCACAAAACTGCGGTCCTGCTGTGTCGCGCAACGATGCTTTCAATATCTCCACCGGCGACTATGTGACAATGGTCGACAGTGACGATTGGTTGTCAGCCGATGCATTGGAGCGTGCAGTGGAACTGCTTGAGAAGTATAGCGACACAGCCTCGGTACTTTTCCGAATGGTCTATCACGATGCCGACACAGGCAAAGAATACGATTTTACAAGTAAATTTTCAGGCGATGTGCTCGACGGGGCAGATGCTATGCGTCTTGCTCTCGACTGGGACATCCATGGGCTTTACGTAGCACGTCGTGCGCTGTACGAAAAATATCCTTTCGACACATCGAGCCTGCTTTATAGCGACGATAATACAGCCCGCCGCCACTATCTCCACTCGGGCAAAGTGCGTTTCTGCACTGGAGTGTATTACTATTTTCAGCATACCGAAAGTACGCTGCACAATCCCGGCATACGCTATGCCGATTGGATGGAGGCAACTGCGTCGCTCAAACAGATGCTTGTCGATGAGCGTCAGCCCGAGGAATATATCAATCACATCGAAGCACGCCTGTGGCAGAACGTGGTTGCAGTCAGCGGATATTACTGGCGTTATGGCGGCACACTGACAGCTGAGCAAAGAACGTCGGTGCGCGAACGCATCAAGCACCACCATGCTGCCATAGAACCCGAGCGTCTGCCGACATCGTTGAAACGGAAATTCGGCTTCATACCTTTCAAATGCAGTTTTCCGCTATTCATGTTGCAGGCACGCATCTATTTTTTCTTACGCAAAATGGTTAAAGGAATATGAGCAAAAGGCTTCTTTTCATGATATTCTTGCTTCCAGCCTTTGCTCTTAACGCATCGGCGACGAACGATAAAGAGGAGTTCTCACTGCCTTTCGATTTTCCTGTGCTTTTCAGCGGCAATTTTGCCGAACTGCGCTCCAATCACTTTCATGGCGGTCTCGACTTTAAGACACAGGGGGTGACGGGTAAACCTATTCATGCTCCTGCCGACGGCTATGTGTCGCGTGTGACGGTTACTCCCGGCGGCTACGGCAATGCGCTCTATGTCACACATTACAACGGGTATACCACCGTGTATGGGCATCTCGATAGTTTTACACCTGACATAGAGGCGTGTGTGCGTCGCAGGCAATATAGTGACGAAACATTTGCCGTAGACCTCTCTTTTAAGCAGGATGAATATCCTATGCAACGTGGTGATGTTATTGCCATGAGTGGAAACACCGGCTACTCTTTCGGGCCGCACCTCCACTTTGAAGTACGCGAGACAGAGAGCAATGAACTTGTGAACCCTTTGCGCTTTTATAAAAAACATGTCAAGGACAGCAAACCTCCCAAAGCATATGCTGTCACGCTATATCCGCGTCCCGGCAGGGGAGTGGTCAATGGGGATAATAAAAAATGTACCCGTCGCATTGTCGACAACAGCATAAAGGATACTATCACAGCGTGGGGTGAGGTGGGCTTTGCTGTGAAAGCACTCGATTTCATGGACAACACGTCGAACAATTATGGTGTCTATCACATGGAACTTCATGCCGACGATTCGTTGCTCTTTTCATGCACTATGGACAGGGTGGCTTTCAGCGAAAACCGTCTGATAAATGCTTGGGTCGATTACGAGGCTCACTATCAGCATGGTGAGTGGTATATGCGTTCACATCTTCTCGACAATAATCCCTTGCGGATGCTCTCGGCAGATGCCAACAACGGATGGTTGCGTGTCGACGAGGAACGAATATATGAAATAAGATATATGCTAGCCGATATGCATGGCAATGTCAGCAGCTATGCTTTTGTAATCAAGGGCGAGCCGTCGGATATATCCGCGGTAAATTCTGCTGCATCGCAATATCTCTGTTGGGATATCGACAATGAAATACGCGGCCTGGGCATGAGGCTGAAAATCCCAGCCGGGGAACTTTTCGAGGATGCCATGTTGCGTGTTGAACGCGAGGAAATGCCCGACGCTCTCTCCGACCGCTACTCATTCAATGCCTCTACGCAACCTCTGTGGCACGGATGCGAACTATCCATACAGTTCAAAAATATGCCACCGCAAGAATTGTTGGCGAAATGTTACATACGTCGTGTGCGTGGCAGTGGCGGTTATGGTGTGGGTGGCTCTTACAGCGATGGTCGCATGGTGGCAAAGATAACCAACCTTGGCAGCTACGAGATTGCCATGGACACTATACCGCCCACGGTGAAGCCTGTGAACGAGAAGCAGTGGAAACGCGACGGTCGTCTATCTTTTTATATAGGCGACTCGGAGACGGGTGTAAGCAGCTACAAAGGGTATGTCGACGGCGAGTTCAGGCTCTTCAAATTCAGCTCGAAAAATGCCCGTCTCAGCTGTGACCTTAAATCCGAAGTGGTTGCTCGTGGCACTCACAGCTTGCGACTTGTAGTTGTCGATGGTGCAGGTAACGAAACAGTTATTGAAAAATCATTTAAATATTGAAATAGCTATGAAAAAAATCTTTTTAACCATCTTAAGTCTTGTGGCGCTTGTTGCAACTGCCGAGGCTTGTACAAATTTTCTTGTGGGCAAAAAGGCTTCTGCCGACGGCTCTGTATTCATTACATACAGTTGCGATAGCTACGGTATGAACGGTTTCCTCTATCATTTCCCTGCTGCTGTGCACCCCGAAGGCACCATGCGCGATCTCTACGATTGGGAAGAGCAGCGCTATCTTGGCAGCATTCCCGAGGCTCGTCAGACATATAATGTCATAGGTAACATCAACGAATTTCAGGTAGCCATTGCCGAGACAACATTCGGTGGTCGCGAGGAACTCGTTGACACCACCGGCATGATGGACTATGGCAGCTTGATGCACATTGCATTGCAGCGCTCAAAGACAGCGCGCGAAGCTATCAACGTGATAACCTCTCTCTGTAACGAGTATGGCTATTGCAGCAGTGGCGAGAGTTTCTCTATTGCCGACCCCGACGAAGCATGGATTTTAGAGGTTGTAGGCAAGGGCGGCATCGAAAAAGGCATCGTGTGGGTGGCAGTGCGCATTCCCGACGATTGTATCTCGGCGCATGCCAACCAGTCGCGCATACACAAGTTCGATATGAAAGACAAAGAGAATGTGATGTATTCCAAGGATGTTGTCTCCTTCGCGCGTAAAAGAGGCTATTTCAGTGGCAAGGACGAAGATTTCAATTTTGCAGCAGCATATTGTCCCTTTGATTTTGGCGGTTTGCGATACTGCGATGCCCGTGTATGGAGCTTCTTCAATATGTTCGGTAGCGAGGATATGAACAAATACCTCGATTGGGCAAAAGGCGACGCGACAGCAACAGCTATTCCTCTTTACATGAAACCCAAAAAACCACTTACATTGCAGGATGTGCAGAATGGTATGCGCGACCACTACGAGGGCACTCCTTTTGATCTTTCGGGTGAAATAGGTGGCGGCATGTTCGATATGCCTTATCGTCTCTCTCCCCTCAGCTTCGAGGTTGACGGAGTGAAATATTTCAACGAACGCCCCATCTCTACCATGCAATCGGCATTTGTGTTTGTGGCACAGATGCGTCGCTCATTGCCCGACGCAGTGGGTGGTGTTCTGTGGTTCGGTTGCGACGATGCCGACATGATGATTTACACTCCCGTATATTGCTGCACAGACCGCGTGCCCGATTGCTATGCCGAGGAGTATGCCGACCCAGTGACATTCTCTTGGAAATCATCGTACTGGGTGTTCAACTGGGTAGCAAACATGATATATCCCAAATATTCTTTGGTGATAGATGATATGCGCCGCGTACAGCGTGGCTTTGAGAACCGCACCATCGAAGAGGTTAAAGCTATCGAGGCAGAGGCGGCAAAGAACTTCATAGGCTCTCCCAAATTTGTTAAAAAGCAGCTCACCGATTATACTTGTCGCGTGGCAGAAGATGCTCTTGCCGAGTGGAAGAAATTTGCCGAATATATGATTGTGAAGTACAACGACTTTGTCGTAAAACCCGAAAAAAACGGCAAGTTCGAGCGTACCCCCTCGGGTGTTGGTGCAACTGTTAAGCGTCCCGGCTATCCTAAGGCATATTTAAAAGAATATGTTAAACAGACAGGCGATAAATACGTTATTCCTACTAAGAAGTAAAAAAAAAAGTAGTACTTTTG
>JAFTTA010000272.1 GCA_017467015.1 Bacteroidaceae bacterium
CAAGCAAGCCACCGTATTCACGTGCGAAAGGTACACACTGCGCTACACACTGGTCGATGATAGCACCTGAAACCTCGGCAAGACGGTGAACGTTTGCCTCGCGTGCACGATAGTCACCACCCTTAATTGTATCGTAGAAAAGACGGTATACTGAGTCGCCGTCGTTCTGATAGTTCTTTGCTGCATTGATACCGCCCTGTGCTGCGATTGAGTGAGCACGACGGGGAGAATCCTGAATACAGAAGTTAAGCACATTGAAGCCCATGGCACCGAGTGAAGCAGCGGCTGATGCACCTGCAAGACCTGTACCTACAACGATGATATCAAGATTACGTTTGTTGGCGGGGTTAACCAACTTCTGATGAGCCTTATAGTTCGTCCATTTCTCGGCCAAAGGACCTTCGGGAATTTTGGAATTCAACTTTTCTGAACTTATTTTAGCCATAATATATGTTTTTTAAATTTTTATACAGAATAATTAATTAGCATCCGCCGACACAAGGACAGAAGGCGTAAACAAGGGCAACAGCTGCAAAGCCTGCAACGATGAGGGTAACAACTACGTTACCGATGCAACGCCAACGCTCGAACCATACCTGATTGTTCCAACCGAGTGTCTGAAGTGCGCTCCAGAAACCGTGTGTAAGGTGGAACCAAAGAGCTACCAACCACACAAGGTAGAGAACAAGATAAACAGGAGAAGCAAATGTATTCTTGATGTGGTAAACGCCATCGGCAGCGTATGTGGTATCTACATTTGCGCCCAACATATGCATTACCTCAACAAGCTGCATTTCAGCCCAGAAATTGTAAAGGTGGAGACCAATACCAAGAATTACAATAACACCGAGAACAAACATATTCTGCGATGCCCACTCTACCTCTTTAGGCTTTGTTGTGTAGGCATAAGCCTGACCACCACGTGCCTTTTTGTTCTGAAGTGTGAGGATAATAGCGTAAACAAAGTGCACCACAACAAGGGCAGCAAGACCCGCTGTTGCAACCAATGCATACCAGTTTGCACCCAAAAACTCACAAATCATGTTGTAAGCTTCGCCGCTGAAGATAGCGACCAAGTTCATTGACATGTGAAAAAGAAGGAAAAGAACGAGGGCAATACCCGAAACGCTCATGATAACCTTTTTTCCCACAGAAGAATTAGTTAACCACATAATAAATTGATATTAAATTATTTAATTAATGAATTATTTATTTTTATATCCTATACATCCTTTCTGAATAGCAAAAATAAAGTTTTTTTGTGAAAATACCACAAATTTTGGAATTTATTTACCAAATGTTAAGCATCATCAATCAACCTTGCTATCACCTACCCATTTTCCATAAAAGACCCTTCTATCGGTTTTGAACAGAGCACCATAGCCTTGACGATAACCATTGCTGTATTTTCCATACCAGAAATCGCCGTTTGTCCAATAATATACTCCATAGCCGTGACGGCGACCGTTATGAACTTCGCCATAATAAACATCGCCATTTTCATAGGTTATCTTGCGGAATGTATATGGGGCTAGAATTGAATCGGGATAATAAATATCGCCTTCGACAGTGTGCACTCGAACCACATCGCCCGTTGAAAGACTGTATTCGACATAGGATTGCTCGCCACCGACACGAGCTACGCCATCGCCCATTGCAATACCGAAGATATGTTTTCCACGTGCATATTGCCCGAAAACCTGCTTGCCATTATCGGACAGAAAATGGCCCCATCCATATATGACATTGTCGATCAATTGCCCAACATACTGTCCGTGTGAACTTGCCATATATTTCACTTCTCCTTTTTTTGCATAATCGCAAAAAACAGCCTGCAAAACATCGCTCATTTCATCGTAAAATTTCACATCGTTCTGAGCCAAGGTACACAATGGCAAAAAGGCAAACAATATAACTATCTTTTTCATAAACTTGTATATAACTTATTCTCTTTAATAAAATCAAGCACATCGGGGTGTAACCATTCGGAAATATCATTGCCACACGAAATGGCATGTCGCACCTCGGTCGAACTGATGTCATACAGTGGCGAACTGAGCCAACGAACATTGTCGGGCAACAGTGGTTTCTCTTCGTTGCCACGAGGATAGACTATCACCCCGAAACGGGAAAGTATCTCTTCCGACTTGTACCACTTATCAATCTTTAGCCAATTATCGGCGCCCATCAATAGTAAAAATTCGCAACCCGGGTATGAGCGTTCCAGTGCATCGAGCGTGTTAATGGTGTACGACGGGCGTGGGAGTGAAAATTCAAAGTCGCTAGCGACAAGCCCATTTTCGTCGGCAAGCGCCAAACTTGCCATTTGAAAACGAACCTTTTCATCGGTCAAGTTTGCACCCTGCTTATGAGGATTGAGAGGCGTAATAAGAAACCACACCTCGTCGGCGAAATCCTTCTCGCAAACAGCACGGGCAAGAGCTACATGCCCATTGTGTATGGGATCAAAACTGCCACCGAATACAGCTACACGCTTTTTACTCACTGAGAAATTTATTTACAACATCCAACAAATCCTTTTGTGCTTTTTCAAGATCATCGTTAACAATGACAACATCGGCACGGGAGGCGAAAGTCATCTCATACTCCGCCTTTGCAAGACGCTTCTCCATCTCGGCAGGCGCAGTGTCGCCACGCTTCGTCAAACGCGCCCTCAGTTCATCTACAGAGGGAGCTTGCACAAAGATAAACAGAGCCCTATCGCCATAATAATTTTTCAGGCTGCAACCACCTTTTACATCAACATCGAACAAAATATTGCTTTTTTCGAGTTGTGCCTCTACTTGCGACTTCAAAGTTCCGTAAAAGACATCGGTGTAGACCTCTTCGTACTCCACAAATTCATCGGCAGCAATTTTTGCACGAAATTCCTCGGGGGTAAAAAAGAAATACTCAACTCCATGTTTCTCGCTGCCACGAGGCGGGCGGCTTGTAGCCGACACAGAAAAGGCAAATGAATTGTTGACCGACATCAAATAGCGCACAAGTGTTGATTTCCCTGAGCCTGATGGTGCCGAAAATATTATAGTTTTACCATTAGTTTTCATCATTTTACATCACATTTAAAACCTGTTCCTTAATTTGTTCAAGTTCGTCCTTCATCTTAACGACAATATTTTGCATCTCGGCATGGTTGCTCTTACTACCAAGAGTATTTATTTCACGCCCCATTTCCTGCGCTATAAAACCGAGTTTTTTGCCTTGTCCATGCTCGCCCTCCATAGTTGCTATAAAATAGCCAAGATGGTTGGAAAGGCGCTGCTTCTCTTCGTTCACATCGAGCTTTTCTATATAGTAAATAAGTTCCTGCTCGAAGCGATTATTATCATACTCCACACCCAGCTTACTCTCAAGAGCATCGAGTATACGAGCACGAATCCTCTCGACACGTTCTTTCTCGTAGACCTCGACCGAAGCAAGCAACGCTGCGATATTATCTATTTTGCTGCGGAATTTAAGAGCAAGCGCCTCACCCTCCTGACGTCGAAAATCGACCATTTCATCGAGAGCTTTCGAGATAACATCAGTCGCAACCGCCCACTCCTCCTCGGTAAATTCGCATACATCTTTATGAGATACAACCTCGGGCATACGGAGCAATATCTCCATCATATTTTCAGGCATTGCTACCCCGGAAGCCTCAGCAGCAGCATTCATCTGTGCTATATAATTTTGCATAACAGAGACATTGATAGAGGGCATCACAGGAACGTTGTCTGCCTGTTCCACCCAAAGCGAAAAATCGACCTTACCACGTTCGAGACGAGTGGTAATGAGGGTTCTTATCTCCATCTCTTTTTCACGAAACTGCGGCGCCACTCTCACCGACAAATCCATAGCCTTGCCATTAAGCGAACGCACCTCTGCACAAATCTTTCTATTCTGAAACATTGCCACGGCCTTACCGTAGCCGGTCATAGAGTAAATCATATTGTAATCTTTTGTGCAAAGATATAACTTTTTTTCGCTATTTTTCTACCCCGATTTATTTTTAAATTCACTATCTTTGTAACTAATAGTGAGAAGAGTGCCCACAAAACTTGACGCAAGCAGTTTTACATTCCGCTATCACATTGAGAAACAACAAAATAAAATGGCAATAATATTAAATATAGAAGCAGCAACGAACATCTGTTCCGTATCGCTAAGCGAAAGCGGAGAGAACTTTTTCAACCGCGAAAGTCACGACGAGCGTTCACATGCGCAAGTGCTTGCGCCATTCGTCGAGGAGGCAATAAACACAGCCGACAGCCGCGCCATGAAGATTGATGCAGTGGCACTGAGCTGTGGTCCCGGTTCGTACACCGGACTTCGCATAGCCTCATCCACAGCCAAAGGCGTATGTTATGGCAGAAATATTCCGCTTATAGCCATTCCAACGACCAAAATAATGGCAGTTCCGGTACTTTTCCGCGACGACCTGCCTGAAGACGCCCTATTGTGTCCCATGATTGATGCACGCCGTAACGAGGTTTACACCACCATATACGACCGCGCCTTGAACACACTGATGGAGACACGCGCTGAAATAGTGACAAGCGAAAGTTTCGTCGACTACCTCGACAAGCAACCGGTATACTTTTTTGGCGACGGAGCCAAAAAATGCAGTACCATCATCGACCACCCCAATGCCCATTTTCTCGACAAGCACTGCCACCCCCTTGCAAAATGGATGATGCCACTATCAGAGAGAGCATGGTTGGATGAGAAATTTGAAGACATTGCCTACTTTGAGCCATTCTACCTGAAAAACTTCATAGCCACAAAGTCGAAAGACTTGCTAAAAACGACATAAGCCATGATGGAATACAACACCAAAAAGAAGAGACTACCCCTACCCGAATATGGTCGTGCCGTACAGAAAATGGTAGACCATGCACTGACGATAGAAGAGCGCGAAGAGCGACAGAAATGCGCCGAAACAATCGTCAGCATCATGGGAGGAATGTTCCCCACAGCAAAAGAATCGCCCGAGGAGATACGCAAATTGTGGGATCACATAGCCATAATGTCCGATTTCAAACTAGACATAGACTACCCCTGCGAAGTTATCCGCAAAGAGAAGTTCAACCAACTACCCGATGCCATTCCTTACCTAAAAGGAGAGGTAAAGAACAGACACTACGGACGTTTTGTGGAAGAGATGATAACCATAGCATGCGAAATGGAAGAGGGCGAGGAGCGTGACAACCTGATAGGCCTCATCACTGTACAGATGAAAAAGGACTATCTTGCATGGAACAAAGACACCGTCACCGACAAACACATCTTTGACGACCTCCGCGAATACTCCAATGGGAAAATAGACATACAAGAGGGGGAAATAAAAAACAGCTATAACCAATACAACAATTTCGCCCGCAACAACCAAAAGCGCAAAAAGATATTCAAGAAAAAATATTAAGTAACCATGGCATCATTCATCATAGAGGGCGGGCAACGACTGCAAGGAACAATCGTGCCGCAAGGAGCAAAGAACGAGGTGCTGCAAATAATTTGCGCAACACTGCTTACATCGGAGAAGATAACCGTGGAAAACATTCCCGACATACTTGACGTAAACAACCTTATATCGTTGCTCATAAGAATGGGAGTGTCGGTGAGCCAGACAGGCGAAGGACGCTTCACATTCCAGGCAGACAACATCAACATGGACTATCTTCAAAGCGACGACTTCCTGAAAAGTTGCTCAAGCCTCAGAGGCTCGGTAATGCTCATGGGACCGCTACTCGCTCGCTTCGGCAGTGCGCTTATTGCCAAGCCCGGTGGCGACAAGATAGGACGCAGAAGGCTCGACACCCACCTTGTAGGATTACAAAAATTGGGTGCAACATTCGAGCACGACGACAAACGTCAGATTTATCGTCTGAGCGCCAAAAAGCTAACAGGATGCTACATGTTGCTCGACGAAGCCTCGGTGACAGGAACCGCCAACATAATAATGGCAGCCACCCTTGCCAAAGGAACAACTACAATCTACAACGCAGCTTGTGAACCCTACCTGCAACAATTATGCAAGATGCTCAACCGCATGGGAGCCAAAATAAGCGGTATAGCCAGCAACCTTGTCACCATTGAAGGAGTTGATTCGTTGGGTGGTTGCAACCACCGCATATTGCCCGATATGATTGAGGTAGGCAGCTTCATCGGCATGGCAGCAATGACAAAAAGTGAACTAACAATAAAAGATGTGTCATTCGAAAACCTCGGGATAATCCCCGAAAGTTTCAAACGATTAGGAGTGCAGTTCGAGCAGAAAGATGACGACATATTCATACCGGCACAAGAAAATTACCAGATTGAATCATTCATTGATGGTTCCATAATGACAATATCCGACGCACCATGGCCGGGACTGACGCCCGACCTGTTGAGTGTGATGTTAGTAACAGCGGTGCAAGCCAAAGGAAGTGTTCTGATACATCAAAAAATGTTTGAAAGCCGCCTTTTCTTCGTCGACAAACTAATAGACATGGGCGCACAGATAATATTATGCGACCCTCACAGAGCTGTTGTAATAGGACATAACCAAGAGTTCAAATTGAAAGCACGCACCATGAGTTCGCCCGACATACGTGCAGGTATAGCATTGCTTATTGCCGCACTAAGTGCAGAGGGCACCAGCCGCATCGACAACATAGAACAGATCGACAGAGGCTATCAGAACCTCGAACAGCGTCTGCGCAACTTAGGAGCAAAGATAACAAGGTCGTAACAAGCAAAAGAGACATTCAGGATGCTGAGAAAAGAGGATTACATATACTTTGGAAAATTCACTAAACCCCATGGAACCAAAGGCGAGATAGGTATTGCCGGCGAAGGATTTCTGTTAGGCGAGGGATGCGACTTTGTAGCGGTTGACATTGATGGCATACTTGTACCATTCTTCATAGAAAACTCGCGAAGCAAGAACGGCGATACAATTATTGTGAAACTTGAGCGTTTGGATAGCGCCGAGAGTGTTAGGTTTCTCACCAATCATGCCACATACATTCCACGCGAATGGGTTGACGAAGAAGAGAACCTCACATGGAGCTACTTTGTGGGTTTCAGCGTCATAGACGAGAATTTGGGTGAGATAGGAACACTTATCGATATTGACGACAGCACCATAAACACCCTGTTCGTAGTAGAAAACAATGGCGACGAAATGCTCATCCCGGCCGTAGAGGAATTTATAAAAGAGATAAATCACGAAGAGCGGTTGATAACCCTGAACCTCCCCGAAGGCCTTATAACAACATAACACCACTCACGATGGCTAAAGACAAAATAAAAAAGAAACTAACACGCAAATATAGGCTGACAATACAGAACGAGAACAAAAGTGAAGACTCTCGCGGAATTAATATCTCACCCATTGGAGTGATAATATCCCTCTCGTTGTCGTTGCTGATGGTAATAGGCGTACTCTACCTAATAATAGTGTTCACCCCGGTGGGAGAATACCTCCCCGGGCATGTCAATGAAAAAGCACGCGAACAGATAATGAGTGAGGTGTTGCGCATAGACTCTCTGAGAAACGAAGTGGACAAACAAAACAGATACATTGCCAACATACGCACCATAATGGACGGTGTAGAAATAGACAGCATACTACCCCCCGATACTTTGAAAACCAAAGAGGGTTACCCAATAGAGACGACTGAGACTGAGGCTGAGTTTGCCAAAGAATTTGAAGAAAAAGAGAGATTCAATCTCACTTCACAAGCAGCAACCGTGGGCGCATTGCAAGAGCTACATCTTTTTTGCCCCACAAGAGGATTGATAAAGAGAAAATTCGACGCAAATCTCCGTCACTATGGCGTAGACATTGCAGAAAACCCGGGAGAGAGCGTACTTGCCATACTTGATGGAACAGTTATAATGAGCGATTACACAGCCAACGACGGATATGTGCTTGTCATTCAACACAAGCAGAACCTGACATCGGTGTATCGCAACTGCCGTTCGGTGCTCAAAAGAGTTGGCGACAGGGTGGCAGGAGGAGAAGTTATTGCCGCCTTAGGCAATGCCACACTGCAACCCGACAAACAACAAAGCAACCACAAAGCAAACCTACACTTTGAGCTGTGGCACAGAGGAGAGCCACTTAACCCTGAAATTTATATTGCATTTTAGTAATAGCAACAGAACCAGAAAAAAGGTCGTTGCACCAAAAACATAAAGACACAAGAGATGACAGAAACACACAAAAGAGTGATAGCCATACTAGGCTCCACCGGTTCTATAGGAGTACAGACATTGCAAGTGGTAGAAGAACATCCCGAATGTTTCGAGATTTATGCCATTACAGCAAATGAAAAAGTTGATGAACTTATAGAACAGGCACGCAAATTCCTCCCAGAGGTAGTGGTCATTGCCAACGAAACCAAATATGAACAACTGAAAGAGGCACTGAAAGATTTGCCTATAAAAGTCTATGGAGGATACGAAGCTATCTGCCAGGTAGTACAGTCGCAGCCCATAGACATAGTGGTAACTGCACTTGTAGGCTTTGCCGGATTGCGCCCTACCATTGAAGCTATAAAAGCAGGAAAAGCAATAGCACTGGCAAACAAAGAAACAATGGTGGTTGCAGGAGAACTGATAAACGAGCTTGCAATGAAACATCAGACACCCATCCTGCCTGTCGACTCGGAACACTCGGCAATATTCCAATGCCTTGCCGGAGAGAGAGACAACAAAGTGGAAAAACTCATTCTCACAGCCTCGGGAGGACCTTTCCGCACATTCAGCAAAGAACAGCTTGCTAATGTTACAAAGGAGCAGGCACTGAAACACCCCAATTGGAGTATGGGTGCAAAAATAACCATCGACTCAGCATCTATGATGAACAAAGGCCTGGAGGTCATCGAGGCAAAATGGCTTTTCGGCATCGAGCCATCAAAAATAGAGGTGGTGGTGCACCCACAATCAGTGATACACTCGATGGTGCAGTTTACCGATGGAGCAGTAAAAGCACAATTAGGAACACCCGACATGAGACTACCCATAATGTATGCACTGTCATACCCCACACGTCTGAGTTCCACATTTGAACGTCTCGATTTCTCAACCATAAAGGAGTTTACCTTCGAGACACCCGACATAGAGCGATTCCCCAACCTACAACTTGCCTACCATGCCCTTACCATGGGCGGCAACATGCCTTGTGTGCTGAACGCAGCCAACGAAGTATGCGTAGCAGCATTCCTTGCCGAAAGAATAAAATTCACTGAAATGAGCCGCCTTATAGAACGCGCGCTGCAAAGTTCGGACTATCAGTTGAAGCCCACATTGGACAACCTCATTGCCACAGACAGTGCAACAAGACGCATGGTGGAGGGATGGATTTAAAAACAAATCAATAGATATAAACATTATATAAAAGACAAAAGACATTTATGGAAATTTTTCTTATTCGTGCCCTACAACTTATAATGGCGTTGAGTCTACTGGTGTTGATACATGAATTCGGGCACTTTATCTTCTCTCGTCTCTTCAAGGTCAGAGTTGAGAAGTTCTATCTGTTTTTCGATTATAAATTCTCGCTTTTCAAATGGAAACCCAAAACCAGCGACACCGAGTATGGCATAGGATTGTTGCCCCTCGGTGGATATTGCAAAATATCGGGAATGATAGACGAGTCGATGGATACCGAACAGATGAAACTGCCACCTCAGCCATACGAATTCAGAGCAAAACCGGCATACCAACGTCTGCTCATCATGATAGGCGGTGTGCTTTTCAACTTCATCCTCGCCCTCTTCATCTATTCGATGGTTCTTTTCACATGGGGCGAAAGCTACTACAAAGTGCAGGACGCCAAATATGGTATGGAATTTAACGAGCAGGCAAAAGCAGTGGGTTTTGTCGATGGCGACATACTGCTCCGATGCGGCGACGAGGAACTGCAAAAATATGATGTCGACCTGCTACGTAAGCTGGTTGACAACGGAAGCATTGTGGTACTTCGCAACGGCGTCGAGACGACCGTGACACTGCCCGAAGGTTTCGGGCTGCTCGACCTTGGCAAAGAGAGTCCATTCATGCAGTACCGCATACCCGCAGTGATAGACAGCATAATGGAAGGAAGCGTGGCTGCGATGTGTGGCATACAACGCGGAGACAGCATTATCTCAATTTCAGGAAAGCCCATAAACTCGTGGTATAAACTGATGACAACCCTCGAAGAGGCAAAAACAAGTGATAGCAAAAGCATTGAGATAACCCTTGTGAGAGACACAAACATGGTTACACTCACCGCCGAAATGGACTCTACATACAAATTGGGAGTAATGCCACGCGAACTAGGGTATACCCCTGTGACCAAGGAGTATGGCTTCTTTGAGTCATTCCCCGCCGGAGTGAAATATGGCTGCAACATACTTAAAGGCTATGTCAGCGACTTCAAATATGTATTCTCAAGCGAAGGAGCAAAATCGGTAGGCATGTTCGGCACAATAGGCAGCATGTTCCCCTCGGTATGGGATTGGCATCGTTTCTGGTTGATGACAGCATTCCTTTCAATAGTACTTGCCTTCATGAATATATTGCCCATTCCCGCCTTAGATGGAGGTCATGTGCTATTCCTACTGGTGGAGGTTGTCACCGGACGTAAACCCAGCGACAAATTCCTTGAATATGCACAAATGGTGGGCATGTTCATCCTGCTTGGACTCTTCCTGCTTGCAACCTATAACGACATAACACGATTCTTATTCTGAACATAACATGAAAAAGATACTATCAATAGTAACAATCACACTGATGCTGACAGCCTGCGGAACAACGACACAAACTGCTACACAAAACTCATTCTCGGAAAAAGAGTATGAGACAGCTGTAAAATCACACAATTTTGCCACAGGCTTGTTCCACGAAGTGTACAAGAACGAAAAGAACAGCGACAATTTCTGCATTTCGCCCATGAGCGCATCGTGGGCACTTGCCATGGCTGCCAATGGTGCAGGTACGGCAACCGCTAAAGAGATTTATGCAACACTGGGCTTTTCAGACATTGAGACAGACTCAATAAACGTCTACTTGCAAAAGTGCATCAACCGCCTATCGACACTTGACCCCGAGCGCGTAAAGGTGGAAGTTGCAAACTCGGTGTGGATCAGCGACAAAATAAAGGTCGAAAAAGATTTTCTGAAAAAGAACAAGGGATACTACGATGCAGAGGTGAAAAATGTAGCTTTCGACGCTACAACAGTAAAGGTGATCAACGACTGGTGCTCACAAAAAACAGCCGGCAAAATAAATGAAATTGTCAAAGAGCTGAGTCCCATGACACGCATGATGCTGATAAACGCTCTCTACTTCAACGGCCGTTGGGGAAAAACATTCTCCAAAAACCGCACCACAGCAGAAACGTTCACAAAAGAAAATGGAGAAAAGATAACAGTGCAGATGATGCACCAAACATTCGACACAAAATATTACGAAGACGAAACAGTGCAAATGGTTGCAAAACCATTCGGACGAGGAGTGTTCAGTATGTATTTCATACTTCCACGCGATGGAGTCGGCATGGACAACGCTGCAGCAGCACTTTCCGAAAACTTTGCACAGTGGTGCAGCAACTCTGAGAAATATGAGGTAAACCTTGCATTGCCCCGTTTCAAAGCCGACTATGGCACAAGTCTGAAACAGACATTGCAGGCTATGGGAATGAGCAATGCGTTCACCCCGGGCATGGCAGATTTTTCCGAAATATCGACCTCGGAGGATATATACATTGGCAACGTCATGCAAAAGACTTTTGTAAAGGTAGACGAAGAGGGTGCTGAAGCAGCAGCCGTAACATCGGTAATGCTTGAAGCCACAGCAGCCGGCCCTCCTGTTATAAAAAACATGAAAATTGACCGTCCGTTCTTCTATGCAATACGCGAGAACAGTTCGGGCAACATATTGTTCATAGGCAAGAATGGACACCCCAAAGAGTAAAAGGTATCTTAAAGCCACACATATAAACTACAAAAAACAACTAAAATGAAAAAGTTATTTGGATTTTTCATGTTGCTGCTGATAGCAGTGACTGTATCAGCAAAAACCCCGAAGTATGTATTTTACTTCATCGGTGACGGCATGGGACCTTCACACGTGCTTGGCACAGAATACTATTTAGGTGAGCTCGAAGGCGTGATAGGTCGTCCCAACAAGCTATGCTTCACACAGTTCCCTAAGAGCGCTTTTGTGAGCACCTACTCAAAGAGCAACGGCGTGACCGACTCGGCAGCATCGGGAACAGCCCTCGCCACCGGTTCAAAGACCAAGAACGGTTTTTTGGGAGTGACAATGGACAGCACACCCGTGTACAGCGTAGCTTACGCAGCAAAGCAGGCAGGCTTTCCTGTAGGTATCTCAAGCACGGTAGGCATCAACCACGCAACCCCCGGCGCCTTCTATGCACACCAGCCCGGCCGCTCAAGATATTATGAGATTGGCAAGGATATGCTCACTGCCGACTACGACTTCTATGCAGGTGGCGACCTCATTGCCACAAGCCAGCAGCGCGACGAAATTTATGCCAAAGCAAAAGAGCAGGGATATACCATTGCAAGAGGATATGACGACTACAAATCCAACGGCAAGAGTGCAAAAAAATTGATGCTCTACCAAAAGGATGTGGCAACCGACCTGCCTTATGCCATCGACCGCGAGGAGGGCGACCTGACACTTGCGCAAATAGCCGAGGCTGGAATAGAGTTTCTCAGCAAGAAGAGCAAGAAAGGATTCTTCTTTATGCTTGAAGGTGGCAAGATTGACTATGCTTCACATGCCGACGACGGTGCCACTGCACTCAACGAGGTTATCGACTTCGACAATGCCATAAAGATAGCCTACGATTTCTACAAAAAGCACCCCAACGAAACACTTATTATCGTTACAGCCGACCACGAGACCGGAGGTCTTGTACTTGGCTACAGCGGTGCATATGCCCTTAACCTGAAGGCTCTTAAAGGACAGAAAGTAAGCGCAGAGCGTATGGGTTCTATATTGCGTCGTGCAAGCCGCGCGAGAATGGAACTGCGTTGGGAGCGCGTTCAGGAACTGCTGAAAGAGAACTTCGGCCTTTGGGACGAAATAGAGATGACCAAAGAGGATACTCACGAGCTTAGAGCATACTTCGAGCAAGCATACGCAACAACAGACATCGCAAAACGCGAGAGCAAGCTCACATCGCTTGCAACACGTGCAAAACAAATGGTTAACAGCAAGGCGTTGCTCTCATGGGCCGGTCCTAACCACTCGGCAAGTTTCGTGCCCTTATTTGCAATAGGTGCCGGAGCAGAAAACTTCTATGGAGTGATTGACAACACAGACATTCCTAAAATCATCAAGAAAATAGCGAAATACGGCAAATAACAGTTAAGTTATAACCCCAAATAAGAAGCACTTCACTCGCGAGTGAAGTGCTTCTTATTTTTGATTATATATTCTTCTCTTTTTCTGTTGTAAAAAGAGAAAGTTTTGCTACCCACGCATATATTTATCAAAAAACTTCGATGTCAAAAGGTAAAAAAGCAATCCTGTCGCCACACCGGCAAAGGCATCAATCAGATAGTGAGCTTTTATATACACAGTGGCACAACATAGCAGCAAAAAGAAGGGTGCCAACGCTAACGCAAGCCCACGTTTGGCACGTATAGCAAGCAACATTATCACCGTGGATATACCGATATGTGAGCTGGGGAAAGCTGCCGTAGGACGCTCACCCGATGCCTGTGCCATTCCAACAAGATGAGTAAAAAGACCGCCCTTACCACTTTGCGCTATGCTTATTTCGGGATGCATATTGAAGTAATCCCCTATTTCGGGATAAGGCCCGCCGGCAACAAGAGCAGGGTCTATTACCGGAAAATAGAACTGAGGACCGGCTACAGGAAGGAACATATATATGATGTAATATATGTAGAACGAACCTACAAGAACAAATGTGCAACGCTCAATCTCGCGATTGCGGGCAAAGAAGTAGTAGAAGACAATGGTGGCAATCATGGGATAGTAGGCAAAATAGCCCAAATTGAACGCCTCACGCACCCAGAAACTGCTACAAACCTGCTCGAACATCAGTGCAGGCTGGCAACCGAAAAGAGTAAGATCGATTTGCGCGAACAGATGGTCGAGATTACTGAATATGCGATTGAACTCAAAGGTATCGGGATACCAATAAGATAGCAAAGACAACTGACCGGCAACCCTGAGAAAGCGTGTTATAGCGCAGGGGAAACGGGTATATATGTATATGGGAACAAATGTCAACAGAAGTATAAAGAAGCGGTCTGTCAACATCTTCTGAGGATTGTTCAAACTATCGTAAAGCACCACAATGAAGAGTGATGTCAACAGATTGTAGAGCAGATTGAGTTTTTCTACCGCGAGCAGTTTGTAGCTCATCTCCTCGCGTTGTAATAGTTTTATAGCCATTTTTCTCTCTTATACCATGTAATTATCTCTTTCGTACCACGTTGCAAGGGGTAATCGATAGCAAAGCCTAATTCTTTCTCTATGGGAGCAGTATCGCAGAGCCAGTTTCTCTGCTTCATTATCTTGTATTTGTCGCTGTTGAGTGTACTCGCCTTTCCCGTAAGACGTGAAAAAACTTCGGCACACATAGATACGCACTTCAATACCCACAGCGGTGCTTTTATATGCAATACATATTTCTTGCCCAGTTCGGACTGAATGTAATCGCTGAAACTGCGGCTGTTATAACCTCGCGGCTCGCTCACAAAGTAGCAGCGCGATGAGACACGTTTGTCTATCGCAAGATAAATGGATTTCACAAGGTCTTTCACATATATGAAAGTTATTACTTGAGGTTTATAACCGACTGAAAAATCGACATGGTTGTTTATGCTCTGCGCCATCTTGAAATAATCGCGTTCGCGCGGGCCATACACTCCTGTGGGACGCATAATTACATAGTTCAACCCATCAAAACCCTTTATAAACTCTTCGGCTGCAAGTTTGCTCTTACCATATGCCGTATTGGGCATAGGGGTGTCTTGCTCTGTGATGGGACGATATGGTTGCTCTTCACATATAGGACCGAAAACACTGAGCGAGCTTAGATAGATGAAACGTTCGGGAAGAAGATTGCAAGCTTGCAACACTTCAAGAAAATTTCTCGTACCCTCATAGTTCACACGCATAAAATCGTTAACATCAAGACATTTCGTAACGCCTGCTGCATGTATAATACAGTCCCAACGACCATTCCCCACGGCAAAAGAGGCAAGTTCTGCCGTCAGTTTCTCGCGATCGTTGAAACTTAGATTTATGAAGCGTATGCGCTCATCCGACAAATATTTACGACTGCTGCCGTCACGCACACCAGCCCATACCTCATATCCACGTGCAAGCCCCTCTTCAACAATAAAACTGCCAATGAACCCGCTTGCTCCGGTTACTAATATTCTCATATTATGTATATTTGTGTCTCTTTCTGTGCAAAGATACATTAAAATGAACTCTTATCTGCTCTATAACAGATATTTTTTGGTTGTAAGTGGAAAGCGCAACTATACGAATAGGTATATTTTGAAAGTAAGAGAAGAGTATGTAGTGTTGATATCCCCCCAAAATAAAATGTGCGAAGAAATATCCTGCTGCCTTTGGATTTCAACGCACACTTTTGAGAATATTCAAAAAATCTCAGTATAAATGTTTAATCATCTATCTCCTTAATCTTAAAATTCTTGTCAAACGTAAGTTCCAATTTATTTGAAATCTTCACATCATAATCACTGCGTTCGCGCTCTATTTTCAGAATTTTCTCACCCGCAAAATGCTCTCTCACATAATTCAGTATTGCGGAAGGAACTATTACGGCAGGAACTTCTGTATAGCGACAATCGACCTCGCGCCACTCACCATTGCGATAAAATTCCACTTTCGATCCATCGGCAAAGAAAACCTGATAATTTCTCTCGAAGAAATCTCGCTCTTCCTTAACATATGATATTTTACTTTTTGCAAAATATTTATCTACAAATTCTCGTGCCTTCACCGGAAGTTCACTCTTTGTAATGACATAATCTTTATCGGCTCTAACAATGCCTACACCTATAAATAAGAGGCTGACAGTCAAAAGGAAGATTCTTTTCATAGCTCAAAACATTTTATGGTTAAACTTCAACAAGTTTGTTTCTCTACCACAAATTAAGGAACATATTCTGAAATAAATCTGAAATAGCAGAAATATTTCAAAAAAAAAGCGAACCCCGAAAGGTTCGCTTTAAATTTATCAGTTGTCAAGCCTCAATTATTTCGCGGGAGCGATGATAACGCGACGGTTCAACTGGATGGGGCTTTCTGTGTCAACACCACCCTTACCCTCTACGATAAGCTGGCTTTCGGGAACACCCATCTCTACAAGTTTAGCAGCAACTGCCTTAGCACGAGCCTCAGACAATGTCTGGTTGTAAGAAGCTGTACCTGTAGCGCTATCAGCATAACCTGTTACAGTAAGTTTCACGCCTGTCTCTTTAGCTGCGTTAGCCAAAGATTTGAGGTTGAGGATCTCTTTCTTAGAATCGATCTTAGAAGAGTTGATTGCGAAGAATACAGACTGAGCTGACTCAAACATCTCAACACCCTTAGGCTCTGCCTGGCACTTAGCCAAAGCTGCCTTAGCAGCAGCAAGCTGAGATTTCAACTGAGCGTTCTCTGAGTCTTTTGCCTGCATCTGTGCGTTGAGAGCAGCAAGAGCTGCAGCGTTAGCAGCCATGATAGCGTCAACGTCGGGAGTGTTATCCCATGTGGGTTTGCCAAGACGGAAAGTAACACCGGCTGTAGCTGCGAAGATCATGTCATAACCGTTGCGTGTAGACTCATAACCTGCGAAACCACCCTTAGCGGCTGTTGCAGAAAGCTCAAGGTTAAGAGCCCAACGTTTTGCAAGACGGAATGTGTTTACGATACCAGCGTTAGCTGTCAAAGAACCCATTTTGCCATTGCCGTTAGCACCATCGCGATCCAAGTTTGCACCATAACCAAGACCGAGGTAGGGAATGAAGTTCCATACGCGTTTCTCGTTATAGCCAAAGAAGAGGTTGCTGAGGTTGAACATAGCGTCAGCGTGTACGTTGTAGTAGCTGCAACGGGGAACCTTGTTCAAGGGATCGATTTCGTAACCGTTGTAAGCAACTCTCCATCCGTAACCGGGTGTATGCCATTTACCTACGTAAGCGTTGATAGCAGCTGTACCGTGGTCGAACATACTCTCGCCATTGGTTTTAACACCGTTTACCCACTGAAGACCACCGTTAACACTAACAAACCAATTGCTCCAGAAGCTGTTTGTTGATACACTGTTCTTCAAAGTAGGAACTACGACTTCGCTAGTAACAGTTTCCTGTGCAAAAGAAACCATTGCGATGCTGGCGATAACCAGCGACATCATAAATTTTTTCATACTTTTCTCTATTAATTAGACACTAAAAAATTTCTAATATATTATTAGCAGAAGATTTCTTCACCAAAATATAACATTCTCTGTGTAAAAAAGTTCCTCCGCAACCATAAATACGATTAAAACCAAGAAAATCAAGCCTTCTTGCCTTTAAACGCAAATACAGATGTGCAAAAATACTAAAAAACATCTAAAGTTGTTAGGATATAAAAAATATTCTTTTTCTCATTAACGTTCTTTAACAATAGGATGGGCTATTTGGCAAAAAACTTGGCTATATCGTTATCTGATTGTACATATATAATGGACTTACCATCCGGTGTACGCCCTTGAATATCGCACTTGAAAAGATTTGAAACAAGTGTATTCATCTCTTCAGCAGTTAGCACCTGCCCTACAACAATAGCTACCTGCTTAGCCATAGTAAGCGCCAGGGTATCGTAAAGTTTTTCACCTACCTCTGAGGTAGACTCCATCACTGAGTGAATTATATCGGACAAAAGAGTGACAAGGTTAAGCCCTTCGACACCGGCAGGCATACCTTGTATTGCATAACTTGCGCCGCCCAAAGATGTGAGTTCAAAGCCCAAATACGAGAGCTGCTCCATAATGTTTTCGAGCACAGTCGCCTCACTCACAGTAAAATCGATACGTTCCGGAAAAAGCACACGTTGAACATTACCCTTACGCTCATCAAGTTGTTTACGATAGGCATCGTATAATACGCGAATATGGGCACGACGTTGATGCACCCACATCAACCCCGACTTGACCGGAATAAGTATATATTGTCCTTTATATTGGGTTAGGACAGAAAAATCATCCTCATTTATAAGTTTTTCATCCGATACGGAATGAAAATCCGCATATTCGGCGAAGGCGGGATGTTGCACAGGAGTAAAGGATAGCTCGTCTAGTTCACTCGCAGACTTAGGCGGTTCCGATATACCATCATATAATTTCTCCCAAGGCATTTCGCGTTTAATATATTCTTGCGACGAACGGCTCTTAAAAGGATTGTAGTCGGGATTATAAGAGACCTTCGGTGCAGCCACAGGCTTATCTGTATTTTCGAATACGGGTATTTCCGGAAGATCGCCAAGGTCGAAGTCGAGTCCGGGCATAGCATTAAAGCGCCCTAAGGACTCCCGAACTGCAGCCGAAAGTATTTTCCATATATTTTGTTCGTCTTCAAACTTTATTTCAGTCTTTGTGGGGTGGATATTCACATCAATTTTCTCAGAGGCCACCTCGAAACAAAGGAAGAATGGAACCATTTCGCCGGCAGGGATAAGCTGGTTATATGCTTCAAGCACAGCTTTTGCAAAATAGGGATGACGCATATATCTCCCGTTCACAAAGAAATATTGCAACACACCTTTTTTACGGGCACTTTCCGGCGTCCCCACAAAACCTGTGACATTTATCATTGAACTACGCACAGACACCTCTATCAATTGTGAGTTTATCTTTTTCCCGAAAAGATTTGCAATACGACGTCGGAATGAGGAGGGCGGAAGAGAAATTATCTCTGCATCGTTATTATACAAGGTAAACTCAACGTTGCAATTGACTAAAGCCACACGCTCAAACTCCGTAATGATGTTGTTAAGTTCTGTCTGTGTAGTTTTTAAGAATTTACGACGTGCAGGAATATTATAAAAAAGGTTTTTCACCTTAAAATTGCTGCCTACAGGAGCTGCAGTGGGTTCCTGTTCCTCGAGCCTTGAACCAGATATTGTAACCCTTGTACCCAATTCGTCAACTGCACGACGTGTAACAAGTTCCACCTGTGCAACAGCCGCAATGGATGCCAAAGCCTCGCCACGAAAACCCATAGTTGAGAGCGTAAAAAGATCCTCGGCTTTTTTTATTTTCGATGTCGCGTGACGTTCAAAAGCGAGACGCGCATCGGTTTCGGACATACCCGAGCCATTGTCGATTACCTGAATAGATGTACGTCCGCCATCTACTACAAGCACTTTTATATTTGTAGCACCGGCATCAACAGCATTTTCCATCAATTCTTTTACGACAGAAGCAGGACGCTGCACCACCTCACCTGCTGCAATTTGATTGGCAACCGAGTCGGGTAGAAGGTTTATTATATCTTTCATTATGAATTTGTGCTGTATGAATTTCAAAAAAATAGTTTCTTATTGAAGCGAGTCTCGTTCGTTTCTCCATTTTTTATATTCAAAAATGTCTGTTTCTTTCTTTCTTTTCGCGGTCAAATAGCGCACATTATGAGTCCTTTTAAAAACAAGTAACCGGTTTTTGCTTTATAAAAAGCCTGGCAATATAAATACAAGCAACTTATTAAAATGTCCAACGTCCGGTAAGCAGATAATGCAACAAGAACAAGGATACAGCCAACGCTATGATTATGGTTTTTGTCGAGAGCCGCTGTCCCTCTTCCTTAAAACGCTTCAAATGAGTGGTATCTTTAGAAAAAGAGCCACGTATTCGCTCTTCCGACGAAGTCTCTTCAGGAGGCAACATACCAAGCTCGCGCAGAGCATTTTCCTCTATTTTACGAAGTTTTTCCTTACGCTCGTCAACATATATATATTTATGATTAAAACGGCGTGGAGCCGGCATTTTAAAGTATCCCATAACAGTTTGACTTTTATTTGATTATTATGCTCAAAAAAAAGAGTTACCTACTTTTTAAATCTATCAAGGGTGGGC
>JAFTTA010000273.1 GCA_017467015.1 Bacteroidaceae bacterium
ACGAATACTTTACATACTCGCATTAGCATTGTCAATCGTCGCTTGCAGCGACGAGATTGACAAGAGCAACCGCTACACCTTCACGGGCGAGACGGTTGCCGACTATGTACTCAACCGCAGCGAGAAGTATTCGCATTTCATAAACTTGCTCGAACGTGCTCAATTGTTGAGTCTATTAAATACCTACGGACAATACACACTGTTCCTGCCCGATAACGACGCTGTGGAAAAGTACGTGCAAGAGCAAGATAGCATCTACCACGCAACAAAGGATAGCGACAACCCCATTTGGACGGGAGTAACCTCACCACTTGTGGAAGACCTTACCGACTCCATGGCGGTGGTGCTTGCAAACACGCATATAGTCGAGGGCTGTTTCAGTACATCTAATTTGGGCGAAGGCTCGGTGGCGCAGTGGAACTTCGACAACCACTATCTTGGAATAAACTATGTGGTGGAGGGCGAGAATTACTACATAATGATAAACAACTATTCGCGCATAATGACACGCGACGAATATGTGGAGAATGGAATAATACACATTCTCGACAAGGCTATAAACCCTGCCTCGTTCAGCTTGCCGGGGCATATTGGGCGGTACAACTATTTTAGCCTTTTCAGTGCTGCATTGCAACTGACAGGCTTGGGTGATTCGCTACTGAAATATAGTGATAATTCGTATGTAGCACCCGAAAAATATTCTATAAGTGGTAATCCACTAGATAGCCCAGAGGATTATGTTTCTATTCCTAAAAAGAAATTTTATCGTTATACAGCGTTTGTCGAAACTGACGATGTGTTTCGCAAACAAGGAATAGAGAATATCGACGACCTTGTAGCCTTTGCCGAAAAATGGTACGGAACCGAGGATAGAGGCAACTTCGAGAGCCCTCGAAATGCACTGAACAAGTTCGTCGCTTATCATATAATAGAGGGCGAATATCCATCGAACAAGATATTGCCGCAAGGAGAGAAATATGACATAGCCTTAGGCAAGAAATATCCGCGTGTAGATTATTTTGAGACAATGCAAGGCACGTTGATGAAAGTGGTGAAACCCTACGGCACGCAGGATGCAGCCAACATATACATAAACTATTCCAAACGCGAAATACCCTACAACCCCGAATTGCGCCATCATCTAAACGTACGGCTGATAGAGACAACCGAGTTTACACAAGCCGCCCCGAGGCATAGTGATTTTGTACAAAACGCGCTTAACGGCGTTGTTCAGCCTATCGACAAAATTCTCATCTACAACGAGGATGAAATGGTGGGCAACATACTGAACGAGCGTATGCGCTTCGACTTTTTCTCAATGTTGCCCGAACTGTCGAGCAACAATGTGAGATATTATTATTTGCAAAATGAGGGAGCAAATTTACAGACTATTATTCCAGATGGCTATTGCCGGAATATTAAAAGCAACACCAATAAATTTCAAATATATGCATTCACCGGGTATTATGGATGTTTAAATATAGATAATATAACCCCTGTTGGAACTTTCGACTTTTCTTTCCGTCTGCCGCCGGTTCCCTCCAGGACATATGAAATACGTTTCTCGTGTTCGTTTCGAGGGGGTTATTGGAAATATGAACCAATTGTGCAAATATACATTGACGGTAAAATCTGCGGACTGCCTATTGATTTCAGAATGAATGCTGGTGACCCGCGTATCGGGTGGATACCCGACGAAGCAACAAATGACAATGGCATTGAAAATGATAAGCAGATGCGTAATCGCGGATGGATGAAGGCACCGGATAGTTATTATAATGGCGCGGGAATGCCAATGAGAAACTTCAATCATACACTTCGCCGTATAATCGATAAACGGCAATTGGGCGATGGAGAACATTGGATTCGCTTCAGAAATATTTCAGAAGTCGCAAATACTGAATTCTTTAATTTTGATTATATTGAACTTGTCCCGCTGAACATTGTAAACGACCCAACAAACCCCGAGGATAGGCACTGAGAAACAGATAAAATAATAGCAATAAATACACTCTCCCTCTAAGTTAGAGGGAGTACCCGAAGGGGGAGGGAGTCTGAATGAAGACACCAGCAAATTTTCAAACTCCTCCGGCTTGACAGCCACCTCCTCTTATCCAAGAGGAGGAGTAAAGAAGAAATAACAAAAAATGAAACGAATACTCTGCATACTCGCAATAGTATTGTCAATCCTCGCCTGCACCGAGGAGATTGACAAGAGCAACCGCTACGTCTTCACGGGCGAGACGGTTGCCGACTATATGCTTAACCGCAGCGACAGGTATTCGCACATGATAACGCTGATGAAGCGCGCAGGGCTATTCGGTCTGCTGCAAACTTACGGACAATACACCCTGTTTCTTCCCGACAACGCGGCGGTGGAGAAATACGTGCAAGAACAAGATAGCATCTACCACGCGACAAAAGAGACTGATGAGCCCATTTGGACGGGAATAACCTCTCCACTTGTTGAAGAACTTAGCGACTCAATGGCTAACGTGCTTGCCCGCACCCATCTGCTTTCTGCACGCTTTCACACCGCAGATATGGGTGAGGGAGCAATGGGTACACGCAACTTCAATAAACGCTATTTGGGAGTGAACTACAAAGCAACAGATGAAGATTTCCATATTCTTATAAATAATTTATCAGCTATCACACATGGTGACAATGAGGTTGAAAATGGAATTATTCATATAGTTGACAGGGTGATTCCTCCAACGCAAAAAAATGTAGCTGAACAGATAGCATCGTGCAGTTTCTTTAAGATATTCACGGCAGCCATCAACGAAACGCGCTTTTGTGACTCGCTTAGGCTCGATATGGACAACACATACTTGCTTGCAGATGTTCCTGCGCTCGGCTACAACGGCCAGTCGAATATGGCTATATATCCAAAATCAAAGCACTACAAATACACAGCGTTTGTAGAAGCAGATGACCTCTTCGCTAAGAATGGCATTTACACCTTGGACGACCTTAAGGCATTTGCCCGAAAGTGGTACGGCTTCGAGGATAGCGATAACCCGCGCAGCCCAAAGAACGCGCTCTACAAATTCGTGGCCTATCACTTCATAGAACGCGAACTTATATATAACGAGATTATCCCACACAATATAGACAAATATCACTATAACAGCGAACATGCAATGCTGCCCGGCAGTGCAAGATATGACTATTTCGAGACTATGGCCGGCAATATCATTAAGGTTGAAAAGCCTCTTGGCACCGTAGATGGAGGAAATGTATATATAAATTACAACAGACGCGAAGCGCCTTTCAATAAAGAAATGCACAGCCATCTAAGTGTGCGCGTCATTCCGCTTAGTGAATTTACGGCAAGCAAAGAAGAATACTCGTTGTTCAACCAAATGACACACAACGGCATAATACACCCCATAGATAAAATACTCGTTTATAACGAGGACGAAATGGCAGGCAATATCCTTAATGAACGCATAAGGATAGACGCAGCATCACTTATACCCGAACTACATTGCAACGCTGTGCGCTTCAACTATCCGTCGCAGATGCCCCTCCCATCGGAGTATAACATCCCCAATGAATATAGCAACAGCATTCATGTGCGGAGCGGCCGTTTGCTTTACGATGTAGGTGTAAGCTCCTATTTTGGCGACATTTTGAGATTAGACGATGTTTTTGATGTATCGTTCCGATTGCCTCCCTTGCCTAACCGCACATACGAAATACGTTTCGGGTATTATGTGAGTGCAAGCACGACGAAAGGGCGTAATCTGGTGCAAGTGTATGTAGATGGGAAGGTGGCTTCGTTGCCCGAAGATATAGGGGTTTTGTCGAGCTCGTACGAAAAAGGTTGGATAGCTGATAGCGACACATACGACAATGGTGTGGAGAACGATAAGCTGATGCGAAATTTGGGATATATGAAAGCTCCCGATGTCTTTCGCACTGCATACAGCGCGAGTGCCAGGGATGATGCCTCGCACTTCAGGCGCATAGTATCTACGCAATACATTGGCAATGGCGACCATTGGATAAGGTTCAGAAATATCAGTGATAATAAATGTAATTTGGAATTGGATTACATAGAACTTGTACCATTGAACATAATAAACGACCCAACAAACCCCGAGGACAGGCACTGAGAAACAGATAAAATAATAGCGATAAATACACTCT
>JAFTTA010000274.1 GCA_017467015.1 Bacteroidaceae bacterium
CTGTATGTGTATATGGTAAGGCGGTTATTAACAATTGTGTTATAAAAGGTGCAGTATATTCCGAGAAGGCTATTAACGAAGGTCAATGGACTGAAGCGCCTTTATATGATATGGCATTCACAAACAGCACCAAAGCCTTTATTAATGGAAGTACAATAGGCTCAATATATGGTTGGGAACAGAGCCAGATAACACTCGACCAAGGAACCACCGTAGATGAAATTTATACTATTGCTATTAGTGCCGGTAATTTGGGATTACTTGCTGTTAAAAATGCCACTGTTGGTCATATATTAATAGATCCACATACTACATATAATCCCAGATTGCAAATCTTTGCTGATGCGAAGATAACAACTTTGGAATTTGCTGACCAACTCAAGAATGCAGAAACCGATGCAAACTTGTTCGATGCAGACTATTGGAAAAATGTAAAAATCAACCCCTCTGCAAAGATTGAAAAAGTTATTGTAGGTGGCGTGGAAATGACATTGGCTGATCTGATAAGCAAATATAATATTGCAACTATTTAATAACAGAATCTTTTTTTACAAAAAATCCCTTTCACCGGCAGGGTGAAAGGGATTTTTGTATATTTTTGCGATGTAACAAAACGCGGATGATTACACTTGACACACACGAAAGAATGCTTTTTGCGTTGCTGTCGGCGGCACTGAACAGCAAGACTCCAGATGAAGCCTTGTTCCTGTCGGCTACAGCTGACGACTGGCGTCGTTGTTGCAGGCTTGCCACGCGCAATGGGGTGCTGATAATGGCATGGGACGCAGCGAAGTTGTTGCCGGCAGTTCTTCAGCCCCCGATGGCTGTAAAGGTGTCGTGGGCGTTGGCAGTGGAGAAGTATGAGAAGAAATATATGAGCTATTGCAATGCTGTGTGCGAATTGTCCGATTTCTACGAGGCGAATGGCATACGCATGGTGCAGATGAAGGGTGTGGGGTTTTCCACCTGTTATCCCGTGCCGTCGCATCGCGAAGGTGGCGATATAGATATTTACACCTATTCTGCCGATGTGGCTACACGCAGCGATGATGAGGCTAATGCATTGGCAAACAAACTGATGCAGGAACGTGGCATTGAGGTCGATTACGACCATTCGTCGAAGCATACTATTTTCTACTACAATGGTATTCCGGTGGAGAACCACAGGACGTTTGTCGATGCCGGCGACTATGAGATTGGTCCTATGGTAGAGGAGATGCTCAAAGAGTTGCTGTTGCCACAGCGTGTGGAATTGCTGCCGGGTCGATATATTTATGTGCCATCGCCACAGTTTAATACTCTTTTTTTGGCTTTTCACGCTGCGCAGCACTATGGCGCCGGGCTCGCTTTGCATCATCTGTGCGACTGGGCATGCCACATCAACAAGCATGGGTTGCATCTGCCTGCCGAACTTAACGATGTCCATTTTGTTAATGGTGTAAAAGCCTTTACACATCTCTGTAACAACTATCTTGGCTCGTCGATACCTGTTGAAGGTGGCGAGAAATTGGCAGATAGGATTATGGAGGACATTATCCATCCTTTCAGTGAGATGAAGCGACCTTCAACCTTTTGTGGTATTGTGAAATATAAATTGAAAGAGTACTCATATATTTATCCGGTGAGAAATTACATATTGCATACTCCTTTGTGGCGCAATGCCGAGTTTTGGGGTAATGTCTTCAGACCGATAGGTAATAAAATTCTTAGTATATGGCAGAGCTAAGTGTATTTGCACTTGTACCATTTGTGTTGATGTTGGCGGGAATAGCTGTATGCCCGTTGATTTTACCGCAGTGGTGGGAGAAGAACACCAATAAAATTATTTATTCTTTGTTATTGGCGCTTCCAACCATGCTCTATCTTGTATTGCGTGGCTGTTCATCGGAGGTGATTCATCAGATGTTCTACGACTATCTGCCTTTTGTTGTGTTGGTAGGTACGCTTTTTGTGGTTACCGGTGGAATAAATATAAAGCTAAATATGCGTCCCACACCTATGGTAAATTCTTTGTTGCTGGTGGTGGGTTTTCTGCTTGCATCGCTCATGGGCACAACGGGTGCGGCATTGCTGTTGGTGCGCCCTTTGCTTGAAATTAATCGTGAACGTCGATATAAAGCCCATCTGGTGCTCTTTTTCATAGCTCTTGTGGCAAACTGCGGAGGGTTGCTGACTCCATTGGGCGACCCGCCTTTGTTTATGCTTTTCCTACGTGGAGTGCCTTTCGAGTGGTTCTTGAAACTCTTTCCCATGTGGCTCTTCGCAGGTGGGGCACTGCTGTTTCTCTATTTTTTGTCCGATATCTTCTACTACAACAAAGAACAGGGTGGTTTTAAAGCATCGGTTCGCGAAAATGATGGGGCTGTGATTACTTGTAGCGGTGCCCGTAATTTTATTTATCTGCTGCTTGTGGTGTTGACGGTGGCATTTGTAAATAAAGGGTCTCTCTCTTTTATGGCAGATGAGGAGGCTCCTCTGTATGTGGATTTTTTACGTGAGATTGTGCTTCTTGCTATTGCTGCCGTTTCGTGGCTGACTACCGATAGCAAGGTGCGTGCAACAAACAGCTTTTCATGGGCGCCTTTGAACGAGGTTGTGGTCCTCTTTTTCGGTGTGTTTGCCACCATGACACCGGCACTGCTGTTTCTGCAGTCGTCCACCGGAGAGATTGGTATAAACACTCCGGCGGAATTTTACTATGCAACAGGTTTTCTTAGCTCATTTCTCGATAATACTCCTACTGCTGTCGCTTTCCATGCATTGGCAATACGTTTTTCTGAGGGTTGTACAGATATTGTGGGTGGAGTGCGCGAAGGCTATCTTGTCGCAGTGTCATTGGGCGCAGTGTTTTTTGGTAGCATGACATATATTGGGAATGGTCCAAATTTTATGGTTAAAGCCATTGCTGAACGTCGCGGTGTAAAGATGCCAGGCTTCATTGCATATATATTATTGTTCTCGCTGCCTGTGTTGTTGCCTATCTTTATATTGGTGCAGCTACTTTTCTTGTAAAATTGTTATATGGTTATTTTTTTATAAAAACAGCAGACTCTGTTTGGTTTGTTAGTGTATAATGTGCTATCTTTGAATGCCTAAATTTATGTTTGTTTATGAAAAGAATAATTACAGCTTTGCTATTTGCAATAATGCTTTTTCCTCTCTTTGCTCAAGAGGCTAAGAAGGAGAAACCGCAGAAACTCTATGCCGAAATAAAGTTTGAGAAAACAAATCACAATTTCGGTACTTTTGCAGCTGATACGGCTTTGCTCGATTACGACTTTAAATTTACCAATGTCGGTAATGCCGACCTATACATTCATCAAGCCTTTGCATCGTGTGGATGCACCGTGCCCGTTTTCCCTGTTGAGGCTATAAAACCCGGAGAGAGCGGTTATATAAAAGTTACATACGATGGTATGAATAAGGCTCCGGGAAATATGCGCAGGAGCATCACCATACATTCTAATGCAAAGAATGAAATGGTGAAGCTTTATATTTTGGGTAAAATGTTGCCAAGAAAGGTTAAAGAGGTGCCTGTGGTGACAGTTGATGAGGATTAATTGTCTGGTATAAATATAACAATCAGGATGTTTTAATTGTAAAACATCCTTATTGTTTTTGTATTTACTGCTGCTTTTGTATGAAATATTTGCTCAACCGAGCAAATGATAGTTTGACAAGTGTAAAAAAAATAGTTTACACTTGTCTTTCTTGTTTATATATTATATATTTGTAATCAATAGTTTAAAGAGAAATATAAGTTAAAATGGATAAAAACTTAGAAATGAACCCTAATAAGGTGGTTGCCTATTTAGGCAAGAAGTCAAGTGAATTTACCAAAGCGGATATTATTCGTTATATAAAAGAGAATGGTGTGCGTATGGTTAATTTTATGTATCCTGCGGGTGATGGTCGTTTGAAAACATTGAATTTTGTGATAAACGATATTGCTTATCTTGATGCAATTCTCACTTGCGGTGAGCGTGTCGACGGCTCCAGTCTTTTCCCTTTTATTGAGGCTGGCAGCAGCGATCTCTACGTATTGCCACGTTTCAGAACAGCTTTTCTCGACCCTTTTGCCGAGATACCTACATTGTCTATGCTATGCTCTTATTTCAACAAGGATGGTGAACCCCTTGAAAGTTCTCCCGAGAATACTTTGCGAAAGGCATGCAGGGCATTCAACGATGTCACCGGAATGCAGTTCCAAGCTATGGGTGAGCTAGAGTATTATGTGATTGCTCCTGACGAGGGTCTGTTCCCTGCTACCGATCAGAAAGGTTATCATGAGTCGGCACCATATGCCAAGTTCAATGAGTTCCGTACACAATGTATGGCATATATCGCTCAGGCCGGTGGCAGAATTAAATATGGTCACTCCGAGGTTGGTAATTTTACTATCAACGGCATGATATATGAGCAGAATGAGATAGAGTTTCTTCCTGTGAACGCCGAAGATGCTGCTGACCAGTTGATGATAGCCAAGTGGATTATCCGTAACCTTGCCTATAGTATGGGCTACGATATAACATTTGCGCCCAAAATCACCGCTGGTAAAGCCGGTTCCGGCTTGCACATACACATGCGCATAGTTAAGGATGGCAAGAATATGATGCTCGATGGCGGTCTCCTCTCGCAGACAGCGCGCAAGGCTATTGCCGGCATGATGGAACTTGCTCCGTCGATAACAGCATTCGGTAATACCAATCCTACATCTTATTTCCGTTTGGTGCCCCACCAAGAGGCCCCTACAAATATATGCTGGGGCGATAGAAACCGTTCAGTGTTGGTGCGCGTGCCTATGGGATGGGCTGCCAAGAGTGATATGTGCAAACTGGCTAATCCGCTTGAGGAGGAGAGCAACTACGATACTACACAGAAACAGACTGTGGAGATGCGTTCACCCGATGGCTCGGCGGATGTTTATCAGCTTATTGCCGGATTGGCAGTTGCCTGTCGTCGTGGATTTGAGATAGAGAATGCTCTGGAACTTGCCGAAAGAACTTATGTGAATGTAAATATTCACAAGAAGGAGAATGAGGACAAACTTAAAATGCTGGAGCAGTTGCCTGATAGCTGTGAGGCGTCAGCCGATTGTCTGCAACGTCAGCGTGAGGTGTTTGAGCAGTACAATGTCTTCAGCCCGGCGATGATCGATGGTATTATCAAGCGTTTGCGCTCATATGGCGACAAGACTCTTCGTAGCAAGGTCGAGAACAATCAGGAAGAGATGCTGAAGCTTGTTAATCGCTATTTCCACTGCGGATAATTATCTTTGTTCTAATATGTAATAAAAATCAGTGCGTATCGACGATACGCACTGATTTTTATTACATATTATGTGGCTATGCCACAATGTTTATTTTTTCTTGCCGATGACCTCGAGCAGATGTTTTACACCTGCTTCAAGCTGGGTGTCTTTGCCGTTTAGGTTGTCTTCGGGCGAGTTGTAGACAAGAATGTCGGGCTGCAACTCTTGATTTTCAAGATATTTACCGTTGTTGTCCTGCACACCCACCTGAGGTATGCCGAATACTATCTCGCCGTTTATTTGGCGTTCCCACCATACGGCTGTCATTGTTCCGGGTACGGGTGTACCGATAAGCTTTCCTATGCCGAGAGCTTTATAGACAGTGGGGAAACCATGAGCATTTGAGTAGTTGTCTTCGCAGACGAGAACTGCCGATGGTTTGTTCCATTTGTTGAAGGGGTCGCTTCCGATGTATTTCCCACGTGGCATGAAGCGCTGGTACTCTTTGCCGTTGAGCAGTGTGGCAAGGTCGTCGTGCAACCAACCGCCACCATTGTGACGTGTGTCGACCAGCACAGCCTCCTTGTTGCGATAGCGTCCGAGTATGTCGGAGTAGGTCTCGCGGAAACTTTCGCTGTTCATGCTTGCAACGTGTACGTAGCCTATGCGGCCACCTGAGAGTGAGTCTACAATGTGGCGGCGTTGCTCTACCCAACGTTTATATAGCAGTCCCGACTCGCCTCCTCGTGTGATGGGTTTCACCCACTCTTCGTAGCGCTCTTTGCTCTGTGGATCGTAGATGGTGAGCAGCACTTTTTTGCCGGCGAGGTTCTCGAACAAGGGGTAGTAGTCTTCGCCTTTCTTAATCTCTTTGCCATCGACCTTCTCGATGATTGCTCCTGCTTTTATCTTGCTGTTTGCACGTGTGAGAGGCCCGTTTTTTAGGATTTCCTTAATTTTCAATCCATCGCCGTCGTAGCTGTCGTCGTAGAATGCTCCGAGGGTCGCAGTGTGGTAACTGTTGCTGAAACTTGCACGTGCACCTGTGTGCGATGCGTTAAGTTCGCCTAACAGTTCGGAGAGCATGTCGGCAAAGTCTACATTGTTGCTTATGTAGGGGAGGAATTTTTTATATTCTTTTTTGTAGAACTCCCAGTCGACGCCGTGTATTTTGGGGTCGTAGAACTTATCTTTTACCTGTTGCCAAACGTGGTTGAAGATGTATTCGCGCTCTTCGGCAGGGCGATAATTAAACTCGGCGCTGTATGATATCTTATGTACGCCGTTGTTGCCGAGGTCGAGGCGTTTCATCTGGCCGCCTGCCACTATGTAGGCATATTTCATATCTTTGTCGGTGGTCATCTTGCCCCAACCCATTCCGCGGACAACTATCTTGTCGTAACCTTCGCGGAAGTTGCGTTCCCATAGGTCTACACCGCCTTCGAAACTGGTGAGATAGAGCAACTTGTCGCCTTTCTTTGTGAGCACGGCGTCACCGAGTGACGATGAGTGGGTGGTGAGACGTATGATGCGGTCTTTTCTGTTCTCGAGGTCGAATTTGAGCTCTTTCTCTTCTTCTTTCTTGTCTCCCTCATCTTTCTTGTCTCCATCTTTTTTCTTTTTCTTCTCCTCCTTTTCCTCTTTCTCTTTGCGTGCTTTCTCCTCGGCCTCTTTTTGCAGTTTTTCCATCTCCTCTGTTATGGCAAGTTCCTCTTTATTCATGCGGAACTTATCGTAGGCGTCGGCATCGAAGAACATGATGTATTCGTCGCGATGTGCACCCCAACTGCCGTGGCTGCGATAGCCGGCTCTATCTGATGCCCATATCATGGCTTTGCCGTCGAGTACCCAGCGGGGGTTGTCGTCGCAGTAACCACTCTCGGTGAGGTTGTACATCTCGCCTTTGCCGTCGGCTTTTACAAGCACGATGTCAGTGTTGTTCCAACCGCCAACGTCAATGTATTTTGCGAGGAACCATTTGCTGTCGGGTGACCATGTATAGGTTAGGTCGCCGTCGCTGTATGAGTAGTTGTACTTGCCGTCGAGAACGGTGCGTATCTTCTTGCTCTTGATGTTGTATACGCAGAGTGTGGTGCGGTCTTGCAAGAAGGCAATCTCTTTGCCGTCGGGCGAGAAGGTTGGCTGGAAGGCTGCTTTTTCGCCTACAATCAACGGTTCCTCTTTAATCTCTGTGGCATAGGTGAAATATTTATCCTCTTTTCTTACAAGTTCGCTTTTGTATATGCCCCATTGCCCGTTGCGTTCGGCAGAGTAGATGATGGTGCGTCCGTCGGCACTGATGTCAACGTTGCGCTCTTGTTCGGGGGTGTCTGTTATGCGGCGTGTGCCACTATGATCCATGGTGGTCACAAATACATCGCCGCGTTGCACGAAGGCTACTTCGTTGGTCTCTTTGCTTACTGCCATTGCCGATGCTCCGCCGCTAAAATATTGGCGCGATGTGCGTGGCTGTGGTAGGTCGGCTGTGAGGGTTACGTTCACCTTTTTGGGCGACGAGCCATCTTTTACTGTGTAAATGTCACCGTCGTATGCATAGCAAAGTGTACCGTCGTTGGCTGCCGAGAGGAAACGGACCGGGTGTTTGCTGTGTTTGGTTATCTGTTTCTGTTTATCGGCAGCCGAGAGCGATGTGCGGTAGATGTTGGATGTGCCATCCTGCTCACTCAGATAGTAGTATGTGTCGCCATCGCTGCTCCATACCGGGTTCCTGTCCTCACCGTTGAAGGTTGAGAGTTTGGTGAATTTGCGCGTGCCGTCGACATTTGTCATCCATATGTCGCGTGTGATTGACGAGCGATGGTGCTTGCGCCATTTGTCTTCGTATCCTTTCTTGTCGTTGTAGAGGAGTTTTTTGCCGCTTTTGTCAATGCTGATGCTCTCCATATATTCCGATGAAAAGAGCTGCGGACGTCCACCGTCGATGGTTATCTTATACACCTGATTGTAGCTGTTGGGGAACTGTCCGTACTTGGCATCGGGCATCATTTGCGCCGTGTAAAGAATTTCTTTGTCGTTTAAAAATATCTCGGGATATTCGTTTGCTGCATTGGTCGTTAGGCGTTTAGGGGTGCCACCTTTCTTGGAAACGATATAAAGGTCGAAACTGCCGTTTCTGTTCGACGAGAAGACAATATTTTCTCCATCATTTGACCAAATGGGTGTTGTGTCGTAGGAGTCGAGCGAGGTTATCTGTCGCGCTTCGCCTCCTGAGGCGGGTACTGTAAATATGTCGCCTTTGTAGGTGAAGGCTATGGTTGTGCCATCGGGCGATATTTTGCAGTTGCGAAGCCATCTGGGTGTTTCGCTTGCGAATGTGATTCCTGTTATTGCGCACAGGAGGATTAGCAAAAGTTTTCTTTTCATCTTTTTATGGTTTTATATTTCTTTATTCTGTTTGCTTGCAATGGCGTGCTGCTATTTGTTGTCGGGGGCCATGTGATATTCTATGAGTCCGGGCATGGGGCTTTCCACTATTTTGCCTATTGAGAGCGCAAGGCTTTCGGCTGCCTCCTTTATCTCTTCGTGAAACCATCGTCCTATGCTGCCCACTATGTGTATGGGCAACCATGAGCGTTTGTATGCCATTGAGTTGTTGCGGAAAAATTCAACGAAGCATTTTATGAGCATGTTGTGTATTGCAGGATGTTTGCGGTTCTCGTATAAAAAGGGTGTCAGGCTGGCGAGAAATCTTCCGGGCATAGGTTCGTGATATACTTTTTCCAATATTTTTGCTACGGTAAGGTCGTATTGTTGCAGGAATTTATCGCATATCTCTGCGGGGAACTGACGTTTCAAACAGCCGTTTACGAGCAGACGTCCCAAAGTGGCTCCGCTGCCTTCGTCACCTAATATAAATCCTAATGGAGGAATGTTGTCTTTTATCTCTTTGCCGTTGTAGTAGCATGAGTTTGAGCCTGTACCCAGTATGCAGGCTATTCCTTCGTCGTGCCCGCAAAGGGCGCGTGCGGCTGCCAGCAAATCGCTATTTATCTCTATCATTGTTGTTTGGGGGAAGAGGTTCTCCAAGGCTTTACGCATGCGGTCGTTAGCCTCTTTATATGCACATCCGGCACCATAGAAATATATTTTCTCGGGGGCTGTATGTGGTATTTGTGGCATCAGTTCCTCTTTCAGTATATGTTCTATTGTTTCTGTTGTTTGTTGTGTGGGGTTGAACCCTTGGGTCTTTATTTGCGCCTCTATTTCGTGGTCGCTCATGAGCA
>JAFTTA010000275.1 GCA_017467015.1 Bacteroidaceae bacterium
GAAGCTCACTAAAAACATCTAAAAGATAATTAAAAATGAATTCTGTATTAATTGTAATACCTATATTGGTTGTGCTGATGTTCCTTTTAGGAACAGATTTAAACAGCAAAGCCTTTGCCAATGTGGCAAAAAGGCCATCTGCTGTGTTAATTGGAATGGCAGGACAAATTATTCTGTTGCCACTCATAGCATTTGTAATAGCATGGGCGTTAGAACTGCCGGCAATCTATTTTATGGGACTATTACTAGTTGCTTGTTGCCCCGGTGGCAGTTCATCAAACGTATTTTCAATGTTGGCAAAAGGCGACGTAGCATTGTCGGTAACACTTACAGCAATAAGCAGCATAATAACACTGTTCACTTTGCCACTGATAATGGAATATGTATCAATTTTTCTATCGGAACAGGCAGGCACAGAGGTAAACCTTCCTATAGGCAAGCTAATCATGCAGAACATTGTGCTGTTTCTCATACCCATGCTTGCAGGCATTGCGCTGCGACATTTCAAGCCACAAAAAGCACAACAGATAAACAAGATACTCGGAAAAGCAGCCTTTCCCGCTCTGATGCTGCTAGCACTTATATTCTTCTTGCAATACACAACAGAGATTTTTGAGAATTTTGCCATTCTCGGCACTGCCATCACAGCTCTGATACTTGCAACCATGGCATGCAGTTCACTCCTTTCGCGTATCGTAAAATTCGGTAAAGCTGTGCGACGCACAATTGTTATCGAGGTGGGAATGCAAAATGCAGCACAAGCAATAGCCATTGCCACATCGCCATTTATTTTCAACAATGGTGAAATGGCAATACCCGCCATACTTTACGCACTGATGATGAATATCATACTGCTGCTTTATGTATATCTAATCAAAAAAGTCGATAAAGAATAACAAACAGAAGAAACAACAGAGTAAACAGCAGCAGATTACGGGCTGTTTCGCCAAGCAGAGGGTTGAGTGCAACACCTCTGCTATTTGTTATCCTGCGCCATGTTTTTATGTGTAAAAGCATATACACAAAAGGGATAAACAAAGAAAAGAGAGAAAGCTCCATAAGAACAGGAAGCATCAAACCCATAGCCACTACTCCGGAAAACAGATAACACCACCCCATTGCCTTACGCCCAAAAATGACAACCGTCGTGCGTTTACCAACAGCCGCATCGTCCTCCATGTCACGATAATTGTTCACTATCAAAACATTTGCTGCCAAAAGACCCACTGCCACAGAAACAGGTAACGAGGTTGACAACGTGCTCCAATCGCCTTGCTGAAGATAACAGGTAAGAGTAACAGGCACCACACCGAAAAACATTACCACCGTCACATCACCCAATCCATGATGGGACAGAGGATAAGGACCGGCACTGTAAAGAAGTGCAAAAAGCCCTATTGCTCCACCCACAGGAAGCAACCACCAACCACCATAAAAGAGCAGCAGACAGCCCACCACAGCAGCGACGGCAAGCGTAAAGTATGTGGCACACATCATTGCCCGAGGCGAAATATCGCCCTCGGTGACACCACGACGAAAGCCTTCGCGCCCCTTACGGTCGACACCATTCTTGTAATCGTAGTATTCATGTCCAAAATTTGATGCCACTTGAGCAAGCATGGCAAAGAGCAGACACAGCAATGTGGGAAGAAGAGAAAAAGTAGCATTCATCAAAGAGCAGGCAGCAGCTGCAACCACCCCTGCTACACTCACCGGCAAAGTTCTAAGGCGCATGGCCTCTATCCATCGACCCATCTTATTGTTTTTTGCCAATATACATACGACAGATACCGAATGTGAGCCCTCTGTGAGCCACATTTGAGAAGCCTGCATCGTTCATCATTGCTATGAATTTGTCTGGGGCAGGGAAACGCAATACCGATGCCGGAAGATATTCATAGGCACCACGGTCACCCGATATCCAACCACCGACAGCCGGAAGAATTTTCAAGAAATATAGCTTGTAACACCAACGTATAAAGGAGTTAGAGGGCACGGAAAGTTCCAAAATAACCAATTTAGCATCTTTCTTCAGCACGCGACACATCTCTCGCAAACCCACCTCGAGATGCTCGAAATTACGCACTCCGAAACCCACAGAGATGCGGTCGAAAGATTCATCGGCATAAGGCAAATCCTCGCAATCGCCCTGCACCATTTCAGCCTGCAAACCGGCAGCTGCAATTTTCTCTCTACCTATTTTCATCATACCCTCAGAGAGGTCTATACCTATAACACGGCTCCCTTCAGCTGCCTTACGAGCAATCTCCATGGTGAAATCACCCGTGCCACATGCCACATCGAGCACACGCAACGGAGTAGAAACGTCGACAAGCTCACGCACAGCCTTCTTTCTCCATCCCTTATCGATATTCAAGGATAGTATATGATTCAACTTATCATAGTCGGGTGCTATGTTATCGAATAATTTTCTTATGCCTTCTTTCTTTGCCATATCTTTTTGTGAGCAAAGATACGATTAAGCGAGAGTAACACAAAACAAATGGATTTGTTTTTGCTACCGAGCGTGAGTATCTTATCTAAAGATACGATTAAATTCGGTAATAATAAAAGCTAACCACAAAAGCGGCTTGCACTATCTTTTAATAAGATAGGCGGCGCAGTTGACTACGTCGACTATTGGTAGCGCTCGCATTGAAACAAACAAGTGAACTTGTGTTTCGCTCGCTTGCACAATAGTTCGGGAGAAAAAAGACCACAAGGCGGCTTGCACTATCTTTAAATAAGATAGGCAGCGCCTCGGGAGAAAAAAAAGCCAATTTATTTTGGTTACTGCAAAAGCGGCTTGCACTATCTTTAAATAAGATAGGCGGC
>JAFTTA010000276.1 GCA_017467015.1 Bacteroidaceae bacterium
AAGCAGAGCAATGAAAAGAGCCGATGGCAACATTAGTCGTGCGGCGGAACTTTTAGGTATCACAAGATATGCTTTGTATCGTAAATTGGGAAAATAACTGTGATGTGTGATGAAAAAGGATTTTATTATAAATTTTCTGTTGTTGATTGTTTTTGCTTCTCTGTCAATACTTTTGATAGAACATAAACTGTGGCTATGCTTTGCCGGTGCAGTCGTAGCTTTGTTGTTTGTCGTTTACAGGCAGTTTCTTCTGTTTGAAAGGTACGACAAAGTGTTGTCTGCCGAGAAGCAGATGCTATACAATTCCATGGAAAAGTGTGCGGAGACTGAAACGGAACTCCATTTTCACAAATTGCTGATGGATAATGTGGAGACTGCAGTGATAATTGCCACCGACAGTGGATATATCGAGTGGAAAAACCGTGCAGCACATGATATTTTTGCTGATATCGAATTACTGCCCGCTCATGTGTTAAAGGCTGTTGCTGAGGGACGCAATGAACTGCACATCAATGGTAAGGAGTTTTCTCTCAGTTCCTCGCAAGTGCTCATACGCAACTCTGGGAAAAATATTATTGTACTTAAAGATATTCATAGTGCCATAGAGAAAAGTAAAGTTGAGGCGTGGCATAGGCTTGTAAGAGTGTTGACACACGAGATAATGAACTCTATGACACCTATAATATCTTTATCGGCAACTTTGTGCGAGAATGTAAAAACTGCCGGATTTTCAGGTGATGAGGATGGTGTATCCGGGGTGCGCGAAGGGCTTATGATTATCAATCGTCGTAGTAATGGTCTGCTCTCTTTTGTTGAGAATTACAGAAAACTTACACGCATAGCCGCTCCCATGAAAAGTGTATTTCCGCTTTCGGAATTGTTTGCCGATCTTCGACGGCTCTTCACACAGTCGTTCGTATATTTCGATGTCGATGCAGTTGCTGATGTGTCGGTATCTGCCGATAGGGCTCAGTTGGAACAGGTTATGATTAACCTTATGAAAAATGCAGTGGAGGCATGTCAGGATAAGGAGGAGATGCTAGTTGGCGAGGAGTACGTAAAGGAGGTGTTCTGTTCGGCATCTATCGTCCAAGATGAAAAGCATCGTAGAGTGCTTGTGATAAGGTTGAAAGATAATGGCATCGGCATTATGACCTCGGCGGCAGAGCAAGTTTTCGTTCCTTTCTTTACAACGAAGAAGCATGGTAGTGGGATAGGACTGACACTGAGCAAACAGATTATTCTTAACCATGGCGGCGACATAGAATTGTTCTCGCGTGAGGATTTCGGATGCGAGGTTGTTTGTCGGCTTCCGTTATTGCTGCCTCAGTGAGTGTTTGTGTATAAAAAATATGTTGCGCTAAAATTAATTTTAGCGCAACATATTTTTTATTGCTTTAATTTATCTTTTACTTTTTAGATTATCAAAGAAGAAATTTGTTATCATCTCAAACATCTGGCGGCGTGTGTTTGAACCGAAATAGATGCTGTGGTTGCTGTCGGGGTAGATGGCTGTGCTGAATTGTTTGCCTGCTTGTGTGAGTGCATGTATATAGCGTGTCATGTTGCGGAAGTGTACGTTGTCGTCGGCTGTTCCGTGAATGAGCAACAGATTGCCATGGAGCTTGTTTACGTTTACTATGGCTGAGCCTTTGTCGTAACCTTCTTTGTTCTCTTTGGGTGTGCGCATGTATCGCTCGGTATATACTGTGTCGTAGAAGCGCCAGTCGGTGGGTGCTGCTATAGCTACTCCGGCTTTGAAGACGGGGGTGCCTTCGCTCATTGCCATGAGTGTGTTGTAGCCACCAAAACTCCATCCCCAGATTGCTATATTGTCTTTGTCGACGTAGGGAAGTGAACCGAGGTATTTGGCTGCTTGCACTTGGTCTTTCGACTCGTAGATGCCGAGTGACATATATGTGCATTTGCCGAACTTTGTTCCACGTCCGGCTGTTCCTCGTCCGTCAACGCTTACCATGATGAACCCATTGCTTGCCATGTAGCTTTCGAAGAGTCCTCCACCGTACTGACCTATTGCCCATGAGTCTTTCACTTTTTGTGAGTAGGGACCGCTGTATTGGTGCATGATGACGGGGTATTTCTTGTTGGGGTCGAAGTCGCTGGGTTTTATCATCCATCCGTAGAGTTTCACTCCATCTTCGGTGGTGAATGTGAAGATTTCTTTTTGCCCCATATTTATTTCTGTGAGTTTTTCTTTTAATTCTTTATTGTCGAGCAGTGTGGCTAAGCGTTTGCCGTTGTTGTCGTTGAGGGTGACTACGGGTGGAGTTGTGAGGTTTTGATATGTGTTTACGAAGTATTTCAGCCCTGTGCTGAAGGTGGCACTGTTTGTACCCTCTTCTTGTGTTATGCGGCTCTTTTTGTTTTTGTTGTCTATTCTGTAGACGGCGCTTTGTGTGGGGTTGCCCTCGTTGCTTGAGTAGTAGAAATGGTTCTTCTTTTCGTCCCAACCGATGAAGCCGTTTACATCGTATGCTCCTTTGGTGAGTTGTTTCACGAGGTTGCCGCCAATGGTGTATAGGTAGAGATGGTTGTATCCGTCGCGCTCGCTCTGCATTACAAAGTGGTTTTTGTAGAAAGTGAGTTCTTGATATGTTGTTTCGTTGATATATTCGGGGCTTTCTTCGCGGAGGATGCGTTTACATATACCTGATAGAGGGTTGGCTTGTATAATGTCCATCTGGTTCTGATGGCGGTTAAGGGTTATTACAGCAAGGAATTCAGGGTCTTGTGTGAATTCTATGCGGGGTATGTAATAGGTGCTGTCGATGGGCAGGTTGAGTTTGCGGGTCACTCTGTTCTTTATGTCGAATGAGTGTACTGTGACTACCGAATTCTGCGCTCCTGCCACCGGATATTTATAGCTGTAGGGTTTTTTATAATCGTCGTATTCGTTGTTACTCTCTCCTGTCGAGGGTATGTACATGGGCATATCGTAGCTCATAACTTTGCTTTCGTCGTAACGTATGTAGGCAAGCATTTTGCTGTCGGCGCTGAAGTCGAATGAGCGGCTGGTGGCAAATTCTTCTTCGTAGACCCAGTCGGGTAAGCCGTTGATGATTTCACCATATTTGCCGTCTGTGGTTATCTGTGACTCGCTGTTGCCGAAGAGCAGTTTGACGAGGAAGAGGTTGTTATTGCGTGCAAAAGCTATCATGGTGCCGTCGGGCGAGAAAATAGGCTCTTGCTGTGCTCCGTTTTCGGAGAGTGGGTGCATCTTGTTGTTCTTGCGTGAGAATACGTAATATTCGGCTGTGAATGAACGGCGATAGATGCGGTTAGTGCGTGTCTGTATGAGCATGCGTGCCTCGTCGGGTGAGAAGATGAATCCATCAATGCGTCTGAAGTTGCAGCCGCGTGCTGTTTTGATGTTGAAGATGGTGTCTGTCACTTCCCCTGTTTTGAATGAGTGGCAGAGTACCATCGTGCGGTCGCTGCTCATTTTTGCAAAGTGTTCTCCGTCATTCATGGGGTGGATGGACGAGAATCCTTTGGGGCTGAATGTGCCATTTACCACCTCTTTCAATTGAAGATCGCGACCTGCGGCGTATGTTGCCATAACGGCAGCGAATGATAATAGGAATAATAGTGTTTTTTTCATAGTTATGGGTTTGTTGTTATCTATTCTGCGAAGATACGGAGAAAAAATGAGATATGCCGGATGTAACCCTATTTTTCGTTGTCGGGTGGTGTGTAAAATACCTGTTACTCAACCACTATAGAAAGAGGTCAATCAAAAAGTAACTTTTTATTGACCTCT
>JAFTTA010000277.1 GCA_017467015.1 Bacteroidaceae bacterium
ATGTAGCGCTACTGATATAAGCTATCGTATAGATTCTGGTGCGAGATGAATGATATGGCTATACCTGTATTGAAAAGTTCGGGGTATCGGAACATACATTGCAGTGTGGTTGAACCGCCGCCGCTCCATCCGGTGATGCCTATGCGGCTCATGTCGATGAAGGGGAACATTTCGCCCATCTTCTTGATGCCGGCTGCTTGGTCGGCTGATGCGTGTATGCCTATCTGTTTGTATATGCATTTGCGCCATTCGCGACCGCGGGGTACGTTGGCACCGCGGTTTTCGATGCTGACCATGATGTAGCCTTTGTCTGCCTGACGGTGGGCTGAGATGTCGCCGCCTGTCCAGTTGTCTTGCACTGTGGAGCCTGCGGGTTCGCCGTATACATCGATGATTACGGGGTATTTTTTTGTGGGGTCAAAGTCTTTGGGTTTTATCATGTAGGCGTCGAGGGTGATGTAGCCGAGGTCGAGCTTGATGAATTCTTTGGGGGTGAGGTTCATCTTGTTGAAGCGCTCTTGTGCTTCGGCATTGTCTTGTATGACGCGTACCACCTTTGCTTGGGGGAATTTCTCCATTGTGACGATGGGTGCTGTGGTGGAGCTTCCGAAGGTGTGTATTGCCCATTTGCAGGTGGGTGACATGTTGTAGCTGTGCTGTCCCAGCTGGTCGACGGGGCTCATGAGCTCGGGCTTGCCTTTACCGTTGAGTTTTGAGCGGTAGAGGTAGCGCTGTGTGTAGTTGGTCATGGTGGAGATGTAGTAGACGTAGCCTTTCTGCTGGTCGATGCCTACCTGACGTACTATGTCGAATTCGCCATTGGTGATGGGTTTTATCTCTTTACCGTCGGCGCGTACGAAGTAGAGCTGACGCCATCCGCTGCGGTCGCTCTCCCATGTGAAGTATTCGTTGTTCTTTGACCACTGTATGTTGTCGTTGGTGTTGAGCCATGCTTCGTCTTTGTCCTCGAAGATGTTTTCGAGTGTTGATGCGTTGATGTCGGCTATCCACACTTTGTTGGTGTTCTGAGGACGGTTGAGCTGCTGAATGAAGAGCTTGTTGGTGCCGGGGATGAACTCCATGCGGGGCAGGTAGTTGTTGCGAGGGTCGCCTGGTATCTCTATCCATTTGGTGGCGCCGCCTTCGGCCGACACGTATCCCACTTTCACTGCGGAGTTGGTTGTTCCTGCCTTGGGATAGGGGATGGGAATGGGTTCGGAGTAGATGGAGTCGATGTTGTTTATCATGTAGAAGGTGCCTGTGCCGCGTGTGTCGGACTGCCAGTAGGCGATGTATTTGCTGTCGGGGCTCCAACGGAAACCGTCGCGACAGTAGAACTCCTCTTCGTATACCCAGTCGAATGTTCCGTTGACGATGTAGTCGCATCCGTCGGTGGTGAGAGTGGTTGTCTTGCCTGTCTCGATATCTTCCACATAGATGTTGTTGAGCGATACGTAGGCTACTTTCTTGCCGTCGGGCGAGAATTTGGCGAACATAAGTGTCGACTCGGGTTTGTCTTTACCTATCTGACGGATGTTGCCGTTTACAAGGTCGAGCACCCAGTAGTCGCCGCGGGTGTTGTAACGCCACACGCGCTTGGTGTTGTTGAAGATAAGGATTTTGCTGTTGTCGTTTGACCACTGGAACGATGTTACCTGAACGGGTTTGCCGGTGCTCTTGTCGATGAACTTCTCAGCAGGGATGAGTATGCTGCGGGCATCGTCTTTTGCTTCGTAGCGCACTACGTCGTTGGCGCCTACCTTGCTGTTCCACTCGAGAGTGCTGTATCCCTCACCGTCTTTGAGCCATGTGATGGGGCCGAGGACTCTCTTTTTCTTTGCACGTCCTGTTATCTCGTCCACGTCGTTGCTTTGAGCAAAGCATGGCGACAGCGCGAAGCAGAGCAACAGGCTGTTGATTAGTAATCTGGTTAGTTTCATGTTGTTATTTATTAAATTATAATATATGCCTTATGTTTATGAAATGCGAGCGATTGTTTGGCCGATTGATTTCGGAACTTTCTCTTTTCTATTATAAAAAGTTAAGTTTACATTATATAATATTTGCGAAGATAGCACAAAGGGAGCTAAAAGCCAAAAAGAGTACATTTTTTTCGCTAAAAGTTCTTTGAATGGGGTGTAAAAGGGTGTTTTATCGTTTTTTTTCTATATCTTCGCGCAGATAAAGAAGATTATAAAATAAATATTAATAATATGTATCGTACAAATAGTTGTGGCGAGCTTAGAATCGCCGATGTTGACAAGGTTGTTACGCTCAGCGGATGGGTGCAGCGTGTGCGCAAGATGGGTGGTATGGTGTTTGTTGATTTGCGCGACCGTTACGGTGTCACTCAGCTTGTTTTCAGCGAGGATAGCAATGCCGAATTGTGTGAGCGTGCTGCCAAACTGGGTCGTGAGTATGTCATTCAGATTACAGGTAAGGTGAGTGAGCGTCAGAGCAAGAACAGCAATATTCCTACAGGTGATATTGAGATTATTGTGGAGGTGCTGAATGTGCTTAATGAGTCGGAGACTCCTCCTTTTACCATTGAGAACAACACTGATGGTGGCGATGACCTGAGAATGAAATATCGTTATCTCGACCTCAGACGCGAGGCTGTGCGCAAGAACTTGGAGCTGCGTCACCAGATGACTATGGAAGTGCGTCGCTATCTTGATGAGCTTGGCTTCATTGAGGTGGAGACTCCCATGCTCATTGCTTCTACCCCTGAGGGTGCGCGTGACTTTGTTGTGCCTTCGCGCATGAACCCCGGACAGTTTTATGCTCTTCCGCAGAGTCCTCAGCTGTTCAAGCAGTTGTTGATGGTGTCGGGCTTCGACCGCTATTTCCAGATTGTGAAATGTTTCCGCGACGAGGATCTGCGTGCCGACCGTCAGCCCGAGTTTACACAGATTGACTGTGAGATGAGCTTTGTGGAGCAGGAGGATGTGATATCTATCTTTGAGGGTATGGCGAAACATCTGTTCAAGAAAATTCGCGGTGTGGAGATTGCCGAGCCTTTCAAACGCATCACATGGCACGATGCAATGAAATATTATGGAAGCGACAAGCCCGACCTTCGTTTCGGTATGGAGTTTGTAGAGCTTATGGACATTATGAAAGGTCATGGCTTCCCTGTGTTCGATGCTGCTGCCTATGTGGGCGGTATCTGTGCAAAGGGTGCTGCTACATATACACGCAAACAGCTCGATGCTCTCACCGACTTTGTGCGTCGTCCGCAGATTGGTGCAAAGGGTATGGTTTATGCCCGCGTTGAGGCGGATGGCAATGTGAAATCGAGTGTCGACAAGTTCTACACTCAGGAGGTGTTGCAGCAGATGAAGGCTGCATTTGGTGCCGAGCCGGGTGACCTTATCCTCATACTCAGTGGTGAGGATGTCATGAAGACACGTAAGCAGTTGTGTGAGCTTCGTCTTGAGGTGGCTTCGCAGCTTGGTTTGCGCGACAAGAACAAGTTTGCTTGTTTGTGGGTGGTAGACTTCCCGCTCTTTGAGTGGAGCGAGGAGGAGGGTCGCTACATGGCTATGCACCATCCTTTCACTTCGCCAAAGCCCGAGGATATTCCTTTGCTCGACACTGACATGGGTGCTGTGCGTGCAAATGCTTACGACATGGTTATCAATGGTGTTGAGGTTGGCGGTGGTTCCATCCGTATCTACGACAGCGCATTGCAGAACAAGATGTTCGAGCTTTTGGGCTTCACACCCGAACGTGCGCAGCAACAGTTTGGATGGTTGCTGAATGCCTTCAAGTATGGTGCGCCTCCTCATGGCGGTTTGGCCTATGGTCTCGACAGATGGGTGAGCCTGTTTGCCGGTCTCGACAGCATCAGAGATTGTATTGCTTTCCCCAAGAACAATTCGGGTCGCGACACTATGATTGACGCTCCTTCGGTGCTTGAACCTGAGCAGCTTGAGGAACTTAATATTGCTATTGATATAAAGGATAAAGAGTAATTTTCCCACTTTATAAAAAGAGAGAGCAACCAAAATTTATGATCTGACCCCAAAAAGTTGGACTTATTAATAGATAAATTTATTGGTAAAGAGTTCGGTATTGCACCGGACTCTTTCCTTTTAGTCTCAGTTTAATTCTGTCATTGTTGTAGTAATGGATATACTTCTTGAGTTCCTGTTTGAAGTGATCCATATCCTTAAACTCCTGCAAATATAGCA
>JAFTTA010000278.1 GCA_017467015.1 Bacteroidaceae bacterium
TGTTTGTTACCTGCTGTTTGTGAGTCGTTAACAGGATTATTGTCGTTGCGTGTCTTGTCGTGTTTCTGACGCTGACCTTTATCTTGATATTTCTCCTTTTTAACGAATTTATCTATTAGTTCTGAGGGAACTTCGCTTTTGTCGGCAGGTAACTCTTCGATGGGAATGAATTTGTCGTTATCTGCTGTTGCTTCGGTGGTTGCAGATTGCTCTGTGGTTGCCGGTTCTGCAACGGCTGTTACAGCTTCTTCAGTGGCTTTAGCCTTGGGCTTGCGTCCGCGTTTTTTGGGTGCGGCCTCTTTTACACCCTCCTCGGAAGGAGTTTCTGCTGTGACATCTGTGGTTGCTGGTTGTTTCGTGGTTGTCTGCTCTGTATCTGCTGTAGCAGCATCCTCTGTGGCTTTTGCTTTGGGCTTGCGACCACGTTTTTTGGGTGCTGGAACTATTTCAGTAACTTTTTCCTCGGTTTTTATTTCCACCTCAGAGGGGGCGCTCTCTTTTACTTCGGGTATAGGCTTAGCTATGCTCTCTGTAGGTTCGCTATTTGGTTTTACAGCAGGTTTGATATCCGATTTATCGAGCTTCACAGCTTTGTCGCCTGTGGCTGTGTATACTTTGCTGCCGCTCTCAATGCTGGTTATGCGGTTGCGACGGTGGTTGCGTCGGTTCATTCTGTTCTCCTCTTTCATCACAGCTGGTGTACCCGATTGGCTACCTTTGAATGCCTGTTCATCGAGTATGCGATAAATGATGTCGTCTTTGCTTAGTGATTTAAAATTTGATACACCGAGTTCTTGTGCAATTGATTGTAGTTCGGATAATTCCTTGCTTTTCAGTTGTTCTATATAGTACATATTGGTGTTAATACGTTGAACATTCGGCTCTCAATTTGTGTCGATGCTGTTCACGATAATGAATTTAGATTATTTTTCTTTGGATTCTTGTGTGAAAGCTGTGCCCCGGAAGTGGGGTAGCTTGTTGTTTTCGCTGCAAAAGTATGTAAATTGTTTTAAAATTTATCACTCTTTTACCATTTTTTTGCGTTTGGGGGCGATAAAAACGCAAAAACACGGTGCTGTTGTTGTGTTTGTAACATTTGCACCGTGTTTTTTGTTTATTTGTTTATGGTATTATTTCATCAACTCGTGGATTTTTTTTGCAAGTGCTTCTCCTTCGAGTCCTCTGGAGACTATTTTGCCATCTGTGTCTATGATGAGTATGGTGGGAATGAATTCTACTCCGTAGGCCTGTCCCACTTCGCGGCTACCGCCGTCTGGGTTACACAGTTGTGTCCATGTCATGCCTAAGTCTGAGACTGCTTTTTTCCATGCCTCACTGTCGGTGTCGAGCGAAAGGCTCACTACGGCTAACCCTTTCTTACCATATTTCTCGTATATATTCTTTATTCCGGGCATTGCTTTTCGGCAGGGAGAGCACCAGCTTGCCCAAAAATCGAGTAGGGTGTATTTGTTGTTTTCCACTATCGATGAGAAGAGTACGGGGTTGCCCGAGAGGTCTTTAAGCTCAAAGTTGACGTATGCTCCGCCTTCGGCAGTGCGTTCTGCGCCTATTCTGCTCTGTATATGGCTTTTAAAGCGACTGCTGAAATTATTGAAACGTTCGTCGCGGTACTCCTCGGGAACAGAATCGATAAGTGATGCCAGCTGCTCTATGTCGCACATCTGTCCGTTTATAGATATCAGGAACGGGGCTATGGGGTTATTGATGTTGGTACGTATGTGATGCAGGATGATGTCCGATACCTCCTGCATTATTTCATTTGCCGTATTTTGCAGGCTGTCGCGTTGCTCGGTGGATAGTTCGCCGGGGTTATCTATTGACTTAAATATCTCTTCGGCTTTTTGTGATGCCTTTTTATTGTCGTTTCTGTAGCTTTGCAATGCTTCGTTTAGCTGTGAACCGCCTGTTGTGGGGTTTACTCCCAGTGTAACCTCTATGTTGCCGTTTTCGATAGCTATGGGTAGCATATCTTCACCACTCTCGATATGTGGGAACAAAAGAAAACGTACTGCGGGTTTTTCACAAGTGCCTGAAAACTCGAAAGAACCGTTCTGAACAGTGGTTGAATCGAGGTAATTGAGATTTGTGTGGCTCAACTCAATAAGATATATTTTACTGCCATCGGCAATGTCACTGTATTTGCCGTTAATTTTGTAGCCCTTAGTTGTGGGTGCGCATGCTGTTATGGCTGCTGCCGTCAACGCTGTTATAAATAGTTTTTTCATTCTCTTATAGGGTTTTGTTTATGTTATCAATGTATTCGAGTAGTTCGCTGCGTCCGGTGGATTGCTCTGACGAGGTTATGAAAATGGGTGGCAATTCTTCCCACTGTTGCAGCAGTGTCTCTTTGTATGATTTTATGTTTGCATGCAACTGTGTGCGTGTCAACTTGTCAGCCTTTGTGAATATTATGGAGAAAGGCACCCCGTTCTCACCGAGCCACTCTATGAATTCGAGGTCAATTTTTTGCGGCGCATGGCGCGAGTCAATAAGCACAAAAAGCAATGTCATCTGCTCACGATAGAGAATGTAGCTCGAAATAATATCTTTTAGTTTTTCCTGTTGGCTCTTGCCGCGTTTTGCATATCCATATCCGGGCAGGTCGACAAGATACCATGCGTCGTTCAAAAGAAAATGGTTTATCAGCAGTGTCTTTCCGGGGGTCGACGATGTCATTGCCAATTTGTTCTGCCGAGTGAGCATGTTAATAAGACTTGATTTGCCCACATTGGAGCGACCGATGAAAGCATATTCGGGCTTGCCGTCTTGCGGGCATTTGCGTATGTCGGTATTACTTATTACGAAGCGTGCACTCTTAATTTCCATAAATAGCAGTTACTGTTTGTGATGTTTGCAAAAATAGTGCAAAGCAGCAGAAAAAACAAATGCCCACCCCTTTGACTTCGCGAAAATTAATAAATATACCATATATTTATCAAAAAGGGAAATTTAAGTATATTCTTAACAAGGTATTACAAAAAAAATATGTATTTTTGCCAATATTTATTATATTGCGCATAAAGTATAAAGTAATTTTAATACAAAGTAATTTTTATAACTATGAAACAACTTTTTATGACTTTGGTCGCATTATTTGCCATTACAGGCTTGGTGTCGGCTGAAAAAATTGAACTTAAATCTCCGAACGGTAAGGTAACCATCACCGTAAACACTGACGAGAAATTATCTTTCTCTGTTAACGCTCTTGGAAAAACACTTATCAAAGAGTGCGTTGTCGGTATGGATATTACCGAATTGGAGTGTGGAGTAAATCCTGCTCTTTCTTCAAAGAAAAAGAATAGCGTAAAGGAGACAATCACTCCTGTTGTGCCTCTTAAATTCTCAACAATTCCTAACGAATACAATGAATTGGTTCTTAAATTTAAAGGCAATTATTCTGTTGAATTCCGCGCCTATGACGATGGTGCAGCATACCGTTTTGTCCTCAACAAAAAAAGATTTAACGGCATCGACGTAAAAAACGAGACTATGGATGTTGACTTTGGCGGCGACTATCGCGTGTATATGCAGCAGCCCGGTTCGTTCAAAACATCATTCGAGGAGTCTTACAGCAACAAATTGCTTTCTGAGTGGAAGTCTGACGACCGTTTTGCTTCTCTTCCCTTGCTTGTAGATTGTGGCGATGGCAACAAGATGCTTGTCAGCGAATCCGACCTTCGCGACTATCCCGGTATGTTCCTTCAGGGCAATGGTGGCAAGGTTACAGCTACATTCCCCAAAGTACCCATTGAATTTGGCGACGGTGGCGACCGCAGCGTTAAAATACTTCAGGAGGCCATGTATATTGCACGCACAAAGAGCGTTCGTTCATTCCCCTGGCGCTACTTCTTCATTGCCGAGAAAGATACAGACCTTGCCGAGTGTACAATGACAATACGTCTGGCCGAGCCCAACTGCCTCGATGACACATCATGGATTAAACCCGGACAGGTTAGTTGGGAGTGGTGGAATGGTGCAACTCCTTATGGTCCCGACGTAAACTTTGTTGCAGGTTGCAATCTCGAAACATATAAATACTATGTCGATTTTGCTGCAAAATACGGCATCGAATATATCCTTCTCGACGAGGGCTGGGCAAAAAGCACACGTGACCCCTTCACACCCAATCCCAAACTCGACCTTCACGAACTTATCAAATATGCCAATTCAAAGAATGTGAAGATTATGCTGTGGCTCACATGGCTCACCGTGGAGAACAACTTCTCACTCTTCAAGACATTCAAAGATTGGGGCGTTGCAGCCGTTAAGATAGACTTCATGGACCGTAGCGACCAGTGGATGGTAAACTTCTATGAGCGCGTGGTTAAAGAGGCTGCTGCCAACCAGCTTGCTATCGACTTCCACGGAGCATACAAACCTTCAGGTCTCGAGATTACTTATCCCAACCTCCTCACCTACGAAGGCGTTCGTGGTCTTGAGTATATGGGTGGCTGCCAACCCAAGAACAGCCTCTTCTATCCCTACATCCGCAACGCTGTAGGTCCCATGGACTATACACCCGGTGCCATGATCAGCATGCAACCCGAGAAATACGTCTCACGTCGTCCCAACTCGGCAAGTATCGGTACACGTGCCTACCAGATGGCTCTGTTCATTGCCTTCGAGAGCGGAATGCAGATGCTCGCCGACTCACCCACACAGTACTACAACAACGACAACTGTACAAAATTCATGGCAGACGTACCTGTGACATGGGACGAGACACGTGCTCTCATGGGCGAGGCAGGACAGTATGCCGTAATAGCAAAACGAAAAGGCAATGATTGGTATCTTGCTGCCATTACAGCAGAGAAAGAGCGCGAAATAGAGCTTCCCCTCGACTTCCTTGGCAATGGCTCATACAATATGCACTTCTTCAAGGATGGCCCCAATGCCAATTCACAGGCTATGGACTACCGCGAAGGTACAGAGAGCGTTACATCTTCGAAGACTCTGAAAATCAAGCTTACCCGCAACGGTGGTTACGCAGCTTCGTTCAAGAAATAATAATAAAACAAAAAGCATATAATGAAAAGTATTTTTCGTCCCTTAGCGCTTGCCACACTGCTTGTGGCAAGCACAGGGGTTTTCGCTCAGGAAACTCCCAAAGAAATTTTCAGTGACAATTTCAACAAAAGTTCATTCACTAAAAAGAATTGGACGATCGACAAAAACACCAAAACGTCATCGGTGAAATTTGTGAAAGAAGGCGCCGACAAGTCACGCTGCGTTAAAATCACCAACAGCGAGAAGGGTGTGGTTAAAATCACAAAGCACCTCACCGGTCTCAACCCCAATACATTCTATCGTGTGTCAGCAAAGATTAAGACACAGGATGTTGCGGAAGGTCGCGGTGCTATCCTCTACCTCGACGTGTTCGATCACGATTCCGACCAGCCTTGGAATGCATCAAAGTTTATCTATGGCACAAATGACTGGCAAGAGGTTTACATGGACTTCGTTAGCGACTCTAAAGGCGAAACATACGTAAGTTGTGCTCTCGGCTTCCCCGGCGGCACATACAACGGTGGTAAGGCAAAAGGTACAGTGTGGTACGACGACGTAAAAATCACAGAGACTCCCAAAGAGGCTCTCTACATTCGCGAGAGTGAGCACATGGTGCTTGCCATTGACCCCAAACATGTTACCGTTGACGATAAGAGTGTGACAGAGTGGTTGAAATGTCTCGACAAGGCATATGAGGCATACGAAGAACTTCTCGGCTGCACACCATATGGTGGTGCCAAAATACGCATTCTCACCACACCCGGTATGGAACCCGGTTATTGGGCACTTGCAGGTAACCCCATCCTGTGGAACGACAATGTAGATGTAAAAGGTCTGCTCACCAAGTTCAAGAACAACAAAGACTGGGGTTTCGGCATCCTTCACGAGATTGGTCACACCTTCTCGGCAGGAACAGCCAAGGGTAACGGTTACGGTTCATGGAACTGGAACGACGAGATTTTCGCCAACTTCCGCATGTCATACGCACTCGACAAGCACGAGGCCATCATGTCGCAGAACACTACATACATGGGCGACAACATAGGCTATTACAAACGCGCATATAAGAGCAGCGTAGCCAAAGGCAATATGGACTCAGGCGATGCCATCCACTACACACTCATGCGCATAGCAGAAATCTACGGATGGGATGTTTACAAAAAAGCATTCCGCAAACTCTACAACACCCCCGACAGCCAGCTCGGTCGTTTCAACAACAACTACGAGAAGTTCCTCTGCTTGATGAAACACCTCTCCGAGGCAGCAACTGAAATTGTAGGCTACAACGTGGATGTAACACGCACATGCTACACTCCCAAAGAACTTGAGATGATAAAGAAGTCTCTTACAAAGTAATAGCAAGCATAACATAAATAATTATATATAAAGTATGAAGAAACTCCAATTAATCATCGCACTGCTGCTGATGTCAGTGGTGACAGTCAGCGCGCAGAAGCAGTGCTGGACAATCAATCCCGAGACTAATGCCATCGAGATGATTCTCTCCGAAGAGACTCTTCCCTACAGCGACCACATTGAGATGAGTGGTGAAATGGTATCTTTCGTTACACGCTGGAACGTAGACGCAAAGAAGAATTTCTCACAGGAGCGTTCACTCGTGTTCCCCATGCTGCGTACAATCCCCAACAACACACACGCCAGTCTCATGTACCGTGTGCAGACAGACATTATTTCAATGTTGGGTATCAACAACCTTGCACCCGTGCAGTTGGGTTCAAAGAAGGTGTCTATCAATGGCGCACTTCAGGTTGTGAACCAGTATGGTATCGGTATCGTCAACACAGGCGCAGCTCGCAAAAGAGCTCCTTCACCCGTTGTTGAGGTTACAACAACCATCTTCCCCAGCACCACACTTCCCATGATGTGTGAACTCTACGAGGTGAAGAACATCACTGGCCGCACACTCACAGTGGCTGTGCCCGAGTTCGTTCAGAAATTCAAAACCGACCCTGCAAAGGGTGTTGATGGCACATACATCATCCAGTCTGAGATTTACGGTTCAGGTACATACAAAATCGAACCCGGAAAGAGCATTGAGTTTGCTGCTGCCTTCCAGGCCTACCGCGAGAAGGGCGAAAAGGCACTTACACCCGACGTTAAAGCAGAATATGCCAAACGTATGGACTACATAAAGAACAGCATCGACGGCGCACTCGTGCTTGAGACACCCGAAAAGGTTATCGACACAGAGTTCCGTTTCTCAAAAATACGTGCATCTGAGAGCATATGCCGCACAAAAGGCGGTCTCATGCACGCTCCCGGTGGTGAGTCATACTATGCAGCTATCTGGTGTAACGACCAGTCAGAGTATGTCAGCCCCTTCTTCCCCTACATGGGCTACCAGACAGGTAACGAGTCTGCGCTCAACTGCTACAAGCAATTCTCTCGTTTCATGAACGACGAGTACAAGAAAATCCCCAGCTCAATCATTGCCGAGGGTATCGACACATGGGGCGGCGCAGGCGACCGTGGCGATGCAGCCATGAATGCTCATGGTGCTACACGCTACCTTCTTGCCCGTGGCGACAAAGAGGAGGCCAAGCAGTTGTGGCCCTTCATCAAATGGTGTCTCGAATACACACGCCGTCAGTTGAACGACGCAGGCGTACCTCGCTCTGACGCCGACGAACTCGAGGGACGTTTCCCCTCGGGCGAGGCTAACCTTTGCACAGCTACACTCTACTATGATGGTCTTGTAAATGCTGCATACCTTGCTCCCCTTGTAGGCGAAGGCAAATTGGCTGCTACATACAGAAAGCAGGCTGCCGAGCTCAAGAAAAATATCAATAAATACTTCTCGGCTAACGTAAGCGGTTACGAGACATATCGTTACTACGATGGCAACACAGTGCTCCGTTCATGGATTTGCATGCCTCTTGTATTCGGCTTCAAAGAGCGTGCTCAGGGCACAATCGATGCTCTCTACTCAGACAAGCTCTGCACTGTTGACGGCCTGCTCACAGCCGAGGGCGACGCAACATTCTGGGATCGCTCTACACTCTACGCACTCCGCGGTGTATATGTAGTAGGTGCAGCCGACAAGGCTACAAAACAGTTGCTCGACTACTCTAACCGTCGTCTCCTCGGTACACACGTACCTTACCCCATCGAGGCATGGCCCGAGGGTTCACAGCGTCACCTCTCTGCCGAAAGCGGTCTCTACTGCCGTATCATCACAGAAGGTCTCTTTGGTATCCACCCCACAAGCTTCAACTCGTTCAACCTCACAGTGCAGCTCCCCTCTGCATGGAACGAAATGGCGCTCCGTCACGTGAAATTGTTCGGCGGCGACTTCGACATCGAGGTTAAACGTAAATCCGAAACACGTGCGCAGGTAATCATCAAGAACGGTAAGAAAGAGAAGAAATACAATGTTCGCATAGGCGAGACGATAAAGAATATCAAAATCTAATCCTCTCCACACAAATAAAATCTCCTACTCTGCCCTTTTAGTGGCAGGGTGGGGGATTACAAATTTTTTAACGCATAAACCGATATAATAATGAAAAAAATATTCAAACTTATTGCTGTGTCGGCGTTGATGGCAGTTGCAGCCTGCTCCTCTGCTCCCGAGGGAAAAACCGTGTATGTAAAGGATTACATCACCGAGGATATGAAAGACGATGCCTATCCCGGTATCCGTCTTGCTCTTGAGGAGTGTCTTAAAGCCCCCAACAGCACATTGGTGTTCCCCGGCGACACACTTTATATAAAGGATAAATATTGCTTCGAGAGATATCAGTACATCAGCAACAACTCTCAAGGCAAGAAGCGCATCGCATTGAACATTGAGAATGCCAATGGTCTTACCATCGAGGGTAATGGTACAACATTGCTCTTCACAGGCTTCATCTCTCCATTCAATGTAGAGAACTCAAGCAACATCACCATCAGTGACCTTAACATCGACTTTACTCACACATTCAACTCACAGGGCGAGATTATGGCAGTGGGTGATGGTTGGCTGGAACTCAAATTCCCCGAAGGCTACAATGTGGATATTCAGAGCGGTCTCTTGCGCATACGCGACAAGAACAATATCACATACCCCTATGGTAGTCTTCTCGAGTTCGACGGCAAGAAAAAAGAGGTTGCATACTATGTTCACGACTATTGGTTATGGAGTGGTTTGCAGGCCGAGGCTCTTCCCAACGGCAACTTCAAAATCTTCCTCAAAGACCTCACAGGTACAGTGGGCAACATCATGGCTTTCGGTGCAGCACGCCGCTCTAACCCCGGATTTACATTCGACGAGTGCAACACAGTGCTCATCAAGAACGTAAACCTCTATCACTGCGGCGGTATGGGCTTCATTGTTCAGCGTGTGAGAGATATCGAACTCAACAAAGTTCAGGTTGTTCCCACACCCGGCAGCAACCGCATCATCAGCGCTACAGCCGATGCAACACACTTCATCAACTGCGGTGGCTATCTGCGCATGATAGATTGTAAGTTCACCAATCAGAAAGACGATGCCACAAACATTCACGGATGGTATGCAATGACACGCGAAATTGTTGGCAAAGACAAGATTCTTGTATGGTACAACTACGGTAAAGACTTCGTTCGTCCCGGCATGAACATGGAGATTGCCAACCACAAGACCATGATGACATATGCTCACCGAATAGTTAAAGAGGTTAGAAGCATCAACAGTGAGCTTGCCGAAATTACTTTCACAGAACCCCTTCCCGAGGAGATTCAGATAAAAGACCCCATCGCTTGCGAAGACCAGTATCCCGATGTACTCATCAAAGGTTGTCACTTTGCAAACAACCGCGCACGCGGTCTGCTCATCGGTTCACGTGGCGAGGTTATCATCGAGAACAACTACTTCCATGTGCCCGGTTCGTCAATCCTCTTCGAGGGTGACGGCAGCTATTGGTACGAGCAGTCAGGTGTACGTAATGTACAGGTTCGCAACAACGTGTTCGATAACTGTCTCTATGGTTGCAAGACATGGGGCGACGCTCACATTGCATACAACAGCCGCATAGAGAAACAGGAGGAGAGCCGCTACCACAAAAACATAGTGATAGAGGGTAACACATTCCGCACATTCGACCCCCGCATCCTCTACCTCTGCTGCTTCGACGGCATCACATATCGCAATAACAAGATTGAAGAGAGCACCGACTATGTTTATGCTCGCGAAGAGAAGAACCCCTTCGTCATCAAGCACTGCGACAATGTAAGTATTGAATAAAGACAATAAAATATGAAAAGAATATCAGTTCTTTCAATAATCTTAGCCTGCCTGTTCATCACAGCGCAGGCTAAGGTCGTTTTACCATCTATTCTGGGCAGCGACATGGTGCTTCAGCGCAATACCAATGTAAATCTCTGGGGCACAGCCGAGGCAAATAAAAAGGTGACCATCACCGCATCATGGACAAAAGAGAAGTTCAGTGTAAAAGCCGACAAGGATGGTAAATGGGCAACCACAATCCCCACTGTGGATGCCGGCGGTCCCTATACACTCACTTTTGACGATGGCGAGAAGACCGAGCTTACCAACATCCTGCTTGGCGAGGTGTGGATAGCAGGTGGTCAGTCGAACATGGAGATGCCCCTCGGTGGCTTCATGTATCAGCCCATCGATGGCGTTGAGACAGACATTGCCGAGGCTTACGACTATCCCAACATCCGCATGTTCACAGTGCCCCGTTGCATTTCAGAGACCCCTAAAGAGGATTGCGACACCATCTGGCGCACATCTAATCCTTTGACAGTGCGCACCTTCAGTGCCATTGCAGATCTTTTTGCAAAAGAGCTCAACAAGATGCTCGATGTGCCTGTGGGCATCGTCACATCAAACTGGGGCGGCACCATCATCGAGGCATGGATGAGCAAAGAGAGCATCAATGCCATCGAAGGCCGCAACGCTTCGTTCGATGCACGCCGCAAAGGCGAGAATGCGCATGCTGCCCTCTACAACGGCATGATACTTCCCATATGCAACTTCACCGCAAAGGGTTTCATCTGGTATCAGGGCGAGTCTAACCGCCCCAACTGGTACGACTATGCAAAACTTCAGAAAGCACAAGTTGCATTGTGGCGCAAAATCTGGGGTAACGACAAGATGCCCTTCTACATCACACAGATTGCACCCTACTGCTACGAAGGTCCCCAAAAGCGCCTCAACGCACTCTTTATCGACCAGCAGTGGAAGGCAGCCGACGAAATTGAATACTGCGATGTTGCAACCACGCAGGACGCAGGCGACTACAGCCACATACACCCTCTGAAGAAGAAGAGAGTGGCATGGCGTCTGGCTATGCTTGCACTTGCCAACGACTATGGCATTGAAGGCTTGCCCGCCAAGGCACCCCGTTTCAACTACTTCGTATCAAAAGGCAATAAACTCGAACTTCACTTCAAGAATATTGCGCCCCCTTATACCACCAATCCCCTCGACTACCGAATGTCAAGCTGTTTCTATGGTCGCGAAGAGGCCAAGGGCTTCGAGGTTGCCGGCGAGGATGGCAAGTTCTATCCCGCAAAGGGTAATCACCGTTGGTGGACCAATATCATAGAGGTGTGGTCTGATTCAGTTCCCAATCCTGTAGCTGTTCGCTATGCTTACTGCAACTACTCTTACGATGCAAATGTACGCACACAGTTGGGTCAGGCTCTGCCCTCGTTCCGCAGCGACCAGTGGGAAATTAAAGACGAAGAAATAAAATAATAAATAAGGTAAAAAGTCATGAAAAAAATATCTATTCTTGCAGCTATGCTCGCCTGTATGTTGGGTGTTGCAGAAGCTAAAGTGACTCTCCCCTCGGTAATCGGCAGCAATATGGTGCTTCAGCGCAACACCGATATCAATCTGTGGGGAACAGCCGAAGCAAACAAAAAGGTGAAAATCACCGCTTCGTGGACAAAAGATAAATTCAGCGTAAAGGCCGACAAAGATGGCAAATGGGCGACAACTATCCCCACTGCCGATGCCGGCGGCCCCTACACACTCACTTTTGACGATGGCGAAAAACTCGAACTTACCAACATTCTGCTTGGCGAAGTGTGGGTGTGCTGCGGTCAGTCAAATATGGAAATGCCCGTAGGTGGTTATATGTATCAGCCCGTCGACGGCGCGATGGAGCATATAAAGGAGGCTTGCAAATACCCCGATATTCGCATGTTTGCTGTTCCCCGTTGCACATCTAAGACACTGAAGGAGGATTGCGATACAATGTGGCGCGAGTCATCTCCCATGACAGTGCGCACCTTCAGCGCAGCAGCCTACTTCTTTGGTAAAGAACTTCAGAAGATGCTTAAAGTCCCCGTAGGTCTTATCACAGCCAATTGGGGCGGTACACGCATTGAGGCATGGATGAGTGAAGAGGCTCTCAATAGCGTCAAGGACCGTAACCCCGATTACGATAAAAAATATAGAGGTCCAAATACCAACAATGTGCTCTATAACGGCATGATATATCCTATCAGCAAATTCACAGCCAAAGGATTTATCTGGTATCAAGGTTGTGCCAACCGTTATAATTGGTTCGACTATGCGAAATTGCAGACAGCTATGATTAAAGGATGGCGTAAGGACTGGGGCAACGACAAAATGCCTTTCTACTTCGCACAGATTGCACCCTACTGCTACGAAGGTCACAAACTGCGTGGTACTCCTGTCTTTGTCGACGAGCAGTGGAAGATTGCCGACGAGGTTGAGAATTGCGACATTGTCTGCACCACCGACATTGGCGACTACGGACTCATCCACCCTGCTGCAAAAGACAAGGTGGGTCAGCGTCTTGCCAATCTTGCTCTCACCAACGACTATGGTGTTGAAGGATTGCCGGTAAAATATCCCCGCTTCAAGTCGTTTGAGAAGAAAGACAACAAACTAATTCTCAGCTTCTCAAATATGAGCCGTGCATACAACTTCGATGTTGCCGACCCCACACAGCAGGATTGTTTCAATGCTCGTGAGCGTGCCAAAGGCTTCGAGGTTGCCGGTGAAGATAAAAAATTCTATCCCGCGCAGGCCAACCACGTATGGTGCAAGAACACCATCGAGGTGTGGTCCGACTCAGTGCCTAACCCTGTGGCTGTTCGTTATGCTTATCAGAACTACTCGTTCGAGGCTAACGTAAAGACACTTCTCGGTTTGCCGCTTCCCTCGTTCCGCAGCGACAATTGGGAAATTGAGGATTTGGGTATAAAGTAAACAACTTATCTTATATGCGAAGAGAGGGCTACCCATAAACCCCATCTTTAGACAAAATACCCTCGTTAGAGTGCGCACTCTAACGAGGGTATTTGCTTTGTGTATATTACTTTTGGTCAGTTTCAGAATAATATGATAATCCTTAAATTCTAACCTTCATGGTCTTGTCACCAATGCGGATGATGTAAACACCCTTGTCGAGCATCATTGTCTCGCCGGCATAGTTGCCTATTTTCTCTACAACAACGCCAACTACATTGTAAACGCTTACGGCTGCGCCCTCGGCATTGCTCAGCACGATGCCGTCCGATGTGATGCCAATCTCGGGAGTCTCTTTCTCGGTGTTGCTGATGTTTGTAACGTCGTATTCGCGTATATCTTCAAACTTGCCCCATGTCTTGTGCTCCTTGTATGCATCCATTGTTCCTGCAGGCACGTATAGTATTTTGTTTTCGTACTTTGCACTACCGGCAAAAATTGCACCTCCAACAGTTGGTGGTGTTTCGCACATCATATATACGGTTTCCATACTGCTACAGTTTTGCATTATATATGAACCTATGGTTTTGACATTTCTGCCTATGGTCAAGGATTTAAGGTTTGAACAATATGAGAATGTGAAGTCAGCAATGTGTGTGATGTTGTCAGGGATTACAATCTCTGAAATGTTAGTACAGCCAAAGAATGTGTAGATTCCTGTTGATTTGAGTCCTTTGCCGAGTTCAACTTCTGTAATACCTTGACAGTTCTGTAATACATTCTCTCCCAGTGTTTCTAGTTTGTCGGGGAATTTGATGCTTTTTAGCTGTAAGCAACTATGTAATGCATAGTCTCCAATACTTCTAAGGCTGTCCGGGAATGTGATATTTTCAAGCTGTTGGCAATTGAAGAATGCATAGTTTCCAATTCTTCTGATGTTGTTGGGTAAATTTATTTTTTGCAGTCCCTTGCAATTGCGGAATGCATAGTCATCAATGTATGTCATACTACCGGGGCATTTTACCTCTTTCAGTTCGTTTCGTCCATTAAATGCTCTGGCTGTAATAAGACATGTTCCCTCTTTTATGTCGATGGTGGTGCCTTCGGACATGTTGCCTTTGTAAGCGTATAGGATATTGCCCAAGTATACTACACCATCTTGTTGGTTTTCATACCATGCTGTTTTGTAGAATGCATCCAGTCCGATTGTTGTAATGCTGTTGGGAAGGGTAATCTTTTCCAATGTATAGCAATCCGTAAAGGCGCTTTCTCCAATACTTTTCATATTCTTGCCTAAGTCTATGCTTTCTATGTTGATACACTCCTTGAATGCATAGTCTCCGATGGAGTCTACTTGGTTTAGTTCAAGATTTATAAGGCTTTCACAACCTGAGAATGCATAGTTGCCTATGGTTTTTACGTTGTCGGGAATAGTAATGTTCCCGAGACAATAGCAACAATCGAATGTATGGTCTTCGATTCTTGTCAGGCTGTTGGGGATGACAAATTCTTCAATGCTTTCGCATTCTTTGAATGCACCTATTCCTATTGTTGCCACGCTCGATGGCAGGGTGATATTATCAAGGCTTTCACATCCTGAGAATGCATAATCGCCTATGCTTTTCAGATTCTGAGGTATAGTCACATTTTTAAGGCTGCTACATCCGTAGAATGTATATGCTTCTATTGATGTTATATCTGAAGGAATTATTATTTTTTCGATTTTGTCACATCCTGAGAATGCATAGCTTTCGATACTTTTTATATTGTTTGGAATAATCGTATTGTTGCATCCTGTAATAAGGCGGTTGGTAGATTTTTCAATAATAGCATTGCACCCCTCTCGACTGTCATAGGCTGTGTTTCCCTCTTCAACGACAATGCTTTCGAAACTGTTGCAGCAGGCAAACGCATGTTTACCTATTGATGTTACGCTTTTGGGTATAGTGATGCTTTTAAGAGCGCTACATCCATAGAATGCATAGTCTCCTATTGATGTCACTTCGTTGTGAATAGTGATTTCTTTAATTTTTTCGCAGTTGTAGAAAAGATAGTTTCCGATGGTTGATATCCAGTCGGGAATGGTGATGCCTGTAAGCTCTTTACAACCATAGAATGCGTTGTCACCTAAGCTCAGGAGACATTCGGGAAGGGTTGCATTTGCGAGGCTTGTACAACCCTCGAATGCATTATTGTCTATTGTTGTTACTGCGAAAGGAACATTAATACTTTTAAGACTTGTGCAGTTCGAAAACGCATATTTACCTATATTTTCAAGGCTGTCGGGCAGGGTAATGTCTGTAAGTTTTGCACATTTGTAGAATGTGTAATTATCTATGCCTGTGAGTCTGTTGGACAGGGTGATGTTTGCCAGATTCTCGCAATTGTAAAATGCATAGCTACCCAAGGTTTTCAATCCTTCGCCAGTGGTGACGCTTGTTAAATTACTACAGCCATAAAATGTGTATTCACCAATGTTTGTCACGCTATTTGGAATAGTGACATCAGTAAGATTTTTACAATTGTAGAATGCTCTGGCTTCTATGCCTGTGACATTGTATGTCTTGCCGTTGCAAGTTACGGTGGCGGGGATTGATACGCTGCCTTCATATATCTTGGAGGAAGTGTATGAGGTTCCTTTGTAGGTTACGTCAACCGTCAGCACAGTGTCATTGGGTGATGTGATGTTGTAATAAATGTTTTTTACTACAAAGTCGTGTGCATTTGCCACAGTGCAGCATAGAACTGTAATGAACGTAATAAATAATGACTTAAGGTAAAATTTCTTCATACACTAAATATTATAATCGATTTCATGGCTCCCATATGAAATCGGGTAAACAAAAGAGCGTAGGAGCTTAATATTGGTTACCATCTATGTATTTCCTTAAATATTAGCTTGGTATCTGTTAGTTGACGCTCTATGGTTATATGTTTGTTCGGGTATTGAGCTTTATGTATATGGCAAATATACGAAAAGAGAAATGAAGAAAAAATAAATTTGCTTGATATTTTCTTTACGAATTAAATTGTTTCGCAGTCATATGTTTTGTGAAATCTTTTGACAGAGGAGCGCTTTCAGGATGTTAGATTGTAAATCAATAGAGGGGCTTGCGAATTCGCAAGCCCCTCTATTGATTTGTTATATAACTATTACAATCTTATTTTTACTGTCTTATCGCCTACGCGAACTATATAAACGCCTTTGTCGAGCACGATAGTTTCACCTGCATAGTTGCCGATTTTCTCAACGATGACGCCAACGACGTTGTAAATGCTTATTGTCTTGTTCTCGGCATTTACAAATGCGATGCCTTCATCTGTTTTCTTAAAGAACGGGGCTTCTGCCTCTGTGCTGTTGATATTTGTGAAGTCATATTCTTTGATGTTGGTGATTTTGCTCCAGATGTCGGCTGTTTTATATGCCTCCATCGAACCAATCGGAACATAGAGTGTCGTGTTGGCATAGTGTGAACTTGACGAGAAGAGTCCGTTGCTTATTGTCGGAGGCGTCGGGTTCAACGAATAGATGGCTTTTGCAGCAGTGCAATTATATAGTGCGTAGCTGCCTATTGTTTCCAAATTGCTGCCTAAGGTTATATAACCTAATGATTTACAGTTTTGGAATGCGTAGTTGCCGATGCTTGTTACGCTTTCCGGAATTTTTAATTCGAGTAATTTTTCGCAACCAAGGAATGCGTAGTTGCCTATTTTTTTAATGTTTTCTCCAAAGCTTATGCTTTCGAGACCGATACATCCATCAAACGAGTATTCGCCTATCGTTTCCAGTGTGGTGGGGAATGTTATTTTTGTTATACCGGTGCAGCCCTTGAATGCTTTGTTGCCGGTGATTGTCATTCCCTCGGGCAGTGTGATGCTTGTCAGTCCGGTGCAACCGCTGAAAGCGCTGACACCGATGTTTCTCAATGTGGTGGGGAATGTTATTTCTGATAGTTCGGTACGGTTTATGAATGCGCTGTTGGATATGGTGGTTGTTCCTTCTTTCACGTTTATGCTTGTCCCCTGCTCCATGTCGCCTTTGAATGTATATAATATATTACCCATATATACGGCGCCTGCCGATTGTGAGTCGTACCATGCTGTGTTGTGGAATGCGTTCTCGCCAATCGTGGTTACATTTCCCTTAAATTCAATCTCCTCCAATGAATAGCAGTTCATGAAGGCATTTTTTGCAATCTCTGTTACACCGCTTCCAATGGTGACGCTTTCGAGCGAGCTGCAATCTTGGAATGCGCTCTCGCTGATGGTAACCACGCCGTCGGGGATGCTGATATCGGTCAAACTGCTACACTCCTTAAAAGCGTATTTTCCAATTTTCGTAACATTTTCGCCTATGGTGAAATCTTCCAAGCAGAAACAGTTCTGGAATGCGTAGTTAGATATGCTTGTTATGTTTTTGCCCATTGTAACAGTTGTAAGGTTGCCACAACCGTCGAAGGCGTTGCCCGGTATCTCTGTTACGCCGTCGGGGATGGTGATGCTCTCTATGGTGCTGCATCCCTGAAACGCGCTTGCACCGATAATTTGCATTGTTGCGGGCAGTGTTATGCTTGTGATATATCCTGCCGATGTGCGAGTAGTGGAGAGTGCATAGTTGGATATGCTTGTTGTCCCCTCGGCGATGACAATGTCGGTATCCTCTGTAAGGTCTCCTTTGTAGCTATAAAAGCAATTTCCCAAGTAAACCATTCCGTCGGGTTGGTTTTTATACCATCCTGTTTCGTCGAAAGCGTATGCGGCAACAGCTGTGGCATTGCCCTCCATCTTTATCTCGTTGAGCGCTGTGCAGCCATCGAATGCTCTTGCACCTATGTTGCTCACTTTTGCAGGTATCGTCACACTTGTCAGTCCTGTGCAACTGTCGAACGCCCTTCCGCCGATGGTGGTCAGGCTGTCGGGTAGTGTGATACTTGTCAGACCCGGGCATTCTCTGAAAGCATATGAGTCGATGCTTATTATACCTTTGGGGAGTGTCACGCTTTTAAGGTTGGTACAGCCTCTGAAAGCATATACACCGATTCTTTTGACGCTGTAATTTTTTCCTTCGTAGCTGATGGTCTCGGGGACGACGATTGTGTCGGCTGTATATGAAGACTCAAAAAAACTTTCACTTGCGACTTCTACCGTAAGTTCTGTCTCCGAAATTATTTTGTAGAAAATTCCGTCTACGTTGAAATTTTGTGAATTTGTCACATTGCAGCATAGTAAGACTGTCATTGCAATGAAAAGTCGTTTGAAGTAAATTTTTGTCATGCAGTATTGGTTTTTATAAGTTATACAACTTGTTAATCTATGTTTGGTTAAAAACTATTTTCCGCAAATATAATTGAATTATATCAACATAACAAAAAGAGCAACCAAAAATTACTTTTAGTTGCTCTTTTTGTGTAGCGAGAGTGGGTCACGATCCCACGACCTCCGGATTATGAATCCGACGCTCTAACCAGCTGAGCTATCTCGCCAACTCATTTTTGCGGTGCAAAGATATGTTGTTTTTTTTATAAAACCAACTTTTTTATTAAGAAGTTGGTCGAATTTCTAAAAAATATTTTCTTATCGAAACAAATTTTGTTCGTTTCGCCGTTTTTTATAGAGTAAAAGATAGGATGGCTACTTATTTTTTTTGAAGGGAGAGTAACGGGCTATATAATCGCGAAAAATAGAGAAACAGATATTTATTCTCCTCTTTTTTCTGCCTGTTGTACCTATAATAATTAAAAGTTACATTATTATTCCGTTTCCTGTCGATTATTCCGACGTTTTTTCGTATTTTTGTCCGATTGTATATAAAATGGCGCATAATGCCCTATGGTAAACTTGAAAAACAAAAAAACACAATAAAATGGGATACAATTTTACTGACATTGAGAAAAAATGGCAGGCGCGATGGAAAGAGAATAATACTTATCGTGTCAAAGAGGATGAGAGTAAAGAGAAATTTTATGTGCTTAACATGTTCCCCTATCCGTCGGGAGCAGGTCTGCACGTGGGACACCCTCTGGGTTACATTGCATCGGACATCTACGCACGTTACAAACGCTTACAGGGCTACAATGTGCTCAACCCCATGGGTTACGATGCCTACGGATTGCCCGCCGAACAGTATGCCATTAAGACAGGACAGCATCCTGCCATTACAACAGAACAGAATATTGCCAGATATCGTGAGCAGCTCGACAAGATTGGTTTCTGCTTCGACTGGGAGCGCGAGATAAGAACTTGCGATGCCGATTACTACCATTGGACACAGTGGGCTTTCATTAAGATGTTCAACAGCTATTACGACAACGATGCTTGTTGTGCTAAACCCATCGCCGAGCTGTGCGAGAAACTTGCCGCCGCAGGAACAGCCGGCATTAATGCCGCTTGTGGCAAGGAACTTGAGCTCACAGCGGAGCAGTGGAATGCCATGAGCGAGAAGGAGCAACAAGAGACGTTGATGAACTGGCGCATTGCATTCCTTGGCGAGACAATGGTTAACTGGTGTCCTGCACTTGGAACGGTGCTTGCCAACGACGAGGTTGTCGATGGAGTGTCGGAACGCGGCGGCTTCCCCGTGGTTCAGAAAAAGATGAAGCAGTGGTGTCTGCGTGTGTCGGCATACGCTCAGCGTCTGCTCGACGGGCTCAATACCATCGACTGGACCGACTCGCTGAAAGAGACCCAGCGCAACTGGATTGGTCGCAGCGAGGGTACAGAAATGGAGTTCTACGTTAAGGACAGCGAGAAGCATTTTACCATCTTCACCACTCGTGCCGATACAATCTTTGGTGTAACCTTCATGGTACTTGCTCCCGAGAGCGAGCTTGTTGCCGAACTCACAACAGCCGAGCAGAGCGAGGCAGTGAAGGCATATATCGAGCGCACAAAGAAGAGAACAGAGCGCGAGCGTATGGTCGACCGTTCGGTTACAGGTGTCTTCACCGGTTCGTATGCCGTGAACCCCATCACAGGCGAGAATATCCCCATCTGGGTGAGCGACTATGTGCTTTCGGGTTATGGTACAGGTGCCATCATGGCTGTGCCTGCTCACGACAGTCGCGACTATGCTTTTGCAAAACATTTCGGCATAGAGATACGTCCGCTTATCGAGGGTTGCGACGTCAGCGAAGAGAGCTTCGACGCAAAAGAGGGTACCATCATCAACTCGCCCACTGCTGCATTTGCATCGTGCGGGCTCTCGCTCAATGGATTGTCGGTTGTTGAGGCTATTGCTGCCACAAAGAAATATGTATCCGAGAACAATTTGGGTCGCATAAAGGTCAACTACCGTCTGCGCGACGCTATCTTCAGCCGTCAGAGCTATTGGGGCGAGCCTTTCCCCATCTACTATAAGAACGGCGTTCCCTGCCCCATCCCCGAGGAGTGCCTGCCCTTGCAGCTTCCCGAGGTTGAGAAGTTCCTGCCCACCGAGAGTGGAGAGCCCCCGTTGGGTCATGCAAAAATGTGGGCTTGGGACGAGGCGAATCGTTGCATTGTCGACAAGACGCTTATCGACGAAAAGAACATCTTCCCATTGGAACTCAACACCATGCCCGGTTTTGCCGGTTCAAGTGCATACTATTTGCGCTACATGGATCCCAAGAACGACAAAGCCCTTGTGTCGGAACAAGCCGACAAATATTGGCAGAATGTTGACCTTTACGTCGGTGGAACAGAGCATGCCACTGGCCACCTCATCTATTCACGTTTCTGGAACAAGTTCCTTTTCGACCTCGGTTACAGCGTTGTCGAGGAACCCTTCAAGAAACTTGTCAATCAGGGTATGATACAGGGACGAAGCAATTTTGTCTATCGTATAAAAGACACAAACACTTTTGTGTCGCTCAACCTTTCAAAAGAGTACGACGTCACACCTCTTCACGTCGATGTTAACATTGTCAAGAATGACGAGCTCGATATTGAGGCTTTCCGAGCATGGCGTCCCGAGTATAACGATGCCGAGTTTATCCTCGAAGATGGCAAATACATCTGCGGATGGGCTGTGGAGAAGATGAGTAAATCGATGTACAATGTTGTCAATCCCGATACCATTGTCGAGAATTTCGGTGCCGACACCTTGCGTCTTTACGAAATGTTCCTCGGTCCGTTGGAGCAGTCGAAGCCTTGGGATACAAATGGCATCGACGGTTGTCATCGTTTCCTCAGAAAGATATGGAACATCTGTTTCGACAAAGAGGACAACCTTGTCCTGACCGACGAGCAACCTACACGCGAGGAGCTGAAAGCCATCCATCGTCTGATAAAGAAGGTTTCCGAGGATATTCCCAACTTCTCATACAACACCACCGTCAGTGCATTCATGATTTGCGCCAACGAACTTTCGTCGCTCAAATGTAACAAACGTTCAGTTATGGAGTTGTTCGTGATTGTGCTTGCTCCCTTTGCGCCTCACATTTGCGAAGAGTTGTGGTCGTTGATGGGACACACAACATCGGTGTGCGATGCCGAGTGGCCCAAGTGCAACGAGGAGTATCTCAAGGAGGACAGCATTAAATATACAATCTCGTTCAACGGCAAGGCTCGTTTTACAATGGATTTTGCGCCCGAGGCTGCACGCGAAGAGATTGAGGCTGCTGTGCTTGCCAACGAGCAGTCGCAGAAATACCTCGATGGCAAGAGTATAAAGAAGATAATCGTTGTTCCCAAGAAGATTGTTAACATAGTTATAGGATAACAACAGCATCCTGCCCCCACAGGGGCAGGGTTGTTGCTCCATCCGAAATATATTTAATTAAAAGCATATAATTATGGGTAGCTTCAGAATTCCTAAAAAAAACTTCATGCTCGAAGCAAAGGAGTATTTCATGATAAGCATAGGTCTCATCATCTACGCTTTCGGTTGGTCGTTTTTTCTGCTTCCTTTCAAATTGGTATCGGGAGGAACTACCGGTATCGGTGCCATCATACAATATGCAACCGGCTTTCCCATGCAATACACCTTCTTCATTATAAATGTAGTGTTGTTGATGGTGGCCATAAAAGAACTCGGCATAAAGTTTTGTCTTAAAACAATTTACGCGGTCTTTATACTAACTATCTTCCTTGATGTAGCTCAGCGCATTCTCGAAGCCTACGATATTAACGCGTTGGCTGTCCTCGGTTCCGAGGCAACGTTTGAAGCGAGCATCATCGGTGCCGGTTTTTGCGGAATGGGAATAGGTATCTGTTTTATCTTCGGCGGAAGCACAGGAGGAACAGATATAATAGCGGCTATAATAAACAAGTATCGCGATGTAAGCCTTGGTCGCCTCATCATGTACATTGACGTTGCCATTGTGGTTAGTTGTTGTTTCATCCTTGGTCGTGAGGAGATATCAAAAGTGTTCTATGGTCTTATAACGCTGCTTATTTCTGCAACCATGCTCGACTATGTGATAAACAGCAACCGTCGCCTTGTACAGTTCCTTATATTCTCGAAGAAATACGATGAAATTTCGCAGTTTATTACAAAGGATATGCATCGTGGCGTCACATTGCTCAACGGTGTGGGCTACTACACCAAAGAGGATACCAAGGTGATTGTTACTTTGGTGCGTGGCAACGAGGCCGGAGATATTTTCAGAATTGTGCACGAAATAGATCCATGTGCGTTCATATCCCAGTCGCGCGTATCAGGTGTATATGGTGCAGGATTCGATAAAATAAAGGTGAAATGAAATTAGTTTTTGCAACCAACAACAAACATAAACTCGAAGAGATGAGAGCTATTCTCGGCGGAAAGGTCGAGCTGCTCTCTCTTGCCGAAATTGATTGTCACGACGATATTCCCGAAACAGCCGACACTCTCGAGGGTAATGCGCTGATAAAGGCACGGTACATTTTCGAGAAGTATGGTCTGTCGTGCTTTGCCGATGACACAGGTCTTGAAGTGGATGCTCTCGACGGTGCTCCCGGTGTCTATTCGGCTCGTTATGCCGGTGAGAACAACGACTCCGAGGCAAATATCGACAAACTGTTACAAAATTTAACAGGTAAAAATTGTCGTACAGCACAATTTCGTACGGTTATTGCGTTAATATTAAATGGAGAGGAGCGGCTTTTCGACGGTATTGTCCGTGGCTCTATAAGCGAGCAACGACGTGGTGCCTGCGGCTTTGGCTACGACCCGGTGTTTGTCCCCGAGGGTTACACCGAGAGCTTTGCCGAAATGTCTGCCGAGCAGAAAAACAGCATCAGTCATCGTTCGCGTGCCGCTGCTGCTCTTAACAGCTATTTGGAAACACTATGAAAAAAAGAATTTTTGCATCGCTTCTGTTGTTCTTGACACTTTCTGCCCTGCTTCGTGCCGCTATCGGCGATTGGGAGGTGTATAACTCCTATTGCAATGCTACAAGCTGCAAAAGTGTGGGCGACAAGGTATATGTGTTGAGCTCCGGTTCGCTATACTCCTATGATAAAGAGGACAACGAACTGCGTCTGTACGACCACATAAACACCCTGAGCGATGTGAGAATCTCTTTCATTGAATACAGCGACGTTGCCGATGCGCTGGTCATTGTTTACGACAATGCCAATGTCGACCTGCTCTACGATGATGATGCCGTATACAATATTTCCGATTTTAAAAACAAAAATATTGCCGACAAGCAGATAAACAATCTGCAGGTGGTGGATAGCATGGCGTATATCTCCACCAATTTCGGAGTGGTTACGCTCAACCTCAATCGTCAGGAGTTCAGTAACACCTATACACTCGATGTTAACGTAAATGCCGTGTCGGTGCACGGCGGATATATTTTTGCCTGCACACCGTCAGGGCTTTATCGTGGTGCACTTTCGGCCAATCTTCTCGATAAAAAGAGCTGGCTTCATCTGTTTAAATATCCGATAACAGCTCTTGAGGAGTATAAGGGCACGCTCTATGGTATATTGCCCCATTTTGGTTTTTATAGTATAAATACGGATGGACGTTTTGTGCAGCTGATAGCCAACCAAGGCTCCCAGCGCTTCACCTATCTCAGTGTGGGAGAAGAGAAAATGTTGTTGGGGACAAATTCCTCCAAGGTGTACATCTACGATGCACCCGACAAATATACAATCTGCCCTACAACGGCTCTGGCACTACACGAGGATGGTGACGGTTTTTGGGCTTGCAACGGTCTGAACGGTCTTTCACGTCTTGTTCTCAAAGACGGGAAACTTGCGGAAACGCTTGCCGTGGCACAACCCAATAGTCCTGTGAGAAATTTGTGTGAATATCTTGCTTTCTCTCCTACCGGCAAACTGCTTGTGGCGGGTGGCAATCTCAACTATTTCGATGAAACCTTCTACGATGGCACTATAATCTCATTTGATGGTGACAAGTGGACCAATTTCCCGGAACAGGAGGTTAAGGATGCCACCGGGCTTAATTATCAGAATATAACTTCGATAGTGGAGGATCCGGCCGATGCCGGACACTACTTTGCAAGTTCGTTTGGTTACGGCTTGTATGAGTTTCGCGATGGTGAGTTTGTGAAGCACTACAATCACAAAAATTCGGCACTTAAAAGTGTGATAAGTTCGGGTTACACAGAACGTTATGTGCGTGTGCCACGTCTGAAATACGATAAGTCGGGTAATTTGTGGATGACAAATACCGGTACGCAGGATATAATAAAGATACTGAAGAGCGACGGCACATGGCACACACTTACATATAGCGAGCTTGTGAAGAAACCCACAATGGTGGAGTTGCTTTTCGACTCACGCGGATGGCTGTGGGTCACCTCTCTGCAGGCGAGTGCCGGATTGTTCTGTGCAAAAATGAATAAAACCCCGTTCGATACAACCGACGACGAGACGAAAATCCTGACCGAACATTTCAAGAACCAAGACGGAATAAACTACGACATCAATCAGTTGTGCGCTCTTGTCGAAGACCGCGCAGGACAGATGTGGGTGGGTACGGATAAGGGTCTTTTCGTTCTTGCATCGCCTAAGAAATTTTTCGATGGAAACGTAACTTTCACTCAAATAAAGGTGCCGCGTAACGATGGTACAGGGCTTGCCGACTATCTGTTCAACGGTCTGTTCATTCAAGCCATCTGTGTCGATGGAGCCAACCGCAAGTGGGTGGGCACAAAAGACAACGGCATATATCTTGTCAGTGCCGATGGGCTTGAGACCATCCATCATTTCACGACAGAAAATTCTCCGCTGCCTTCGAACAGTATTGCAAGTATAGCTGTGGAGGATGCTACCGGCAGGGTGTTCATAGGCACCGACAAAGGTCTGGTGAGCTACATGAGCGATGCAACAGCTCCTTCACCCATGCTGAAAGAGAGCGCCTTGCATGCCTATCCCAACCCTGTGCGCGAAGATTACACAGGCAACATATCGGTTACGGGTTTCACCGAGGAGTGTAATGTGAAGATAGTCGATGCAGCCGGAGCGCTCATCTATGAAACGACATCCACCGGTGGACAAATCACATGGAACGGCTGCAACGCACGCGGTGAACGTGTCAGTGCAGGCGTCTACTATGTGCTTGCCTATGATGCCAATGGCGACGAAGGTGCGGCAACAAAAATTCTAATCATCAGATAAACAAACTTAATTCCACTGGTGTACAAATATGCGCCTTTTCATGGATTTTTCGGGATTTTTTTATACATTCGCCAAAAATATTTTCATATACAAAAATACTCCCTACTATGAATCTCATGAAATCTTTGGTGGCATTTGCGCTTGTAGCGCTCTCGTTTGCCGCATGTACATCAAACGGATGTCCTCGTCAGTGTCCTCGTCAGTGCGAAACGCCTTGCGTAGCAGCAAGTGATAGTAAAGAGCTATCGTTTGAATCTTCCGATAAAGATCTTGAACTTACTTTCTATTGGGGTAAAAAGATGGCTCTCTCTTACGCCCACGATGGCAGCGATCCTGTGGGTTATTGGTACGAAGCAGCCCTTCCTCATCGTGCTGCATTCTGTATGCGCGACGCAGCCCATCAGAGTATAGGCGCCGAAATCCTCGGACTGTCCAAACACAACTACAACATGATGTACAAGTTTGCTTCAAACATTAGCGAAGCAAAAGATTGGTGTACTTATTGGGAGATAGACAAAAACGACAAGCCTTGTCCTGCCGACTACACAAGCGACAACGATTTCTGGTACAATCTTAATGCCAACTTCGATGTCATGTATGCTTGTTGGCGTCTTTATGAATGGACGGGCGACAAACGCTACATAGAGGAGCCTGCATTTGCAAATTTCTATGCCCTTTCGGCAAAAAACTATGTAGACAGCTGGCAACTTAATCCTGAGCAGATGCTCACCCGCACACGTGAGGTCAATCGCAAACCCGATGCTAAAAATTTTGGCAGTGCACGTGGCGTACCTTCATACGTTGAGACCTTCAGCGGTCTTTACAGCAGTTCCGACCTTGTTGCAACCATCTATGGTGGCTACGACGCATATAGCAAGATGCTTGCCGTGGCTGGTGACAAAGAGAAGAGCACACAGATGGCGGCTCGCGCCGAGGACTACCGCCGTCATCTTGACGAAAAATGGTGGAGTTCCGAGATTAACACTTATCATACCTTCTGGACAAACAAAGGCACATTTGCCGATGGTGAGGGACTGACTCACGTCATCTGGTTTGGCGCTGCGAAGCAACCCGAACGCATTAAAGGCACTGTTGAAAAGATGCTTGCCCGCAAGGAGTGGAACATCGAGAATGTATCCTATTTCCCACTTTTGTGGTATCGCTACAACTACAAAGACGAAGCATATAAAATACTTAAAGATATAGTTCTTGCCAAGCGTTGCGAATATCCCGAGGTTTCCTACGGCATGGTCGAAGGCATTGTCAGCGGAGCAATGGGCATTGTGCCCAGCGCATCAAAAAAGCGCGTGACAACCATGCCACAGATTACAGGCGACAACTATCTGCTAATAAACAATCTGCCCATGCTTGGTGGCACAGTGTCGGTGCGACACAACGATAATACCTCGTCTGTTTTTCTTAACAATACTTCAAGCGAAGTTACATGGGAGGCTGCCTTTGCCGGCAATTACGAAAGTATCCTTGTGAACGGCAACAGCGTTAAAGCTCTTAAGCGTACCGATGCAATGGGCGAAACTGTCTCATATGCTGAAGTGAAATTAAGCAAAGGTGAAAAGGCTTGCTGTAAGGCAGAATAGACTATGAATATGCCTGCGACAATTATGTTGCAGGCTTTTTTTGTAGAACAAATATATTCATATTATGAAGAAACATATAATTAGCGCATTATTTGCCACATTGGCTATTGCCGGTAGTGCGCAAACATTTGAGGAGTGGAAAGACCCCACTGTGAACGAACTCAATCGTGCCCCCATGCACAGCAACTATTTTGCTTATGAGACAGCTGCGGCAGCTAAGGGCGAAAAAGAGACGTCGGCAAACTACATGACCCTCAACGGCGATTGGAAATTCTTTTGGGTGCAAAATTCCGATGCCCGTCCCGTAGATTTCTGGAAAAAGGGTTTTGACGACAAAGGATGGGGCACAATCCCTGTGCCCGGTGTATGGGAACTTAACGGCTATGGCAATCCCATTTATGTAAATGTAGGATATGCGTGGCGCAATCAGTTCCGTAACAATCCTCCCGAAATACCGGTAGAGAACAATAATGTTGGCTCATATCGTCGCGAAGTAGTCGTTTCTGCCGATTGGAAGGGCAAAGATATTATAGCTCACTTTGGTTCTGTGACCTCTAACATATATCTGTGGGTAAATGGTAAATTTGTTGGATATAGCGAGGATAGCAAACTCGAAGCTGAATTTGACATCACACGCTACCTGCGTCCCGGCGAGAAGAACCTCATTGCTTTCCAAGTGTTCCGCTGGTGCGACGGTACATATCTCGAAGATCAGGATTTCTTCCGCTACAGCGGAGTGGGACGCGACTGCTATCTTTATGCACGCAGCAAGCGTCGCATCGAGGATATTCGTGTCACTCCCGACCTCACCGATAACTACACAAACGGTACACTCGCCATCGATCTTAAACTCAAAGGCAGTGGTAAGGTTAACCTCACGCTCGTAGATGCCGATGGAAAAACTGTTGCCGAGGCAGTTGGTAATGGCAAAGAACAGCTTACAATAAAGGTGGCGGCTCCTAACAAATGGACAGCGGAAACACCTTATCTCTACACATTACAGGCAACGATGCAGGGCAGTGACGAGTTTATCCCCATAAAAGTGGGCTTCCGCAAGGTGGAAATCAAAAATTCGCAGTTGCTCGTCAATGGCAAACCTGTGTTGTTCAAAGGTGCCAACCGTCACGAATTGGACCCCGACGGCGGATATGTTATATCTCGCGAGCGCATGTTGCAGGATATACAGATAATGAAGAAATTCAATATCAACGCTGTGCGCACATGTCACTACCCTGACGATAACTATTGGTACGACCTTTGCGACCGCTACGGCATATATATGGTTGCCGAGGCAAATATAGAGTCTCACGGCATGGGCTATGGCGAACACACTCTTGCCAAACGCGACGATTATGCACTTGCCCACATGCAGCGCAATGAGCGCAATGTTCAGCGCAACTTCAATCATCCCAGCATCATCTTCTGGTCTCTTGGAAATGAGGCAGGCTATGGCCCCAATTTCGAAGCAGCATACGATTGGGTAAAGGCTGAAGACCCATCGCGCCCTGTGCAATACGAGCGTGCCGGATACGAAGGTAAGACAGATATCTATTGCCCCATGTATGCCGACTATAATTGGTGTGAGCGTTACAGCACCGATGCAAAATATACAAAACCTCTTATACAGTGCGAGTACGCTCATGCTATGGGTAACTCACAAGGTGGTTTCAAGGAGTATTGGGAACTTATTCGCAAATTACCTAAATACCAAGGTGGCTTCATCTGGGATTTTGTCGATCAGTCTGTACGTTGGAAAGGAAAAAACGGCAAAATGATTTACGGTTATGGAGGCGACTTCAATCGCTTCGATGCCAGCGATGCTAACTTCTGCGACAATGGTCTTATCAGTCCCGACCGCGTGCCCAATCCCCACATGTACGAAGTGGGATACTACTATCAGAACATTTGGACAGAACTCACCGATGCAGCGAAAGGCGAAATAGAGATATATAATGAAAACTTCTTCCGCGACCTTTCTGCATACTACCTCGAGTGGACACTGCTGAAAAACGGCGTAGCCGTGCGCAGCGGACGTGTCGACAATCTTCAAGTTGCTCCCGAGGAACGTAAGAAAATGGTGCTTTCGCTTGGTGCAACCTCTGCCGACGCCGAATGGTTGCTCAATGTTGCCTATCGCCTGAAGAACCGCGAAGATTTGTTGCCCGCAGGGTTTATCGTTGCAAAAAACCAGTTGCGAATAACCGATGCTGTGCCTACATGTGTCGATTTGCCAAACAAGACTGTAAGCAATGTGGCAGTGGAGGCTCCCGTGATAAAGGACAACGAATATCGCTATCTTGTTGTCAGCGGCAAGGATTTCTGTGTGGAATTTGACAAGCACAGTGGATATATGACCAAATATGCAGTTGGAGGTACAGAACTTATAAAGGAGGGTGGTGCGCTGAAACCTAACTTCTGGCGTGCACCTACGGATAACGATTTTGGAGCCCAGTTGCAGCGTCGTTATCGCGTGTGGAAGAATCCATCCATCCGTCTGAAAGAACTAAAACAGAGCATAGAGAATGAACAGGCAGTGGTTGAGGCTTTGTATGAGATGCCCGACGTGCAGGCGAAACTCTCTATTGTCTATGTTATAAACAACGAGGGTGCCGTGAAGGTAACTCAGAGCATGACTGCCACAAAGGATGCAAAGGTTAGTAATATGTTCCGTTTCGGTGTGCAGATGCCCATGCCTTACGACTTCGAGACAGTGCAATACTATGGCCGCGGACCCGGTGAAAACTATATCGACCGTAACAACTGCACCGACCTTGGCGTCTATCGTCAGAGCGTTGACGAGCAGTTCTATCCCTACATTCGTCCGCAGGAGAATGGTACACGAAGCGACTTGCGCTGGTGGCGTGTGCTTAATGCGGCAGGAAAGGGTGTTGAGGTTGTAGCCGATGCACCATTCTCGGCTTCTGCATTGCACTACACCATTGAGTCACTCGACGAGGGTATGTGGAAGCAGCAGGGACACTCGCAAGAGGTTGAGAAAGCCGATCTGACAAACCTCTGCATCGACAAGCTGCAAATGGGGCTTGGCTGTGTCAACAGCTGGGGACGTTTGCCGTTGCCACAATATCGGGTGCCCTACAAAGACTATACCTTTACATTTGTAATGCGTCCCGTGAAATATATTGTAAACATTGAATAATCCCCATTTATAAATAACAGACAATTATGGCTAATTACAGTTTTATGAGTATGTTCAAAAAATATGTTTCTGCCAGCGTGTTGCTTGTAATAAGCGCTCTGCTCGCCTTGGTGTGTGCAAACTCATCTATGAAGGAGGGCTATTTTGATTTTTGGCAGAATATAGTTTCTATATCTATCGGGGAATTCAATTTCTTCAGTCACAATGGGCACGACATGACGCTGATGCAGGTGATTAACGATTTCCTCATGGCTCTTTTCTTCTTGTCTGTGGGCCTTGAAATCAAACGCGAGTTCCTTGTCGGCGACCTCTCCTCTCCCAAGAAAGCTATGCTTCCCATCATAGGTGCTTGCGGAGGTATGCTCTTCCCGGTGCTTGTGTTCTGGTTGCTTTGTCCCGATAATGCCGATATGCAGCGCGGTCTTGCAATACCTATGGCAACAGATATTGCATTCTCGCTCGGCGTGCTATCTGTTTTCAGTACAAGAGTGCCCACAGGTCTTAAGGTCTTCCTTGCTGCGCTTGCAGTAGCTGACGACCTCGGCGGCATCATCGTTATAGCCCTTTTCTACTCATCCGACCTGCACGTCGACTTTTTGCTTCTTTCGCTTCTATGCGTGGCAATAATGATGATTGGTAATAAATTGAAGTATCACAACAAGTTCTTTTATTTGTTGACGGGACTGGTGTTGTGGTATGCTATGCTCAACTCCGGTATTCATGCAACCATTGCCGGTGTTATTACAGCTTTTTGCATCCCTTCTACTCTTCAGAATGGTACGGGCTACTACCTGAACCGCATAAAGGAAAATATCCGCAGTTTCCCGATAATCGATGCCTGTAAGACCGATACGGTTATACTCAGTCGCGAGGAGATTAACAAACTGAAAAGCGTGGAGTCGGCAGCCGATAAACTTATCAGTCCATTGCAAGACCTTGAAGACAATCTTCAGGGCCTCATAGGTTACGTTGTTATCCCCTTGTTTGCTTTTGCGAATGTGGGTGTCGACTTCTCTTCAATGAGTCTGGAGAGCCTTTTCTCGGGCGTGGGAATGTCTGTTATGTCGGGTCTCGTGGTTGGTAAGTTCGTGGGCGTGCTGCTCTTCTCATGGGCTGCAGTCAAACTGGGAGTGGTGGCATTGCCGAAAGGTGCCGATTGGTACTCGTTCTCAGGTGTTTGTGCATTGTGCGGTATCGGTCTCACTGTCTCCATCTTCATTGCCGACCTATCTTATGCCTCGCTTCCCGGATGTGGCGCCGAACTTTTGAGTCAGGCAAAATTGGGTATTTTGTGCGGCTCTATGATATCTGCTGTTTTAGGTTGCGTATTGCTGCATATATTTTTGCCCAAGGCTGAGAAAAAATAAAAAATCTACATTGTATGTGATAGAATAACCTCAGAACACCTCTCTGTAAGATATGCAAGCCCCCGAATTTTGAAAATTCGGGGGCTTCTCTTCACCGCTTAACAACAAATTTATTATCAAACGGATAGTTGTAAAAAATGATATTAACATGCTGTTGAAAACTTTGATGAAAAAATATTTTTCATTTATAGTGGGGAATTGTGGGGAAATGTGTAATTTTGAAGCGAATATGCTAAATTAGGGTGTGGAGACTATGCGTTTCATTGGTAACATAGAGGCTAAGTGCGATAGCAAGGGGCGAGTTTTTGTTCCCGCTTGCTTCAGGCGTATTATGCAGACCGAAGGCATAAACAAACTGATGATGCGCAAGGATACATATCAGGAGTGTCTCGTTCTTTACCCCGAAAAAAGTTGGAACGATCAGCTCGATACCTTGCGCAGCCGTCTCGACAGATGGAATGCGCACGAGCAGATGATTTTTCGTCAGTTCGTATCCGATGTAGAGGAAGTGCCCATAGACAGCAACGGTCGAATACTTATCCCGAAGCGTTACTTGCAAATGGTGAATATAGTGCAAGAGGTGCGCTTCATCGGCATGGACGACACTATAGAGATATGGGCTAAAGAGAAACTTGAAAAGCCTTTCATGGATGCAGAGACATTCAGCAAAGAGATAGAAAGAATAATGACAGAAAAAAAGGAGGACAATAATAATGGCTGAGGAACTTGTATACCACACGCCGGTGATGCTGCAAGAGAGCGTAGACCGCATGGAAGTTGAGGGCGACTTTATATGTGCCGACCTTACATTCGGCGGTGGCGGACACTCACGCGAAATATTGTCTCGTTTGGGCAAAGAGGGGCATCTTTATGGTTTTGACCAAGACGAGGATGCCGAGAAAAATGCACCCGACGACAGTCGTTTCACATTTGTGCGTGGTAATTTCCGTTTCCTCTACAACTTCATGCGCTACCACGAAGTGGAGTCGCTCGATGCCATTCTTGCCGACCTCGGAGTGTCGGGGCACCATTTCGACGACGAGACACGTGGCTTCTCTTTCCGCTTCGATGCCGACCTCGATATGCGCATGAACAAGCGTGGCGGCGCAACAGCTGCCGATTTGCTGAACAATGCGTCGGAAGAGAAACTTTCCGAAATATTCAAACTTTACGGCGAACTTAATTGCAGTCGCAAACTTGCTTCGGCAGTGGTGAAACGCAGAGCAGTAAAGCCCTACAGACGTGTGAACGACCTTATAGAAACAGCCAAGCCGTTCTGTCCTCCGCAACGCGAAAAAAAGGAGATGGCAAAGGTGTTTCAGGCATTGCGCATTGAGATAAATCAAGAGGTTGAGAGTCTGAAAGAGATGTTGCAGCAATGCGGCGAGTTGCTTAAGCCCGGTGGCAGGTTGGTGGTAATCACTTATCACTCCATAGAGGACAGGATTGTTAAGAATTTTATGAAAAGCGGAAATATGGAAGGTGTTGTCGAGAAAGATTTTTTCGGACGGAGTACGGCGCCTTTCGAACCACAAAAAATGTTGACACCCACAGCCGAAGAACTTGAGAGAAACCCGCGTTCGCGCAGTGCAAAACTGCGAGTAGCAATAAAAAGAGAGGAGGCATAGAATGAGCATTGAAGATAACATCCCGAAAAAGAAGAAAAAAAAGTCGGGAGGAATTTTTTACAAGATATATGGTGGCGATTTTCTTCGTAACGAGAAGATAACCAGGAATGCAGGTCTTTTTGCTCTTATCATGCTATATGCCATAATATATGTCAGCAATAGGTATGCATTTCATCAGGAACTGCACAAAATATCAGACCTGAAAGAAGATGTGAAAATCCTGCAATACGATGTGTTGACACGGCAGAGTGAGTTATCGGAAAAAGGTAGACAATCGCACATAGAAAAATATGTGAAAGAGAGCGAAAGTGAACTCGGAATAGCCACCCAACCACCATACCTAATAGAATAGAAAATGTTTAAAAACAGAGAAGACGCAATATTTCGTTTCAAGTTGCTGATAATCTTCTTCTTCACAGTATGGGCGATGCTTATTTTGGCGAAAGCCACCATCACCATGACAAAGGAGAGAGACCATTGGATGGAGAAGAAAAGCAAATATGTCGGTGCGAAAAAACCGGCTAAGCCTCGACGTGGCAACATCCTTAGCGACAATGGCGAACTGCTTGCAAGCAGTTTGCCGCGTTACACTCTGCACATTGACTTCAAATATATAGATAAGAGAAACCTCAAGGAACAGCGAAAAATACAGGCAAAAAAAGATTCCATTTGGGATGCCGACATAAAAGAACTGTGTAAAGGATTGAACCAAATATTCCCCGAACGTAGCGCCAAGCAGTTTGAGCAGCATCTGCTCAAAGGCAAACGCGAAGGAAAAAGATACTACAAACTCTACAACAAACGTATCTCCTACACGCAATATAAGGAGATGAAGAAACTACCTATACTCAACCAACCTAATTATCTGAGTGGTGCAATATGGAAACAGAGTATACAACGCGAGAAACCCTTCGGATCACTTGCCAAACATACATTAGGCTCACTATGGTCGGATGAAAAGAAAGACTCGGCATACAGAGGTCTTGAGCTAAAATACGACTCGGTGCTTCGTGGGCAGCCCGGAGTGATGCACCGCCAGCGAATAGGCGAAGGCTATCTTGAAGTGATAGATACGGCAGCCATCAATGGTGCCGACATACAGACCACACTGAACGTGGAGATGCAGGATATTTGCGAGACAGCGCTTATGAACGAACTTGTGAAGTTGAATGCCGAGTCGGGTAGAGCTATACTTATGGAGGTTGCAACAGGCGACATAAAATCAATCGTAAACCTGAAACGTTCCGGTGAAGGTGTTTACGAAGAGATGGAGAACTTCATGTATGAGGTGAGCAATCCTGGTTCAATATTCAAGACAATAGCCCTTGCAGCTGCACTCGAAGACAAAGTAATCACTCCGTACGACTCGGTACCACATCACAACAAAAGGCATATATTCTATGGACGTCAGCCCATCACCGACACAGGACACTACACCAACGGCACATCTAAACTCAGTGTCATAGAAGTCATGGAGCAGTCGTCAAACATAGGTATGGGCGAGATTATAAACAATGGTTACAAGAAAAATCCCCGCAAGTTCGTGGAGCGGCTGAAGAAGATGGGCGTCGACGACAAATATGAAGTGCTTGCCGGTGCAAGAAGGCCACGCATAAAGACACCCGACGACAAAGGCTGGTCGCTTATGGACCTTGTATCAATGTCCTATGGATATGTAGTTGAGACAACCCCACTGAACATGGTGACGTTCTACAATACCATAGCCAACGGAGGAAAGCAGATGAAACCGCGCCTTGTGAAGAGAATAATGAAAGATGGCAACACCATCCAAGAATTTGAGCCCGAGGTGTTGCGCAGCGAAATTCTCAGCAAACAGACAGTGAAAGACTTGCAGATGATACTCTACGAAGTGGTTAACGACCCTAACGGCACAGGAAAAAAGGTGAAATCGGATAAATTTCAGATAGCCGGAAAGACGGGAACAGCACGCAGGGTGAAGCCCGGTTTCGGATACAACTATTCGCCAATGTGCTACCTGCTCAGCTTCTGCGGATATTTCCCTGCCGACGCACCCAAATACTCATGCATAGTGCAGATAATAAAGAGTGGTCCCGGCGGTGGCGGAGGTACATCGGGTCTTGTGTTTAAGGAGATAGCCGAGAGGGTGATGGCGAAAAATCTGAGGTTGCCACTTGATGCTGCAACAGACACTTTGAACAGCCATGTTCCGGTTGTGAAGAATGGTAATCTGGGAGCAACAAGTTACGTTCTCGACGAGCTGGACATCAGTGTAGACAACGATGTTGATGACTCCGAAAATGAATATGTGTGGGGGCAAGTTAACAACAACGACGAAAAACTGAGTTTCAGCCCCAGAGATATAAAAGAAAATATTGTACCCGATGTGCGTGGAATGGGTGCAAAAGATGCAATATACCTGCTGAAACAGGCAGGGCTAAAAGCTAACCTCATGGGTTACGGACGCGTGGTATCGCAAAGCATACCTGCCGGTCAGAAAGTGCCCAAAGGCTCCTATGTGCTTATAACATTAAAGCACTGATAACATAAGTTGAACGATAAATTTAATGTGTCATGAAACTAAACAACCTGACCAGGGACATACAATTCATACAATTGATACTGCCCAAAAATGAGGCAGAAGTTACAGGTGTAAACATCGACTCGAGAGAGGTACAGCCGGGAGATATGTTCATAGCCATGCGCGGTACTCAGGTCGACGGACACAAATATATAGAAGCAGCTCAGGAGAAGGGTGCCGCTGTCATTGTTTGCGAAACATTGCCCGAGCAGATAAACCCCGATGTTGCATATGTAAAGGTAGTCGACACTCAAGCAGTTGCAGGCAAACTGGCAACGATATTTTACGGCGACCCTACGTCGCGTCTTAAATTGGTGGGCGTAACAGGTACAAACGGTAAAACAACCATCGCCACATTGCTCTATGAACTATTCCGCGAGATGGGACACAAATGCGGACTGCTCTCCACGGTATGCAACTACATAGATGGCGAGGCGTATCCCTCGACCCACACAACCCCCGATGTAGTTTCGCTCAACAAGCTATTGGGCAAGATGGCTGATGAAGGTTGTGAATATGCGTTCATGGAGGTGAGTTCCCACTCACTTGCGCAGGAACGTATTGGAGGCTTGCGCTTTGCAGGTGGCATATTCACCAACCTCACTCGCGACCACATGGATTTTCACAAGACCATGGACGAGTACCTCAGATGCAAGAAGAGCTTCTTCGACAGATTGCCCTCTGATGCCTTTGCCATAACTAACATCGACGACAAGAATGGTCCCGTGATGGTGCAGAATACTCGCGCCGATATAAAGAAATATTCGGCACGCGGAATGGGCGACTACAAAGGGAAAATAATTGAAACACACCTTGACGGTATGTTGCTTGAGTTTAACAGAATTGAGTTCAACACCCACTTGACAGGACGTTTCAATGTAAGCAATCTGCTTGCCATTTTTGCTGCTGCTGTGGAATTGGGCAAAGAGCCTATGGAGGTATTGCGTCTGCTCAGCACAATGAAACCTGTGTCGGGACGCTTCGAGACCCTCCACTCCAAGGATGGCTACTCGGCGATAGTGGACTATGCCCACACCCCCGATGCCATAAAAAATGTATTAAGCACTATTAACGAAGTGCTGCGTGGACGTGGAGGAGTGATAACCGTTGTCGGTGCCGGTGGTAATCGCGACAAAGGTAAACGTCCGTTGATGGCTCAGGAGGCGGTCAAGGCAAGTAATAGAGTGATAATAACTTCTGACAACCCACGCTTCGAAGAACCCCAGGACATCATAAACGATATGATGGCAGGGCTCGATGACGTGCAGCGCAAGAAAGTTATTTGCATTGTCGACAGAAAAGAGGCTATAAAGACAGCCTGCGCGCTTGCCGGTAAAGGCGATGTGGTGCTTGTGGCTGGTAAAGGTCACGAAAACTATCAAGATGTAAAGGGTGTGAAGCACCACTTCGACGACAAAGAGGTAATAAAGGAGATATTCATGCAATAAAAGATAACAGAAAATGCTGAATTACATATTTGACATATTGCAACAATACAATGTTCCCGGATGGCGTCTGTTCGGTTACACCTCGTTCCGTGCCCTTGTGGCAATAGTGTTGGCATTGCTCATCTCTGCCATCTTCGGCGAGTATTTTATACGCTATTTCAAGAAACGTCAGATATCAGAAACATTGCGCGACCTCGACAAGAATAACCTCAAAGTGGGTGTCCCCACAATGGGTGGTATCATCATCATTGTCTCCATACTGATACCTTGTCTGCTGATAGGACGTTTGAACAACATATACATGCTGTTGCTCATCATCACCACAGTGTGGCTGGGAATTATAGGCTTTGCCGATGACTACATAAAAACCTTCAAAAAGAACAAAGACGGTATTCCCGGCAAGGTAAAAGTTGTTTCGCAGGTGGGACTGGGCCTGCTCATAGGCTTGACACTCTACTTCAGTCCTCAAGCCGTGATGCGCGAAAACATCTCCATAGAACGTTCCGATAATGCCATAGAGGTGCGCCACGAGGCTAAAGCAAAGAAGTTGCTTAAGACTACCATACCTTTTATAAAAAATCACAATCTCGACTACTCCGAACTGACATCATGCTTCGGTAAATATGCCGACGCAGCCGGATGGGTGCTCTTTGTTATAGTGACCATCTTCATAGTCACAGCTGTTTCCAATGGCGCCAATCTCAACGATGGCATGGACGGAATGTTGGCCGGTAATGCGGCTATCATAGGCGTCACGTTGGGCATACTTGCCTATGTGTCGGGACATGTAAACCTGGCAGAGTATCTTAATATAATGTTCCTTCCCGGCAGTGAAGAGGTGGTTATATTCACATGCGCATTTGTGGGAGCAATGATAGGTTTCCTGTGGTACAACGCTTTCCCTGCGCAGGTGTTCATGGGCGATACAGGCAGTCTCACCATAGGCGGCATCATTGCTGTAATAGCCATACTCATACACAAAGAGATATTGTTGGTGATACTGTGCGGAATATTGGTTGCCGAGAATCTCTCTGTGATAATGCAGGTGGCATATTTTAAGAGCGGTAAGAAACGTGGTATCAAGCAAAGAATATTCAAGTGTACTCCGTTGCATCACCACTACACCATCAGCGATGAAAAACTCGACAAAGAGAGTACATATTTAATAAGACGTCCCATGAAACCAATGCACGAAGCAAAGGTAACGGTACGTTTCTGGATAGTAACAATAGTATTGGCAGCCATCACTTTGATGACACTGAAGATAAGATAATTATGGAAAAGAGAATAGTAATATTAGGAGCCGGAGAGAGCGGTTGCGGAGCAGCAGTGCTGGCACAAAAGGTTGGTTTCGATGTTTTTGTGTCAGATTTCGGAACCATCACCGACCAATATAAACAGATGCTCGACAGCTATGGCATCGAGTGGGAAGAAAAGCAACATACCGAGGCAAAAATATTAAACGCACAAGAGGTTATCAAAAGTCCCGGCATACCCAACGAAGCACCTATAGTAAAGAAAGTGTGTGAGGCGGGCATCCCCGTCATCTCGGAGATAGAATTCGCCGGACGCTACACAAAAGCAAAAATGATTTGCATCACCGGTAGCAACGGAAAAACCACCACCACTTCGCTCATATATCACATATTTCGTAAAGCCGGACTTAATGTGGGTCTTGCAGGAAACATAGGCAAAAGCCTTGCCTTGCAGGTAGCAGAGGGCGACAAAGATTATTACATAGTGGAACTGAGCAGTTTTCAGCTCGATAATATGTACGAGTTCCGCGTAAATGTGGCAGTGCTCATGAATATCACCCCCGACCACATGGATCGCTACGGCTATGAGATGCAGAATTATGTAGATGCAAAGTTCCGCATACTGCGCAACCAGACACCCGACGATGCTTTTATTTATTGGAACGACGACCCCATCATACGCCGCGAGATAGATAAATATTGTCACGGTAAACTCTACCCCTTTGCCGAGAAGGGCGAAGAGGGACTTGCCGCATACACCGAGGGCGAAAAAATAATTTTTACCGAGCCCACACCCTTCAATATGGAGCAGGAAGAACTTGCACTCACAGGCAAACACAATCTCTATAACTCCATGGCGGCAGGAATATCGGCAAATGTGGCAGGTATACGCAACGAAACTATAAAAGAGGCGTTAGGCAGTTTCACAGGCGTGGAGCATCGTCTCGAAAAGGTTGCCACAGTGCGTGGAGTGGAATATATAAACGACTCCAAAGCCACCAACGTAAACAGCTGTTGGTATGCACTGCAAAGCATGAAGAAAAAGACTATACTTATCCTCGGCGGTAAGGACAAAGGCAACGACTACAGCGAAATAGCCGACCTTGTGCGCGAAAAATGCAGCGGACTCATATTTTTGGGTGTCGACAACAGCAAGTTGCATGGCTTCTTCGGCGACTATGGTTTACCTATTGCCGATGTGAAATCTATGAAAGATTGCGTGAAAGTGGCATCGGACATGGCAAAAGATGGCGAAATAGTGTTGCTCAGTCCATGCTGTGCAAGTTTCGACCTCTTTAAGAGCTACGAAGACCGTGGTGAGCAATTTAAAGAGGAAGTAAGAAAATTATAAAAAATCGAGGCTACAAATATGGGAAAGGGCATAGCAAAGAGATTGTTCAAGGGCGACAAGATAATATGGATAGTTCTTGTCGTGTTGTTTGCGCTGTCGTTCATTGAGGTGTTCAGCGCAACAAGTACCATCGCATATAAAAACAACAACTATTGGCAACCTATAAGCCTGCATGTGACATACATGATGATAGGCATAGCAGTTGCATGGATTGTGCATAATATGCCCATGACATGGTTGAAAAATCTTGCCCCTGTGGGATATTGGGCAGGAATAGTCTTTCTTATATGGGCAATGGTAGCCGGTGTCAGCATTAATGGTGAAACACGATGGGTGAGCCTTTTCGGCATCAACATTCAATCGTCGGAGATTGCAAAATTGGGTCTGATAATGTTTGCTGCCAAAATATTAGGCGAAGGAGAAGAGGAAGGTGAGAACAAGGATGTCATGAAAAAAGTGCTTATAGCCACCGGATTGGTGTGTGCTCTCATCTTCACCAGCAACCTTTCCACAGTGATACTTATATGCTTCACCATCTACCTGATGCTTTTCATCGGAAAAGTGCCTAAGGTGCAGATGTGGAAACTCACCGGAGCAGGTTTTTTGGTCGGCGTGGTAGCCCTTAGTGCAATTATGTTCACCCCTGCCAAACTTGTCGAAGGAACACCCTTTGACCGCCTTGTTACATGGCGTGCCAGAATTGAGCGCAGTGTCGACCCGGCAAGTGCCGAGAAAAATCAGAAAGGCAACGATGACCAGCGTATGCATGCAAACATAGCCATTGCATCGAGCAATGTCATCTGGGGAAAAGGACCGGGCAATTCCGAACAACGCGACTTTCTGCCCCAAGCCTTCTCCGACTTCATCTATGCCATTGTCATAGAGGAATTGGGGCTCATTGTCGGGGGCCTCGGGCTTATAATGCTCTATTTGACGCTGCTCTATCACACAGGACAGATAGCTAAGGATTGCGACGACCCTTTTGCAGCATATCTCATTATAGGCTCGGCATTGCTGATTGTCATTCAAGCAATGGCACACATGTCCATCTCTGTGGGTCTGGGGCCTGTTACCGGACAACCGTTGCCGCTTGTCAGTCGAGGCGGAACGTCGTTGGTCATTAACTGTGTCTACATAGGCATGATACTTTGCGTGAGCAGATATGCACGCGAAACGCGCATAGCACACGAAAGAGCAAAGAACGGCATAGCCGAAGAGGCGAGAAAAGAAAGTGCAGATATATCATCAGTTGAAATAAAAGATTGATTATCATGAAGAAAAGTTATAGAATAATTATAAGCGGAGGAGGCACGGGAGGTCACATCTTTCCTGCGCTCTCCATAGCCGATGCCATCAAGAGCAAATGTCCCGATGCCGAGATACTTTTTGTAGGTGCCGATAACAGAATGGAGATGCAACGTGTCCCCGAAGCCGGTTATCGCATTGTCGGTTTGCCTATAATGGGTTTCGACCGAAAAAATCTTCTGCGTAACATCAAGGTACTATGGCATCTCTTCAAGAGCCAGCGCATGGCAAAGAAAATCATAAAGGATTTTGCGCCACAGGTGGCAGTCGGTGTGGGCGGCTATGCCAGCGGTCCCACTCTTAGAATGGCTGCCAAAATGAACATCCCCACCCTCATACAGGAGCAGAACTCCTATGCCGGAGTGACCAATAAACTGTTGGCAAAAGAGGCGAAGATGATATGTGTCGCATACGAAGGGATGGAGAAATTCTTCCCACACGAAAAACTGAAAATAACCGGTAACCCGGTTAGAACAACATTGCTCGGCACCATGGGCAATCGTGCCGAGTGTGCAGCGAAAATGAATCTCGACCCCGAAAAGAGCATAGTGCTGTTGGTTGGTGGCAGTCTTGGCGCGCGCAGCATGAATGAAAGCATGATGAACTCACTTGCATTGATAGCCGAAAATCCAAATGTGCAGTTTGTGTGGCAGACCGGTAAATACTACTACAACGAAATATTGGAAAGGGTAGGAAAAGAGGGTAAGCCCGGCAACCTTGTAATAACCGACTTCATATCGGATATGGCATCGGCTCTGGGCGCTGCCGATTTGGTTATCTCACGTGCAGGAGCAGGCTCCATATCAGAGTTTGCACTTCTTGGAAAAGCTGTCATATTGGTGCCCTCGCCCAACGTGGCTGAGGATCACCAGACAATGAATGCCATGGCTCTTGTGGATAAAGGCGCTGCGCTTCTTGTGCGCGACAGTGATGCAAAGACAACGCTTGTTGCAACGGCTCTCGAAGCCATCTCTTGTCCCGAGAAATTGGAACTTATGAGCACGAACATATCTAAAATGGCTAAGCCAAAAGCAGCAGAAGAGATTGCCGAAGAGGTGATATTGCTTGCCGAGGCATATGCCGAAAAAGAGACACGACGTCAAAAAGAAAATCTTAAATAATGGAACTGAAAGATATAAAATCGATATATTTCCTCGGAGCAGGAGGCATAGGCATGAGTGCCCTTGTGCGCTATTTCCTTGCCGAAGGAAAAAAGGTCGCAGGATATGACCGCACAGCCTGTGCCCTCACCGATAAACTCATTGAAGAGGGTGCCGCACTTCATTTCGAAGAGGATGTTGCGCTCATACCCGACTATTGCCGCGACAAGGAGAGTACCCTTGTGATATACACCCCCGCCATTCCGCGAGAGCACAAAGAGTGGGAGTATTTCCGCGACATGGGCTTCGAAATAAAGAAAAGAGCCGAAGTGCTTGGACTCATTACCCGTGACAAACGCGGATTGTGCATTGCCGGCACACATGGAAAAACATCTACTTCTACAATGACTGCGCATCTGCTTTACAGTTCACAGGTCGACTGTGCCGCATTTTTGGGTGGAATATCTAAAAACCACAACAGCAACCTGCTGTTAAGCGACACTAGCGACTTTGTGGTTATCGAGGCAGACGAGTACGACCGCTCGTTCTTGCAACTGACACCCTACATAGCAGTTGTTACATCTACCGACCCCGATCATCTGGATATTTACGGAACAAAAGAGAACTACCTCGAAGGTTTTGCGCAGTTCACCGAGCGCATACGCAAAGATGGCTACCTCATTGTGCACGAGGGGCTCGAACTTGTACCACGCCCTGCCGACAGCGTCACATGCTACACATACGGACGTGAAAAGGGCGATTTCCATGCCGAGAATATTCGCATCGGCGGCGGTCGCATCCTTTTCGACTACGTGTCGCCCCTTGGAAACATCAAAGACATTGAGCCGGGAGTGCCCGTGAGCATCAACATAGACAATGGCATTGCAGCAATGGCTGTGGCGCAACTCAGTGGTGCCACGGCAGAAGAGATAAAAGCAGCTATGGCAAGCTTTGCGGGTGTTGAGCGAAGGTTCGATTTCAGACTGAAAAAAGATAATATTGTTCTTGTGAGCGACTATGCCCACCACCCCGACGAGATAAAAGCATGTGCAAAATCGATGAAAGAACTCTACGACGACCGTAAAATAACAGTGATGTTTCAACCGCATCTCTATAGCCGCACCAAAGACTTCTACCGCGAATTTGCAGCAAGCCTTTCGCTCTTCGACGAGGTTATATTGATAGACATCTATCCGGCACGCGAACTGCCCATACCGGGCGTCACAAGCAAGTTGATATACGACAATCTTGCTGACGGTGTGCAGAAGAGTTTGTGCAGCCGTGCCGATGCAGTGAAGGTCGTCGAGGAGAGGAAAAAAGATTTCGAGGTTCTCATCTGTTTGGGAGCAGGCGATCTTGAGAACGATGTACCACGCATAAAAGAGATATTGGAAAAATGCTGAAAAAGATAGCTTTGATAATTGCTACCACCATAGCAACCGCCTATTTGGTGTTCGCGCTCTTCTTCTTCAACAGCGCGCCTGCCGAGGCAAAGTGTCGTGGGGTAGACATAGTAATCACCAACAACGAACCTCAGGTGCTCAGTGTCGAGAGCATCGAGAGGCAATTGAAGCACAAAGGTCTCGACCCCAAAGGTAAAGCCATGAGCGACATCGTAAGCGGGAAGATAGAGAGCATGCTGAAAGAGAGTTCCGTTGTTGCCGATTGTCAATGTTTCAAGACCCACAAAAACCTTGTAGGCATACACATAGACTGCAAGCAACCTGTCATCCATGTCTTCGACCAGATTGGCGGCGAGTATTATCTCGATAGCAATGGAGCTGTTATCCGAAGCGTTCAGAGTGCAATATATCTGCCTGTGGCAAGTGGCGAGATAAAGGGTAAGGAGACAAAGGAGAACCTTGTAAAAATAGCTCATTTCCTGAAAAACGACCGTTTTTGGCGCAATCAGATTGAGCAGATACACGTTACGGCCAAACAAGAATTTGTGATGGTTCCTCGTGTAGGCAATCATCTTATAGAGATAGGAAAAGCCGACAATTTAGAGAGCAAGTTCGGAAAACTAAAAGAATTTTACATAGAGGGATTGAACAAGGTGGGGTGGAACAAATACAAAAAACTGAATATTGAATTTGACAA
>JAFTTA010000279.1 GCA_017467015.1 Bacteroidaceae bacterium
AAGTGAGAAGTGCTGATGTTTATTTTATTTTTGTCTTCAATCCATTTCTCATTGTATACATCTATTATGGTATTTAATATCTCTACTGCACGTTGCGGTGAGACGTCGGTTATTGACAAGTCTATGATGTCATTCTTTTTGTTGTTGAGTGCTGCTGTAAAGCATTTTAAATAGCTTTGTGTGGTGTTGTGGTAACCATTGCGATTAATGTATATTGTTGTGGCTTCTCCTGTATTATAGTTTGGGGTGGGGGATACTACTATTTTGCCTATAGGGGTCTCTATCATCTGCAACATATTGCCTTTTACGGCTTCTTTACTCTTCATTTTTTTGCCATTGGCATTCCATTCGAAATCGCTTAATGAAATGCTGCCGTCAGATAATATATCGAGCGTGAGTTTTGTTGCTTCGTTGTCAGCAACATTTACTAAGGTTACATTTACGGGCAATGATTTTCCATATAACGTTTTTCTGTGGAATGTGCCATCTATCGAATAATTCATATCCAGATGGAGACGACGTACGACCTCTGACATTATGGCAGGTGATTGTATGGCAACAATTTCATTGGCCACGCTGCTTGAACTGGACATAAATCCCATATCCGAAAAATCGCTCAAAGCTCCGGAAATGGATGAACCTTTTGAGTCCGATTTTATCATCACTTGTGACGAGCGTGTGTAGGATGGCTGTGTCCTTAGTATGTAAAATGTTGCTAATAGTAATACCGCTGCCAATGATATTATAAACCAATGCCATTTGGCAAGACACATAAAGAGAAAATCCTTAATGTTAAGGTTCTCCCCTTCGTTCTCTATTCTATTTTGTGCAGATGTATTAGACATGTTATATCAATGTTAATTGTTGTTTATGATGATGGCTGATATAGTAGTGAGCAATGATGCTACGGATATCCAGAATGTGGGGGTGTACACTGTGTTGCCGCTGACTGTTGCCTGGCGTTGACGCATGGAATTGGGCTTTACATACACTATGTCGTTCTGTTGCATGTAATAGACAGGCGACTTCAGTAGTTTCTCCATTGATGTCAGGTCTACTACGTATGTCTGTTGCTTGCCGTTCTCTTCACGCATTACCATCACCTCGTCGCGCTCGCCATATATGCTTAGGTCGCCTGCCATGCTGATGGCTTCGAGAATGGTTACCTTGTCTTTGGTCATGTTGTATCGTCCGGGGTTTTTTACCTCGCCAAGAACCGATACGTTAAGGTTGGCAAATTCTACTGTCACCACCAAAGGGTCGTCTGTTACCAGATTTCTATTAAGTAGTTCTTCTTTTATTTTTGATGCAAGTTCCTCGCGTGACAATCCGGCTGCCTTTATTTTTCCTAATATTGGGAAATCGATATTTCCATTACTGTCTACTTTATAGCTTAATATTCCTAGCGACTGTGTTGTTACTCGCGATGTTGTGTTTGATGTACCTATCCTACTGCTTGTGTATGGCAGGTTGAGCATATTTACGTATGCCGGATCTTTTGCATTCACTGCAATCACCACTTCGTCCATCGGACGCAGTTTAATCATGCCACTACTTTGCAGTTCTGTAGATGTTCCGTTTGAAGCATCCTGAAAATAGGATATTTGTGGTGCGCGACATGCTGCAAACAGCATGGTTGTCAGCAGCATAAATATAAAACTTTTGTATTTCATCAGTTTTAAAATGTTTGTTGTTTCTTCATGAAGATTAATGCCCTTCACTTATAATTATATTACAATTAGCAAAAATAGTTATTTCTATTCAGAAATGCAAATTTAATGGTTGACTATCATGCCTCTGTAGAATTCTTGCTTCTTATTTGGCGTGAAATCCATATGTTTACGGCTATCCAAACAATTATGTCAAGCAGGATGAGCAAATTGACATTCATATATGGTGACAATATGATGTTTAAGCCGGTGAATGCTACGGATGTGAAAATTATTATGACCATAGTGATGCGTGGTGATAGTCCTAATGCCATCAGTTTGTGGTGGATGTGGGTCTTGTCGGGTAGGAAGGGGTTGCTGTGGCGACGTATTCTGTCGAAGAATACACGCACTACGTCAAAGCAGGGTACAATGAGTGGCGCGAATGCAATTATCAACGGGTTTGCATTGTGTATCTCTTCTATGTCGTGTGAGCATAGCTTCAGCGCAAGGAAACAAAGCAATATGCCTATGGTTAAAGCGCCTGTGTCGCCCATGAATATTTTTTGTTGCTTCTCGGCTTTGCCAAAAACATTGTAGTAGAAGAATTGTATGACTGCGCCCAATGTTGCAAAGGCTATGAGCGAATAGATGTATTCTCCCATCATGTAGAACAACGTGCCGTAAAAGAACAGCGCGACACCGCTGAGGCCTGATGCCAATCCGTCTACTCCGTCGATGAGGTTTATTGCGTTTATCACAAAAACAACCAAAACCATTGTGAATAATATACCGAACCAATGGTACAGCTCGCCACAAAATGCCACACCGCAGAAATTACACATGTATACATCGGCGGCTATGAACATTACTGCGCAAAGGATTTGCACTACAAATTTTGCGCGATACTTCACACCCACCAGGTCGTCGGCAAGGCCTACCAGGTAGAGCATTATGACTGCACAAATGAGGAATGAAACGGATTTAATCTCATGTAACAACTCGTTCAGGAATGTTGTGTTACCCATGGCGAGTGTTACGCCTAAAAGCAATACTGTGGAGAATAGTACCACCGGAGCAAATGCCATTCCTCCCAAACGCGGAACTGCAGAATGGTGTATTTTCCGTTCATCGGGTATGTCGAATAATGATTTGCGGAAGGCAATAAGTAGTATTTGTGGTATGAGAATACCGGCACAAATAACACTGCATAAAAATACAGATACAACAC
>JAFTTA010000280.1 GCA_017467015.1 Bacteroidaceae bacterium
ACAAAAACTTCCTGCGTATATATCTTTCGCAGGAAGTTTTTGTGTTATTCTCAACAATATCAAATAAATGGCGTCAGCAAATTAGCTAACCAACCACAGAACTTCTTCCAACAAGAACGCTTCTTCCACACCTCACGAGTAAGCAAATAACTTTCACGCTTATCGGCATTGTAATACTCCATCATGCGAGCAGTGGTAGCTTCATCAAAGATAAAAAGATTATCTTCATAGTCATAGAAAAGGCTGCGACTGTTCAGGTTTGTAGAACCGATAGTACAAAATTTGCCGTCTATGCTCATTATCTTGGAGTGGTTGAAGCCACCATCGTAGAGATAGACCTCGGCACCGAGTTTTGCAAGTTTGTTACCCACATAATACGAAGCCTCGGGCGTGAAAGGGATATCCGATTTTGAAGATATCATAATTTCCACTTTAACACCATTGGCAATAGCACGCTTCAACGCCTTGCGAATGATAGGAGTGGGCACAAAGTATGGATTAATCAACTGAATACTATCTTTTGCAGCATTTATAGCATTGGCATAAATGCGACGCATCTGCTTAGGATTCTTACCCGGCCAACGATCGACAACAGCAATATCAACAGAACCAACATCCTTGCCGATAGCCGGATAGTAAACCTCTCCACCAACCGACTGCCCAGTCTCTTCGTTCCACATAGCCAAGAAAATATCCTGAAGTTTTGCCACACTTTCACCCTCGACCCGAGCATGCATGTCACGCCATTTGCCTATTCCCTCAAGGCCATCGACATAATAGTCGGCAACATTTATTCCACCCGTATAACCAACCTTGCCATCGATGACCACAATTTTTCTGTGGTCGCGTGCAAAAGCATAATTTACCCACGGAAAAGTAAGAGGGTCGAACTTCACGATTTCAATACCTTGCGAACGTATATCCTCAATGTGGCGTTTCTTAAGCGGACGATTGTTCGACATATTACCAAAAGCATCGAAAAGAGCACGTACCTCGACTCCCTCACGTGCTTTCTCGGCAAGCAACGATATGAGTATCTTGTTCAAAGAATCGTTTCTGAAATTAAAATATTCCAAATGGATATGATGTTTAGCATTGCGTATATCCTCGAAAAGCCGCGGGAACTTCTCTTTACCACCATTAAGAAATTCTATATCATTATTGTCTGTCACAGCTACACCCTCACTACGCAAATAATCAACAAGAGCCGAATCGGAACGATGGTAATCGGCACGTTCCAAAGGTACAAAGCTGCTACACGATGCAAGCAATATAATCAATAAAAAAGAAAAAGCATTAAATATTATGCGTATCATAAACATTTATAAACAACAGATTTTTCACATCCGGACATCGGGGATAGAAGCCCCCCGAGATTGAAATGCAAAGGTACAAAAAATAAGAAAAACGGACAGCAGAGAAATTTATTTTTTAATAAAAAGAGAATAATAATTGTTTTTTTGCATAACACAACAAAAACCAGTAACTTTACAGCACAATTCTAAATTAGCCACACAAACAACCATGAAAAGTATATTTTTTAAAAAACATTTGATAATTACAATCTTAACAGCCACTGCATTTTGCGCCTGCAGCGACGACATCGACCAGAGCAATCGTTACACATTCACAGGAGAAACTGTTGCCGATTATCTGCAAAACAGAGAAGAAACCTACTCGTCTTTCATACAGATACTAAAAAAAGCACATATTGGAAAAAGTTCGGCAAGTAACATTTTGGCTCTTTTGTCAACATATGGTAGCTACACCTGCTTTGCTCCTACAAACAACGCTGTAGAAAGATTTCTTATTGAACAAGACTCCATATACTGGGAGAACGTGAGGGCGCTGGAAGCAGGAGAAATAACAAAAAAAGATTTTCACGACACAGGAATACACTCGCCACTGCTTGAGGACCTAAGCGACTCCATGGCAAATGAAATAGCGAAGAACCACCTTATTGATAAAGCTTTCATGACAATAGACCTCAACGAAGGTGCATTCCCCGAACCAAACATCAACGACCGCTTCA
>JAFTTA010000281.1 GCA_017467015.1 Bacteroidaceae bacterium
TATGGTCATATCTCACAAAAGACAAGGGAGAGATTGATTGGGAAAGCAAAAGCGAATTGGAATATGCAAGCAAAATAGTATATAATGAATCGTGCAAAGCATGCCACGTAAACATATACCCCGAAGGCATCAGCGACGATGGCATCACAGCACACCTCTATTACGATGACAACGAAGAAAAGCTTGGATTACAGTGCATCAGCTGCCATTTGGATGCAGGACACTACAACCCCAACTATCAGCATTCGGCATTAAAAGAGGTGCCCAAAGGAGAGGGCGACATTCACACCTCGGCTACCACCATAACATCATTTGAAAACTTCACAGAAAAAGTTCCCGGCACATCGGCATCGATAAACATGATAGCCATTCCCGGAGGTTCATTCACAATGGGTTCACCAGAGTCAGAGCCATTCCACAAAAGCGACGAAGCTCCCCAACGACAAGTGGAAGTGTCGTCATTCTTCATGAGCGAAGTAGAGGTTACATGGAACCAATATTGGGCATTCTATGGCGAAACCATGTCTGAAGGCCGCACTCCCCCCGCTGTAATATACGAAAACAACTCACGCCCGGATGTAGACGCCGTCAGCGGACCTACACCGCCATTCGGCACCCCCGACCAAGGATGGGGTATGGGAGAGCGTCCCGCAATAACAATGACACACTATGCAGCAGAAACATTCTGCCAATGGCTGTCACTTAAGACAGGTAAGAAATATCGTCTGCCGACAGAAGCTGAATGGGAGTATGCCGTACGCGGCGGAACATCAACCCCCTACTTCTTCGAGGGAAGTCCCAATGACTACACAAACGAAGGTTTTTGGAACGGAATATTCGGAGCAGACACAGCACAGATAAACAGCTACGTAATTTATGCAAACAACAGCAAGAACCGTTCACAAGAACCCGGCAAGGTACAAGCCAATCCTTTCGGACTGAAAAACATGCTGGGTAACGTCATGGAATATTGCTCGGATTGGTATGCCGACGACGCATACAACAGCATCGAAGATGGCGCAAAAGACCCAAAAGGGCCCGAAAGCGGAACAGAGCACGTAGTACGAGGAGGCTCATACCTCAGCGATGCAGCCGACCTGCGTAGTGCTGCCCGCGGACACACACAACATGACGATTGGTTGCGCACCGACCCGCAGAACCCCAAGAGCATTTGGTGGTACTCCGACATACGTGGCATCGGTTTCCGCGTTGTATGCGAGGTACCCGAAGAAATAAAGAACTAACAAATATTATAATTTTACAAAAATGAGCGAAGAGAAAATGAACAGAAGAGGCTTTTTGAAAGCATCTTCAATTATCGGTGTAGGAAGCGTTATCGGAGCATCAGCCCTAGTAGCAGCTTGCAGTAACGAAGAGAAAATGACTCCGTTGAAACAACCCGGCGAATTCTATGTACCCGAACTCCCCGACAAGGCTATCGACGGAAAAGAACTAAAAGTCGGCATTGTAGGTTGCGGTGGTCGCGGATGCGGATGTGTGCAGCAACTTATGGAAGCAGCCAACGGCATCAAAATACACGCAATAGGCGACGTATTCCCCGACCGTTTGAATAAGTTGCGCGATATGACGAAAGCACAATACAACCAGGATATCCCTGAAGAAAATTGCTTCATCGGCTTCGACTCATATAAAAAGGTAATAGACTCCGGTGTAGATATTGTAGTGCTTACAACACCTCCTGCATTCCGTCCTTTACATTTCCAGTATGCTACACAAAAAGGCAAACACTCATTCATGGAAAAACCAATTGCCGTAGACCCCCAGGGCTACCGCATAGTAATGGCAGCAGCAAAGCAGGCTAAAGCGAAAAACCTGAGCGTAGTTACCGGTATACAGCGTCGCCACGAACGTCGCTATGTTGAGGCAAACAAAATGATACAGGCTGGTATGATTGGCGAAATCACCGGTGGAAACGTATACTGGAACCAGAACATGCTCTGGTACAAGAATCGCCAAGACGGATGGAGCGATATGGAATGGATGATTCGCGACTGGGTTAACTGGACATGGCTCTCAGGCGACCACATCGTAGAACAGCACGTTCACAACATTGACGTATTCTTGTGGATGTCAGGATACAAAGTTGCAAAAGCAACTGGTTTTGGTAGCCGCCAACGTCGTATAACAGGTGACCAATACGACAATTTCAGCATCGATTTCGAGATGGAAAATGGAGTACACCTGCACAGTATGTGCCGTCAGATAGACGGATGTAGCAATAAAGTCGGCGAGTTCATACAAGGAACAAAAGGCTCATGGGACAGCAGAACCAATGAAATCAAAGACCTTAAAGGCAACGTAATCTGGAAATACGATAATGAAGCAGCTGAAGCAGAATACAAACAGCACAATCCTTATGTACTTGAGCACGTTGATTGGATTAACCACATTCGCAAAGGCACCAGCTACGAAGAGGCCACAGATTGCGTAGTAGCATGTTTGGCAGCAATCATGGGACGCGAGTCGGCATATACCGGTAAAGCCATCACATGGGACGAAATGAGCAAGTCAGACCTCAATTACATGCCCGAGAAACTCGAAATGGGCGCTATGGACATGGCATCTTACACAGTAAAAGTACCCGGAAAGGAACAAAAATAACACAAGCACACTATGAACAGAAGAAAATTTATCACAAGTTCTATTTGCGGAGCAGCGTCAGTAGCAGTAGCATCAAGTGCGGGATTGCTGACATCGTGCGCTGCCGGTGCAGAGAAAGCTGCTAAAAACACAGAACTTCGCATCTCGTTCCAAGAGGGAATAGCACCTGGCAAAGACCTTAAAGAGAAGCTCGACTACATGGAAAACATGGGCATTGTAGGCTTCGAACCTGGCGGAAGAAACCTTGCCGGCAGAGTAAACGAAATACAGCAGGCACTTGCAGGCAGAAACATCAAGGTATCTGCTATCTGTGCAGGTTTTAAAGGCTTCATACTAGCCGAAGACCCTGCCGTAAAAGCAGAATTCGACACCACAATGCGCGAAATAATTGCAGCAGCCGGAGACCTTGGTTCAACAGGGGTAATTATGGTGCCCGCTTTCAACTGGCAGAGCCCTTGCAAACCCCACACATTAGAGACACGCGAATTCTTGTGCGAGCAGTTGCATGAACTTGGCGAATATGCATTGAAACAGAACACAACAATCATCCTTGAGCCACTGAACCGCAGAGAGGCGCACTACCTGAGATTGGTATCCGACGCAGCAGCCATCTGCCGCGACTCAAAAAGTGCAGGTGTAAAATGTATGGGCGACTTCTGGCACATGCAAGAAGACACATCAGACTACGCTGCATTCATGTCAGCAGGTAAAGAATATCTGCAACACGTACACATCGCAAGTCGTGGTAGAAGAATCATGCCCGGAGAAGATGGCGAACTCGACAACTATGTAGAGGGATTCCGCGCATTGAAAGAGCTCGATTACCCCTACTACGTAAGCTTTGAATGTGGCACAAAAGGCGAAAGAGAACAGACCGTAAAAGCCGCCGTAGAACTCATGCGCAAACAGTGGGAGCAGGCTTAATCAATGACTCTCTCCAAACAGCATAACTGACAATTGTACGCTGTACCTACTAATAACAAGTGGGTATAGCGTACAATTTTGTAGGTACGGATAAAAGTCCACCACAATTGAGCACCACAATAAACAACACTCAAATGAATCACAGAGCACGCCTGAAGGCAATAATCTTGAAAGGTCTAAAGACATTGACGCTACTTGCTGCAACAATGATGTTCGCAGCTTGCAACAGCGACGATGCGGTATTCGACGAACTCGACGCTGCCATAAAAAATAAAAAAATATATGAGCAACAGAAAGAGGAAGAAATAGAGAAGATCAGAAACCTGCTGAGCATAGAAGACCTCTCTTTCGAGCAAGAATACAACATAAACAACCGCCTCTACGAAGCCTTCAGGAAATACAAACTCGATTCAGCCATACACTATCAAAAACGCAATCTCGAGCTATCCATAGCCGTCGGCGACAAACTGCGCTCCATGGAAAGCGCACTGCGCCTTATCCCTCTACATACATTCATGGGACAGTTCATCGAAGGCAGAAATCTGATGAACAACATTAACCGCAACGAGCTCCCCGACACACTGCTCACACTATACTATGACACAAACAACAAATATTACTATCATTACAATCTCATCACCCATCTTGAAAAATACTCACAGCTATATAATCTTTACAGCGACTCCATAATACTTATAGGCGACTCAAGTTCCTTTACCTACAACACAAGTCTTACATACCACTACATATACAACAAGGAAACAGAGAAAGCAGAAACGCTTATAAAGAAACTTACACAGAACTGCATAAAGGAGAGCAGCGAACATGCGGCCATAGTATATAGCAGAGCTGTACTCGAGAGTCAGAAAGGCAACATCGAGGAGTGTAAAAAGTACCTATGCCAATCAGCAATATACGACATAAAGAATGCAATAAAAGAGAACGCATCATTCCTTGCCCTTGCAAAAATATGCGAAAAAGAGGGGAAAACAGACAGAGCAATAAAATATAGTCAATACGCAATAGACGATGCTATATTCAGCAACATACAATCACGCGCCGCAGAAATATATGAATTTTATTCCATTATAAATGCTTCGTATAAACAAAAACTCGAAGAAAACAACAAAAAGCTACGCAACGCATTCATTTTCATAAGTATAATAATGCTTATACTACTGATTGCATTGTACTATTTGCGTAAACAGATACGCCGACAATCCCTATTAAAAGAACATATAACATCCATAAACAAACGACTGAAGAAACTCAACAACGAACTTAACGAGAAGAACGAACAATTATCGATACTCAACAATGTGAAAGAGCAATACATCGCCGACTTCTTCGACCTATGCTCAGGCTACATAAAGAAGATGGACGACTATCGTCTGTCGCTCAACAAACTGCTTTTAAACAAAGAGTTCGAAGCATTAAGCAAGAGACTGAAATCTACAGACATCATAAACAAGGAGCTGGAATTATTGCACAAAAATTTCGACACTATATTCCTAACCCTCTATCCCACCTTCGTCGAAGACTTCAACAACCTGCTAATACCCGAAAAACGCATCGTTCCCAAAAACGACGATGGTCTTGCACTGGAGCACAGAATATATGCACTCATGCGATTAGGCGTAGAGAACAGCGCCGGCATGGCATCATTCCTAAACTGCTCCACAAGCACCATATACAATTATAGAACAAAAATGCGTAATAGCGCACTCGTTTCAAAAGAGGAATTCGAGGAAAAAGTGATGAAAATAGGCAATACAAAAGATAAAAAATAAGAAAATCCATTCCAAAGAATCTACTCTTTTGCATATAATAAAAATATATATTATCTTAGCAGACAATAATTAAAGAAATACACACAACTACAAAACCTTTACATTTTTTGGATTTTTGAATAGTTATTTATTTCTTTGCAAAAGAAAGTCATACAAAAAACAGACATAACCATGCACCAAGAGAGAGAGGGTGCAAATAGGAGACAAGACAAATAACCTAAAAA
>JAFTTA010000282.1 GCA_017467015.1 Bacteroidaceae bacterium
AACAGCACCTTAAATGTACTTCGCATAATCCAATTCTTTTTGGTTACAAAATTAGTTATCAGCGAGTTGTACATTGTTATGCAGAATGTAGCAGAGAGTAGAAATAAACTCCAACGACCTATAAACTTACCTCGTTATCTGGTAATGATTTGAAAACCGTCCGCCCTCATTACCTTTCATTTCCTTGCACTTTTGCTTCGGAGAGGCTTTCATCAAAACTCCTCATAAGTCATTGAACACCAGTGCCACCATCATTATTTCCCCTCATTCTTTAGATTTTTCCAGAGATATATAGTAAATTTGCATCGCTTGAAAACTCAAGCAGACATATTGTTCTACCTATATACCGCCGAATTACCACACAACAGCATTATAGATGAACAACAACACACGGGTAGGGACTGTTCTCATAAGGAACGGGCTCTACATAGTGTGTTGAGGTTGTGGTAAACCTGCGCGGTATATATGATAGGGTTCGTTCCTTTTTTTATGCCGTTAACTATTAACCACAAATTCACCTAATATGAATACAAAAAATTACTTATTCTTCACAACGGCAGCAATCCTGCTGTTCATGTGTCAATCCTGTACAAAAAAGTTCTATCAAGTGTATGATGTAGAAACCGTTAATCTGAAATGCGAAAACAAAAAAATTTTGTTTGAAAACAACGACTGCGAAATCATATACAACTTTTGGGGGAAATCGGGTAATCTCAGCTTTATCTTCAAAAACAAAACAGATGAAGATATATACATTGATATGACTCGTTCCTTTTTTATAAGAAACGGCTTTGCATACAATTATTATAACGAAAAAGAATATACAAGCTCGATAGCAGGCAGCGTCACCACTTTTGCCTCATCCGCACTATCACTCCAACAATATGCTTATGAATTACCTTTTTGGATTCCAACTACAATAACACGCAGCGGACAAATTACGGCAGGCAATTCAATAAACCACTCAAAAAGTATTACCACTAAAGAGAGCAAGCAAATATGCGTACCGGCAAAATCAGCCAAATGTATTGCAGGATTCAAAATATCGGATTATGTTTACCTCGACTGCGACAATAAAAAATTCAATATGCCTTCAAAGGCCCCCAATACATTAACATATACAGAAAGCAACACCCCACTTAATTTCAGAAACAGAATTGTATATTGCTTTGCTGACAACGACAACACCGACGGAATAACAATAGATAACAATTTCTGGGTAAAAAGTCTGACTAATTATAGATACAGCGACATAGTTGTAAAAGGAACATCCAAAGGTTGTCTTCAGAAAGCCCAAAGTATTCCTTATAAATATATGAAACACAAAGCCGCCAACAGATTTTATAATACATACGAGGTTACGCAATAAGCGTGACATTTTCGAATAGTCATTACAAACAAGAAGAGGGCGACTCAAAAGCCCCAATGATAGACAACACACCCCGTTGGAAATTTATTCCAACGGGGATATTTACTTTGTATATATTATTTAAGCCTGCCTCGTATTTGTCCGCGAAAAACACAAATCCACAAAAGCCGATAATCATTAAGGCAGTTTAAACACAAATACATAACGCACACCACAAAATAGTGGGCTTCACAACTATGACAAACAGAAAGTTTTGCTAAATTTGCAAGAGTTATGCGACTGAATATACCGGTAGAACTGCCAAAGAGAGAACTTGAAATCACACACAGCACCACGCAAATGATTTTAGGCTCATGCTTTGCCGAGAACATTGGCAAAAGGCTTGTCGCATGCAAGTTTCCCGTAACACTGAACCCATTCGGCATCATCTACAATCCCCTATCCATCGCCACCGCACTTGACAGGATTATAGAAATGAAAGCATTCACCGAAAATTCGCCTGAAATAGTTAATTGGGGCGAGCAGTGGCACAGCATGTTGCACCACGGAGATTTCTCGCGATGCGAAAAAAACGACACATTAGCAGACGTCAACAACAGCCTCTGCACAGATGGAGAAAAATTAGAGAAACTTGACCTGCTGACACTGACCTTTGGCACTGCATATGTATACAGACTGAAAGAGAGCGGCATGGTGGTGGGCAACTGCCACAAAATACCCGGGAACGAATTTACCCGCACACTGCTCACACCATCCGAAGCAGCCGAGGCACTTACACCCACCTTTGAGCGACTGCTGAAAATTAATCCGCAGATGAAAATCCTGCTCACAGTCAGCCCCATTCGCCACATACGCGACGGAGCACACGGCAATCAAGTGAGCAAAGCCGTACTGATGCTTACCATAGAGGAGCTAAGAAAGGCCTTTCCCGAAAAGGTATTTTATTTTCCCGCATACGAAATTGTGCTTGACGAACTGCGCGACTATCGCTTCTACGACGAGGACATGATTCATCCATCGACCACCGCTGTCAACTATATATGGGAGTGCTTCAGAAGTACATACTTCAACGAAGAGACCAACAATATCGTTGTACAATTGGAGGAAATAAACAGAGCGCTTGCACACCGCCCTTTTGACGAGAAATCGCAGGCACACGCAAATTTCAAACAAAAATTATTGTTAAAGATAGAGTCGGTCAAAGAAAAATATCCTTTCTTTGACTTCACAAACGAACTGAAACAATGTCGTACACAATAGAAGATATAAGCAAGATAATAAAAGCCCAGGTGGTGGGCAATGCAGCAAGCGCAACAATACTGCGCCTGCTCACAGACAGCCGCTCGCTCAGTTTCCCTGACGAAACACTCTTTTTTGCCATAGTCACTAAACATGGCGACGGGCACAACTACATTGACGAACTTTACCAAAAAGGCGTACGAAATTTTGTTGTAAATAACAATTTCGATTGCACCCAATATGCAGATGCCAACTTTCTTGTGGTAAAAGAGACGCTTGCCGCATTGCAAACGCTTGCTGCTTACCATCGCAAATGTTTCGACATCCCTGTTGTGGGCATAACCGGTAGCGACGGTAAGACCATTGTAAAGGAGTGGCTCTATCAGATTACCGCCGAGAATTTCATCACTACCCGTTCGCCACGCAGCTACAATTCGCAGATTGGCGTGCCTCTTTCGGTGTGGATGCTAAACGAAAGAAGCACACTCGGCATCTTTGAAGCAGGAATCTCGCGGTCGGGCGAAATGGACAAACTGCAAAAAATCATCCGTCCGACAATAGGTATCATAACCAACATAAGCGAAGCGCATCAAGAGAACTTCAGTAACATACAGGATAAATGTTCCGAGAAGTTGTCGCTGTTCAAAGAGTGCGACATAATAATATACAATGCCGACAACCGAACACTCGCAAATTGCATACGACGTTCGTTGATTTCGTCACGTGAAATTGCATGGTCGTGCAAGGACGCTGAACGCCCCTTGTACATATCTTCAATAGAAAAAGAGACAGACGGCACAACCATCAGCTACCGTTACCTCACATTCGAGAATAGTTATCGTATACCCTTTGTTGACGACGCCTCCATAGAGGACTCTATAAACTGTCTTGCAGCAGCGCTTTATCTGATGATTCCGGGCGAGGTGATAACACGCCGCATGGCTGCACTTGAACCCGTCGCCATGCGCCTTGAGGTAAAAGAGGGAATAAACAACTGTGTGATAATAAACGACAACTCAAATTCTGATACCGCCTCACTTGACATTGCACTCGACTTCATGGAAAGACGACGCAACACGATGACGCAAACGAAAAACACACTTATACTCTCCGACCTTAAAGAAACAGGCCAAAGCATACACTCGCTCTATCGAACTGTGGCACGTTATATCGACAAACGCAACATAGACAAACTCATAGGTATAGGAAAAGATATAACATCGGAGGCATCGACATTCTCGCGGCTGCAAATAGAAAGCAAGTTCTTCGCCACAGCTGAAGAGTTTCTCTCGTCCGAAACATTTGCAGAGCTTCGCAACGAGGCAATATTGATTAAGGGCTCACATGCATTCCATTTCGAGGAGATATCCGAAGCTTTGGAGAAAAAGGTACATCAGACAATATTGGAAGTAAATCTGAGCGCACTGCGAGAAAACCTGAACCACTATCGCAATTTCCTGAAACCGGAGACAAAAATAATCTGCATGGTAAAAGCATCGGCTTATGGTGCAGGAGCATTGGAAGTTGCACGCACATTACAAGATTGCCATGTAAACTACCTCGCTGTGGCAGTTGTAGACGAGGGCGTAGAGCTGCGAAAAGCCGGACTGACAACGGGAATAATCATCATGAACCCCGAACCATGCTCATTCCGTTCGCTTTTTGCCAACAAATTGGAACCCGAGGTTTATAACTTTTCCATGTTGCGAGCATTGATTAAAGCCGCCACACGCGAAGGAATAACCGACTACCCCATTCACATAAAAATAGACACCGGCATGCACCGATTGGGTTTCCTTCCCGAGGAGGTGCCGGCGCTTGTGGAGGAACTGAAAAAACAGTGCGCACTGACACCACGCTCCATATTCTCGCACTTTGCCGGCAGCGACAGCGAACAGCTCGACTATTTCACCGACAAACAATCGGAACGCTTCGACATAGCAAGCGACACGCTGCAAGCAGCCTTTCCCCACCACATTCTGCGCCACATATGCAACAGCGCAGCAATAGAGCGTTTCCCCGAGGAGCACAGAGACATGGTGAGATTGGGTATAGGTCTTTATGGTATCTCTCCGATAAAGGAGGATGCCACACTGCAAACGGTAGCTACGCTGAAAACAATCATACTGCACCTGCACGATGTACCCGCTGACGAGACAGTAGGCTACAGCCGTCGAGGAACTCTGACAAAACAATCACGCATTGCAGCACTGCCGATAGGTTACGCCGATGGTCTTAACCGCAAGCTGGGCAACCGCCATGGCTATTGCCTTGTAAATGGCAAGCCGGCACCATACGTGGGCAATATATGCATGGATGTTTGCATGGTGGACGTCACCGACATTGAGTGCAAAGAGGGCGACACCGTAGAAATTTTCGGTAGCGACTTATCGCTCTATACAGTTGCCGAGTGGCTGAACACAATTCCTTATGAGGTGCTCACCTCGGTATCGGAACGCATAAAGAGGGTCTATTTTTGTGATTAAAAGAGAAAGCATAATACATATAAATAAAGCGAAGCACCCAATGGGTGCTTCGCTTTATTTATATGACAATCAGCCCTGATTAGTCGGCGAGTTTCGCCTTGATAAACTCGCGGTTCAAGCGAGCAATGTTGCTGATTGAAACACACTTGGGACATTCAGCCTCACAAGCGCGTGTGTTTGTACAGTTACCGAAGCCAAGCTCGTCCATTTTGGCAACCATCGCTTTTGCACGACGTGCAGCCTCCACTTTACCCTGAGGAAGAAGTGCAAACTGGCTGACTTTTGCCGACACGAAGAGCATTGCAGAACCGTTCTTACATGCTGCTACGCAAGCACCGCAACCGATACATGCTGCTGCATCCATAGCCTCCTCGGCAATGTCCTTGCCAATGGGAATTGCGTTTGCATCAGGGATACCACCTGTATTGATGGAAACGAAGCCACCAGCCTGCTGTATCTTGTCAAACGCTGTACGGTCTACCATAAGGTCGCGAATAACAGGGAAGGCAGCTGAACGCCAAGGCTCTACTGTGATGGTGTCGCCATCTTTGAAACGACGCATGTAGAGCTGGCAAGTTGTTGCACCTGTTGCAGGACCGTGGGGATGTCCGTTAACGTAGAGTGAGCACATACCGCAGATACCCTCACGACAGTCGTGGTCGAATACTATGGGCTCTTTACCCTCGTTCACCAACTGCTCGTTGAGAATGTCGAGCATTTCGAGGAATGAGGTATCACCGGGAATATCTTTCATCTGATAGGTCTCAAAAGCACCTTTCTCTTTAGGACCTCTCTGACGCCATACTTTTAAATTGAAGCTTATATTCTTATCCATTGTTATAATCTTTTTTCAATTAGTTCTTGTAGTTACGCTGCTGTACTTTGATGTACTGATAGTTGAGATCCTCTTTGAGAAGTTCGGGCTCGTTGCCTTCGCCGGTGTAACGCCAGCAAGCTACGTATGAGAAGTCCTCGTCGTTACGTTTAGCTTCGCCCTCCTCGGTCTGGTGCTCTTCGCGGAAGTGACCACCGCAAGACTCTTCGCGGTTGAGTGCGTCGTATGCCATAAGCTTACCAATCTCAATGAAGTCGAGCAGACGGAGAGCCTTCTCAAGCTCAATATTCAATGTGTCGGCTGCACCGGGGATGCGCAAGTCGCTCCAGAAGGTCTTTTCAACCTCTTTCAGTTTTGCGATAGCTGTCTCCAATGATTCTTTTGTACGTGCCATACCAACATACTCCCACATAACGTGACCGAGTTCTTTGTGGATTGAGTCTACGCTACGTTTACCCTTGATAGCCATAAGTTTGGCAATCTTGTCGTTAACAGCTTTCTCTGCTGCAACAAATTCGGGAGCATCGGTGCGGCAACGAGGAACCTGAATCTGATCGGCAAGATAGTTCTGCATGGTGTAGGGAAGAACGAAGTAACCCTCGGCAAGACCCTGCATGAGAGCCGATGCACCAAGACG
>JAFTTA010000283.1 GCA_017467015.1 Bacteroidaceae bacterium
GGGCTGTTGGGCTCTGCCATCAGCTTTGTACATGTCTCGGCAGCAGCCTCAATCATTGGTACGGTAGATGATGAAAGAGTAGGGAAGATACTTGTTGTACCATGTTCCATGTGTGCCTTGATTGCACCGCGGAAAGCCTCCTCGGTGCCTTCCATGAAGTCGCAGCCGCCACCGCCATGGATGTGAATCTCAACACCGCCGGGAACAACGTACATGCCCTTTGCGTCGATTACTTCTGCGCCAATTACAGCAAGGTCGCAATTTGTAACTTCAAGAATCTTGTTATCACGGATGATAACAGAACCATCCTTCAACCAACCCTGTGGAGTCAGGATTTTACCATTGATAATTTGCTTAAGCATAATATTTGTAGTTAGTTATTGTGTTATAGTCTTTTATGGCGGCAAGTGAACCGATGGATATGCTCCTTGACGTTCACTCCATACAAAGTTATTTAAATATATTATATGTTGGCACTCTTTTTTTCGATTTTTTTTGTTTTTCTCCTTGGTTTCTTGTTTTATGCGAGGCACGCTGTATAATTTGGGGCAATTAATATTGTTTTTCTATTCTTGATAAAATGTTATTAAATGGCTTGTTTTTAGTGTAATTGTGATATTGGTGCTTGAAATGGCGGTTATCTTAAATTTAGAGTAAAAATCGCTGCTCTGTACATCAAAACAGTTCCGTTTTCTGATAATTCCTATTGTAATTTCGAGTAATGGCCTTGAAAACTCTTCCTTTTTTCAAAAAATATTTGTCATGTGACGTTATGGTGTTATATTTGTGGAATATTGCTGATTTTACAAAAAGTAAATAAAAATATTGCTTTTTGTTGTGTCAGTCAATTTGCTTGTTTTGCTTTAAACAGTCAGATTGCTGCAATGCAAGCAATAGTTGTAATACACAAAATATAAAATATGTCAAAACTGAGATTTGAAGTAGTTTCCGCAGCGTTCGCCAAGAAGGCTGTCGAGGTGCCTGGCAGCGATTTACGTCCGTCGGAGTATTTTGCGATGAAGGTGTTCAATCGCGAGAAGATGTTCAAGTATTTGCCGAAGGATGTATACAGTAAACTTGTGGATGTGATCGACAACGATGCACCGCTTGACAGTTCCATTGCCGACAGTGTCGCCGAGGGCATGAAACGCTGGGCTGTGGAGAACGGTGCCACACACTACACCCATTGGTTCCACCCGCTTACCGAGACTACCGCCGAGAAGCACGATGCCTTTGTGGAGCATAACGGCAAGGGTGGTGTGCTCGAGGAGTTCTCGGGCAAGCTGCTTGTCCAGCAGGAGCCCGATGCTTCATCATTCCCCAACGGCGGTATACGAAGCACATTCGAGGCGCGCGGTTACAGCGCATGGGACCCTACATCGCCGGCGTTCCTTATGGATGACACTCTCTGTATTCCTACGGTTTTCATCTCATACACAGGCGAGGCTCTTGACTATAAGGCTCCGCTGCTGAAGTCGCTCCGCGCGGTGGACAAGGCTGCTACTGACGTGTGCCGTTACTTCGACAAGAACGTGAAGAAGGTCACTACATATCTCGGTTGGGAGCAGGAGTATTTCCTTGTCGATGAGGGTATGCTTCTTGCACGTCCCGACCTGCTGTTGACAGGCCGTACCCTCATGGGGCACGACAGCGCGAAGAACCAGCAGCTCGAAGACCACTATTTCGGTTCAATCCCCAAGCGTGTGGCAGCTTTTATGAAGGAGCTCGAGATTGAGGCTCTCAAGCTCGGTATCCCGGCAAAGACCTGCCACAACGAGGCAGCCCCTAACCAGTTCGAGCTTGCACCCATTTACGAGGAGTGTAACCTCGCCGTTGACCATAATATGCTCATCATGGCGCTTATGAAAGAGGTGGCGCGCCGTCACGGGTTCCGCGTGCTGCTGCATGAAAAACCCTTCAAGGGTGTCAACGGCTCGGGCAAGCATAACAACTGGTCGTTGGGAACCGACACCGGTGTTCTGCTTATGGCACCGGGAAAGAATGACAAGGAGAATCTGCGTTTCATAACATTCGTCGTGAATACTCTTGCAGCCATCTATCGCCATAACGGCTTGCTCAAGGCAAGCATCATGTCTGCAGCCAACGCACACCGTCTGGGTGCAGCCGAGGCTCCGCCTGCCATCATCTCAAGCTTCCTGGGGTCGCATCTCTCATCGGTGCTCGACCACATGGAGACAACTGATGATGTCGTAAGGATTCTGAGCAAGCGCGAGTTGCGTCTGAACATTCCGGCTCTTCCCGAGCTTATGATTGACAACACCGACCGCAACCGCACTTCGCCGTTTGCCTTTACCGGTAACCGTTTCGAGTTCCGTGGTGTGGGCTCCGAGGCGAACTGTGCATCGGCGATGATTGCCCTCAATACGGCAATGGCGGAGCAGCTCACAATCTTCAAGCATGAGGTCGATGCCCTCATCGACAAGGGTGTTGCAAAAGAAGATGCTCTTGTGAAAATACTCCGCAAATATATCAAGTA
>JAFTTA010000284.1 GCA_017467015.1 Bacteroidaceae bacterium
AAAAAAGAAAAATACACTATCTTCGCCACAAAATATAGTTTGTGCATTAGACTAATGACAGAAAACGAAAATATCATAAACGAAGCGGGAGAGCCTTTGGTGCTGCGTACCGAGAATCTTGTTAAACGTTACGGTAAACGTACCGTTGTGAACAATGTGTCGTTCAATGTTAAGCAGGGCGAGATTGTGGGTCTGCTCGGTCCTAACGGCGCCGGTAAAACAACCTCTTTCTATATGACTACGGGTCTTGTTGTTCCTAACGACGGTCATATTTATCTGAACGATGCGGAGATTACCAAATATCCGGTATATAAACGTGCCCGCATTGGTATAGGCTATTTGGCACAGGAGGCAAGTGTGTTTCGCAAAATGACAGTAGAGGACAATATTGCATCGGTGCTCGAGCTGACTAACAAGCCCAAGGAGTATCAGAAAGAGAAACTCGAAAGCCTTATTAAGGAGTTTCGTCTGGAAAAGGTGCGTAAGAACCTTGGCGACCGTCTTTCGGGTGGTGAGCGTCGTCGTACTGAGATAGCCCGTTGTCTTGCCATAGACCCGAAGTTTATAATGCTCGACGAGCCTTTTGCCGGTGTCGACCCTATTGCTGTTGAAGACATTCAGTATATTGTGTGGAAACTGAAAGACAAAAATATCGGCATACTTATCACCGACCACAATGTGCAGGAGACGCTGAGTATCACCGACCGCGCCTATCTGCTTTTCGAGGGTCGCATCCTATTCGAGGGCACTCCCGAGGTGCTTGCCGAAAATCCGGTGGTGCGCGAGAAATATCTGGGCAGCACATTCGAGTTGCGTAAAAAGGTCTTCCAAGAGACCGATGCGCGTGCCATGGATTAATCAATGTAGCCACTCTTGAGTGGCAGAATAAAGAGAGTATTTTCAACTACTGAAAAATCAAAACCTGCAACCAAATTGGTTGCAGGTTTTGATTTTTGTACCTATTGAGGTCGATCGACCTCAATAGCAGTATGTGGCTGTTACTTAGCGATGAACTTTTTGCCGCTGCGCACATATATGCGTCCCGGTTGCAGCTCGGTTACTCTGCGACCCTGCATGTCGTATGTGGGTGCGTTTACATCGCTCTCTTCATTGTCCTCGTTAGGTTGCTCGATAGATGTGTAGTTTTCGAGGTCGCCTACAATGGTGCCGTAGTTAGCCCAATCCGATGCTTTATATGCAGCCAATGAACTTGCATAGACGTGGATGACGGGGTTGCTCGAGAAGAGGTAAGATGATACGCTGGGAGGTGTGGTCGCCATCACATAGGCATCCTTTACAGGTGAGCTGTAGAAGGCACCTTGTGATATTGATTTTACCTTGGGACCGATGGTTACCGACGAGAGACTGCTGCAATAGGAAAATGCGTCTCCTCCAATTGTGGTAACGTTGTTGGGAATCACAGCTGATGTAAGTCCTGAGCGTGCAAAGGCTGTGGCGCTAATCTTTGTTATTCCGCTGGGGAGAACAATGGTGCTGAGTTGTTTGCAGTTGTAGAATGCGTTGGTGCCGATGCCGTTGAGAATGCTTCTGTCGCTTTCATAGTATGCTACACCACCGCTCTTGACATTTGCATTAGAAATGTCTATTGATGAAAGGTCGCCATCGTTGATGAGCTGACGCATGTACTTGATGTCGGTGCCGTTGATGGGGCCGCTGATGACTGCCTTGATGGCATAGTCGGTGAGATGCTCGGAGAGTGTGCCGGCAGTGGTGAGTGTCACATATTGTGTGCCTTCGCCAACCTTTGTTGTTTCGTGCAGTGTGCCGTCGGCATCAACGGAGTAGATGGTGAAATCTGTTCCCAAACTGCTGGGAATGCAGAAATTGAGCGAGTTCGCAGCGTAGACAAAGTTGCTGTCTTTGTCGAGTGCGAGGAAGCCCACGCCACCTTTACCTGTCATGCTGTAGAGCGAGTCGGACTGTATGTAGGTGTAGCTCGAAGGCTCGCAGGCGCCGGGGAGGTATGATGTGAACTGGCCAAGATCGCCGCACTGTCCCACTTTGTCCGATTCGCGACGTTTCTGTCCGGGGGTTGAGAATAGGTCGTTTGTAAGCACATAGTCGACGCGGTCCTCTATGAATATTAACGTGCGGTTCTTGGGGTATTTGGAAATCTCCTCAAGTGTTTTGTCGATGTTTGTTTGGCTTACAGTCATGGTGTACTGGCCATAGAGGTTGATGCTCAGGTTCTTGACCGGCTCAAAGAAGCCCCATGCTGTGAAGAAGTCTGTGAGGTCTTCTTGAGCAACCTCGCACGCTTTGCGTACAAACTTCATCATACTTTCGCGTCCATAGATTGAATTGGGGTTGTATATTTTCAGTGGGTCTTCGCGCAAAGCCTTGAATAGGTTGGGGAAGAATGAGGTGTTTCTCTTTGCCTGATGATAATATAGGAATAACTGGTAGTACATGCGCATGCTGGAGTTGCGGAGAGCAAATTGCTCGTGGTTGGCATACTCCTGCATAGTAACTGCGAGCGGTTCTCCTCCCGAAGTTGTTCTTCCTAAGAAATAGCGGCAGGTGTTCGAGAAGAAGTTGTTGGAAACCTCTGCGCCACCTTCGAGGTTGATGGTTGCCTGGTTGTTGTGGCCACATTCGTGTCCGGCACACCATTCGTCCATGTCGAAGCGGCTCACATCGAATGAGTTTCTGATGCACTCAACCGAGTTGTAGCATGTGCGGTAGGCGCTTGAGTTGGCGTAACCGCCGTCGTTCTGGTCGCCCTGAATAGCGAAGTTGGGGTTGTTGTAGTAAATGGGTGCAATAGCCTCGCCACCGGTGAGGTTGAAGGGCTCATAGTTGCGTTTGCCGCTTGCAACCGACTCACGGTAACCCATAAGCTCTTGTTGCCATACAGTAAGGCTGTCGAACCACTCGATGCTGCGGTCGATGGTGGTAGGCCACACCTCTTTGTATGCCGATGTTTCGAAATTGAAGAGTGCATTCTGACTCTTAATGGTGAAGTACTTGTGGGTGGCAGCATTTAGCAGTGCCTTGTAGTCTTTATCGCTTTTGCGTGCTACATCGTAGTATCCGTTCACAACGCCTCCTTGAATGTGAATCTTCATTTCGGGCCATTCGCTGAGTTTCTTTGTTTGTGAACGTGTGTCGGCTGTATAAAGAATGTAGTATAGTGCATCTTTTACTCCGTCAATGATGTTCAGTCCCTTTTTCAGAGCCTTGCCGGTTTTTGCATTGCTGATGAGCCCTCTCTCTACCATTCCTGCCAAATATAGGGTGGCGTCTTCGGGGATGTCGCTGTCTACAAATACATACAAGGATTCCAAACTGCCGGCGTAGATACCGGTGGGGTTACCCATGTATGAACCGCCTGAACTTTTCATCTTTTCGTTCCAATAGTTTGCGTCGCTGTAGGCTTTGTAGTTGTGTATGCGGAAATCTTTCTCATATGCTGCCCAATCGTCGTTTTTGATTTTCAACGCAATGTCCACCATGAATGAGGGCATTCCTCCTTCGGTGAAGGCAGTGGTAAGCTCTGTGTCGCTCATGGCAAGATATTCGGCTTTGAGCTGTGTGCATGCTGCATCTTCGAAATATTTGTCACGCAATTTGTTTACTACTTCCGAGAGGTCTTCTTCTTGCGGATATATCTCTTCCAAGCCTCCTACAATTGTCCACCAGTTACTCCAGTCGCTTGTGTTATAGCTGTCGACAGCATTTGTGTAAACACAAACTGTCGGTGAACCCGAGAATAAATAGGGGGGTACGCTGGGAGGAGTAGTAGGCTTTACGTAAGCCATCTTTACTGATGAACAGTAGAATACGCCCTGTCCCATGGCTGATACTCGGCGACCGAGTACTACGGTGTCGAGTGAGGCGCAGTAGGCGAATGCGTCGCTACCTATTTGCGATACACCGTCGAGGACGTCGATCTTTCGCAAACCGGAGCGTACAAACGCATTAGACCCGATTTTTGTGGTTTTTGCAGGCAGTTCAATGCTCTCCAGATTGGAACAATCTTTGAACATGCTTTCTCCGATAACGTCGTCTTCTGTCTTGTAGGAGTCGACATATGCCTCACCACCGCTGACGATGCTGGCATCGGTGAGGTTGAGTGATGTCACTGTACCTGCATTAATGAGTTCACGCAGATACTTGATGTCTGTACCGTTGATGGAACCTGTGATTTTGAGTGTTGACTCACTTGTGGTAAGCAGAGTGGATAGAGTTCCGGCTGTCCCCACGTGCACTTCGGTTGCAGCCCATGCGCTTGTGTTGCCTAAAAAGAGCGCGAAGAGGGGTAACAGCAGTCCGAAAAAGAGTGATGAGTAATTTTTTTTCATGTGATTATCCTTTAGTTGTGTTACTCTTATTCCATGGTATTGATAATTAAATACAAATGTCTTGATTTTGCGTGAAATATGCAATAGTTTTTCTGTTTATTTGTGAAAGAGACTTAATATGTGTGCTTGTTTCTAGACTTTTTCGTGCTGTTTTCATGCTTTTTATGGGTAAAAAAGTGGTGCACATAAGCAAAAGTGGCAATTTTTTTTGAAAATATGCCCAATATGTCGTACTTTTGCACTTCTCATTCGCGAGAACTATCTGTATAGAAGATTAATAATTAATTTTATCATATGAACTTTACATTGAAAGAGCAGGACGCTACGAGCGCCCGTTTGGTAGTTACAGTACAAGAGGCTGACTATGCCGGCTTGGTTGAGAAAACACTTAAGAACATCAGACAGAAAGCCAATATTCCCGGCTTCCGTCCCGGTATGGTTCCCATGGGCTTGATTAAAAAGCAGTATGGCACAGCTGTTAAGGCTGAGGAAATCAATAAACTGTTGCAGACAAAGATTTTTGAATATATCAAAGAGAATAATATTGATATTCTGGGTGAGCCTCTTCCCGATGAGGCACAGCAGAGCACACTTGACTTGGCCGCAGGTGCCGACTTCGATTTCGAGTTCCGCATTGCTCTTGCACCTAAATTCGATGCTACACTCACAAAAGAGGACAAAATTGCTTACTACAGAATAGAGCCCACAGACGAGATGATTGATGGTCAGGCTAAGGCTTACGCACAGCGTTGCGGCGAGTACAAGCAGGTTGACTCTTTCGAGGAGGGTGACATGGTAAAAGGTACTATCGCCGAGATTGCAGAAGGTGGTATCGAGGTTAAAGACGCTGTGATGATGCCCTCATACATGAAGAATGATGAGCAGAAGGCTCTCTTTGTAGGTAAAAAGGTTGGCGAGGTTGTTACATTCAACCCCAACACAGCATACGATGGCAATGCAGCAGAGCTAGCTTCACTCTTGAAGATTGAGAAAGAGAAGGTTGCCGAGGTTACAAGCGACTTCAACTGCACCATCAGCGAGATTACACGCTTCGTAGCAAGCGAAATGAACCAGAATGTATTCGACGCTGCATTCGGTAAAGATGCAGTGAAGAGCGAGGAGGAATTCCGCGCAAGAATCAAAGAAGACATCGCTGCCCGCTTCGAGGTTGAGAGCGACTACAAATTGTTGCTCGACACACGCGCTTACCTTATGAATCGCGTTGGCAAACTCGAATTTGCCGAGCCCATCCTCAAAGAGCTTATGCTTTCAAACAAGGCTGACGAAAATGCTACAATCGACGACGAAACATTCCGCAAGAGCCTTGACGAACTCACATGGCACCTTATTAAAGAGCAGCTTGTGAAGAACGCCGGTATTAAAATTGACGATGCCGACATTCTTGGCGCTGCAAAAGATGCTACACGTGCGCAGTTTGCGCAGTATGGTATGGGCAGCGTTCCCGAGGAACTTCTCGAGAACTATGCTAAGGAGATGCTCAAACAGGATAAGACACGTGAAATGCTTATCAACCGTGCTATTGATGTAAAACTCATCGGCGTGGTGAAAGAGGCTGCTACTTTGAACGAGGAGTCTGTTTCTGTTGAGGATTTCAACAAAAAGGTATCTGAAAACGATTAATATATATGCTCCCCGTTAATGGGGAGTTGTTTAACCAAGAAGATTCGAATATGATGAAAGATGAGTTTAGAAAATTTGCCACAGGACATTTAGGCATTAACAGTATGGTTCTCGACGATGTGTTGAAAGCGCAGTCGCAGTATCTTAATCCATATATTCTCGAAGAGAGACAACTGAATGTCACCCAAATGGATGTATTTTCGCGTTTGATGATGGACAGAATCATCTTCTTGGGTACACCTATTGATGACTACACCGCAAATACTTTGCAGGCTCAGTTGATCTATCTCGACTCGGCGGACAGTGGTAAGTATATATCAATCTATATCAACTCGCCCGGCGGCTCGGTGAGCGCAGGCCTTGGTATTTACGACACCATGCAGTATATAAACAGTGACGTGGCCACCATTTGCACCGGAATGGCTGCAAGTATGGCTGCGGTGCTGCTTGTTGCAGGTACCGAAGGAAAGCGTTCGGCGCTTACACACAGCCGTGTGATGATACATCAGCCTATGGGTGGTGCTCAGGGACAGGCAAGCGATATCGAGATTACCGCGCGCGAGATACAAAAACTGAAGAAAGAACTCTATACCATCATTGCCGACCACAGTCATCAGCCTTATGACAAGGTGTGGGCAGACAGCGACCGCGACTACTGGATGACAGCGCAGGAGGCTCAGGAGTATGGTATGATTGACAGAGTGCTTGTACGCAAGAAATAATATATGACAGAGAAATCCAAAAGAAGGTGCAGCTTTTGTGGCAGAACGGAAAATGAAGCCGGAATGCTCATAAGCGGCATGAACGGATATATATGCACCTCGTGTGTGGAGCAGGCTCATGAGATTTTGCGTGAGGAAAATCTGCTGCATAAGTCGGACTTTGAACTGAAAGAACTTCCAAAGCCCAAAGATATAAAAGCTTTTCTCGATAGCTATGTGATAGGTCAAGACGAAGCAAAACGCGTGCTTTCGGTCTCGGTCTACAACCACTATAAACGTCTGATGCAGCACGACAGCGGCGACGAGGTAGAGATTGAGAAGAGTAACATCATAATGGTGGGTAGCACCGGTACGGGAAAGACTCTCTTGGCTCGTACTATAGCACGATTGCTGAAAGTGCCGTTTACCATTGTCGATGCAACAGTGCTCACCGAGGCCGGATATGTGGGCGAAGATATAGAAAGTCTTCTTACCCGCTTGTTGCAGGCTGCCGACTACGATGTGGAGGCAGCCGAGCGTGGTATAGTATTCATTGACGAGATAGACAAAATAGCTCGTAAGGGCGATAATCCCTCCATCACTCGCGACGTCAGTGGAGAGGGTGTGCAGCAGGGCTTGCTGAAGCTACTCGAAGGCTCAGTTGTAAATGTGCCCCCACAGGGTGGTCGCAAACATCCCGAGCAGAAAATGATTCCGGTGAATACGCGTAATATTCTGTTTATCTGCGGTGGTGCGTTTGACGGCATAGAAAAAAAGATAGCCCAAAGACTTAATACCCGTGTAGTGGGTTATAATTCGGTGCAGAATAATCTGAATGTGGACAAAAACAATTTGATGAAGTATGTGCTTCCTCAGGATTTGCGCTCATTCGGGCTTATCCCCGAGATTGTGGGGCGTCTGCCTATACTCACGTTCCTTAGGCCGCTCGACCGCGCAGCGCTTAGGAATATCCTGACTGAGCCCAAAAATTCCATTATCAAACAGTATATAAAATTGATGGAGATGGATGGGGTGAAACTGGAATTCGACGATGATGTGCTTGAATTTATTGTGGACAAGGCTTTGGAGTATAAACTCGGTGCGCGAGGTTTGCGCTCGATAGTCGAGTCAGTGATGATGGATAAAATGTTTGAGCTGCCATCGAAAAAGTCAAAAACTTGTCGTATTACGAAAGAATATGCGAGTATGCAGTTCGCAAAATGCAATCCCGAAAACTTGTTGCAAGAATAAGATCAAATGCCCCGTCGTTTTTTCTCGACGGGGCATTTGATTAAAATGGGATATTAAGGGCGCCGGATGATATCCGGAATATAAAAAGAGTGTCTGAAAAACAAACGCTTATGGAAGATGATAGATTTTTTACAAATTTGCATGAAAAAATGTCCTTAAAAATTTGCTGTTTTGTGTACTTGTTTTATAACTTTGTTATCCAAATATTGCCATACATAGCGAAATGACAAAAAAGAATAATTTAGTGGAAATTCTAAAGAAGAATTTCGGCTTCGACACATTTAAAGGGGATCAAGAGGCTGTCATCAGAAATCTGCTTGATGGCAAGGATACTTTTGTATTGATGCCTACTGGCGGTGGCAAATCTTTATGCTACCAATTGCCATCATTGATAATGGACGGTACGGCAATCGTGATATCCCCATTGATAGCCTTGATGAAAAATCAGGTTGACGCTATAAGAAACTTGAACGAGACGGACGGAGTGGCACATTTCCTCAATTCCTCGTTGACAAAACAGGCGATAGAAGAGGTTAAGACCGATGTCCTCTCGGGTAAAACAAAACTACTCTATGTAGCTCCCGAATCCTTGACAAAAGAGGAAAATGTGGAGTTTCTTAAATCGATAAAAATTTCATTCTATGCAGTGGACGAGGCACATTGTATTTCGGAGTGGGGTCACGACTTCCGCCCCGAGTATCGTCGTATACGTCCAATTATAAACGAAATAGGAGCAGCGCCGGTGATAGCTCTCACAGCGACAGCTACCACAAAGGTGCGCGACGATATTAAAAAGAGCCTCGGCATACAGAAAGCCAAAGACTTTAAGTCTTCGTTTAATAGACCCAATCTTTACTACGAAGTACGTCCAAAGACAAAAAATGTCGATAAAGACATCATAAAGTTCATTAAGATGAACCCCGGAAAATCGGGTATTATCTATTGCTTGAGCCGTAAGAAGGTTGAAGAGCTCGCCGAAATATTACAAGCCAACGACATACAGGCAAAGGCATATCATGCCGGAATGGACTCGGCAATGCGCTCGCAGACACAAGACGACTTCATAATGGAGAAGATTGATGTTATTGTAGCGACTATAGCATTTGGTATGGGTATCGACAAACCCGACGTGAGATATGTGATACACTACGACATACCTAAAAGCCTCGAAGGGTACTACCAAGAGACGGGTCGCGCAGGACGTGACGGTGGCGAGGGACAGTGTATAGCGTTCTACAACAATAAAGATTTGCAGAAACTGGAAAAATTCCTCGAAGGTAAGCCTCTTGCAGAACAGGACATCGGCCGTCAGCTTTTGCGCGAGACAACAGCATATGCCGAGTCGTCGGTGTGCCGACGCAAATTGTTGCTACACTATTTTGGTGAGACATACGAGATTGAAAATTGCGGTAACTGTGACAATTGTCTTAACCCTAAAAAGCAGATAGAAGCGCAAGATATGCTCGAAGCGTTGATTGAGGCTGTGATTGCGCTCAAGGAGAACTTCAAACCTGAATATGTGATAGATGTGTTGATGGGTAAAGAGACAACAGATATCTTGTCGCACAAACACGAAGAATTGGAGTGCTTCGGCAGTGGCTCGAGTGACGATGTGAAGCGATGGAATGCTGTGGTGCGCCAGGCGCTCATAGGTGGCTATCTGAGCAAGGATGTCGAGAACTACGGATTGCTGAAGGTAACAGACGAAGGACGTGCATTCCTCGAAAATCCGCAATCTTTCAAGATTGTTGAGGATAAGGATTTCGAGGAGGAAGAGACTGTTATGCGCAGTGGAGGCACTTTCGCCGTCGATCCCGAACTCTATGCGATGCTTAAGAACCTTCGCAAGAAGATAGCCAAACAGTTGGAACTGCCACCATATGTAATCTTCCAAGATCCGTCGTTGGAGGTTATGGCCACAACCTATCCTGTGAAAATAGAGGAATTGCAGAATATAACCGGTGTGGGAGCAGGAAAAGCAAAACGTTATGGCGAAGAGTTCTGTGCACTTATCAAACGTCACTGTGAAGAGAATGAAATAGTTCGTCCCGACGACTTCAGAGTGCGTACGGTAGTCAATAAATCGAAAATAAAGGTGAGCATCATTCAGGCAATAGACCGTAAGGTGGCGCTCGATGACCTTGCCATAAGCAAGGGCGTGGAGTTCGACGAATTGCTCGATGAGATTGAAGCAATCGTATATTCGGGAACTAAGCTCAACATAGACTACTTCCTCGAAGAGATTATGGACGAAGAAAATCTTGACGAGATATATGCTTACTTCAAAAACTCGGACACCGACAACATTGAAATTGCAATGAATGAACTTGGTGGCGATTACAGCGAAGAAGAGATACGTCTTGTGCGTGTTAAATTTATATCAGAAATGGCAAATTAAATAAATATCTTATGAATTTTATAACAGAAAAAATTGTGATGGATGGTCTCACTTTTGATGACCTGTTGTTAGTTCCCGCATACTCCGAGGTACTTCCCAAGGATGTCAGCCTCAAGACAAAGTTCTCAAAGAACATTACACTGAATGTCCCCTTTGTCACTGCTGCTATGGATACTGTTACCGAGGCTAAGATGGCTATTGCCATTGCACGTGAGGGTGGTATTGGCGTAATTCACAAGAATATGTCAATCGAAGAGCAAGCGCATCAGGTGGCAATAGTGAAACGTGCCGAGAATGGCATGATATACGACCCTGTGACAATATCTGTAAATGCAACGGTGAAAGATGCTCTTGCTCTGATGGCAGAATATCATATCGGCGGTATTCCTGTGGTTGATGATGATAAAAAATTGGTAGGTATCGTAACAAACCGCGACCTTCGTTTCGAGACATGTTTTGAGAAACCTATCTCTCAGGTTATGACAAGCGAGAACCTTGTTGTAACAACCCAGCAGACAGACATGGAGTTGGCCACAAAGATACTTCAAGAGAACAAAATCGAGAAGTTGCCCGTTGTGGATGCCAAAGGTAAACTTGTCGGTCTTATCACCTATAAGGATATCACAAAAGCTCAGGATAAGCCCATGGCTTGCAAAGATAGCAAAGGACGTTTGCGTGTTGCAGCCGGTGTGGGCGTTACCGTGGATGCCATGGACCGCATTGCGGCTCTTGTTGAGGCAGGTGTGGATGCCATCATCATCGATACTGCGCACGGACATTCGGCCGGAGTGGTTCAGAAACTGAAGGAGGCAAAGGCTAAATTCCCCACTATTGACATTGTTGTAGGTAACGTGGCAACAGGTGAGGCTGCAAAAATGCTAGCCGAGGCAGGTGCCGATGCTGTTAAAGTGGGTATCGGCCCGGGTTCAATCTGTACTACACGTGTGGTAGCCGGCGTGGGCGTTCCTCAACTTTCAGCTATCTACGATGTAGCCAAGGCACTCGAGGGAACAGGTGTTCCTCTTATTGCCGATGGCGGTTTGCGTTATTCGGGTGACATTGTTAAGGCGTTGGCTGCAGGTGGTACCTCTGTGATGATTGGTTCTTTGGTGGCAGGTACTGAGGAGTCACCCGGTGATACCATCATCTTCAATGGCAGAAAATTCAAATCATACCGTGGTATGGGTTCACTCGAGGCTATGGAGAATGGTTCGAAGGACAGATATTTCCAAGCCGACCAAGCCGACAAGAAAAAACTTGTTCCCGAAGGTATCGCTGCTCGTGTGCCCTATAACGGAACACTCTTCGAGGTTATCTATCAGCTTGCCGGTGGTTTGCGTTCGGGTATGGGCTACTGCGGTGCACCCGATATTGAGCGTCTGCACAATGCCAAGTTTGTGCGCATAACAAATGCCGGAGTACTTGAAAGCCATCCTCACGACGTGGCTATTACAAGCGAAGCTCCAAACTACAGCCGTCCTGAGTAATTGATACAGGTACCATTTATATACAATTTCGTGAGAGTGTTGATTTGTTTTTGACACTCTCACGAAACGATGTTTTAAAACAGCCTCCTAGCGGCTATGCGTAAAAAACAAGAAAAACTATCTTCTCCACATTCTTTATAGCATGAAAAAAAATAAAATCATAGGCATGATGCTTTTTGCATCGCTATCGATGTCGGCGCAAACCAACGATCCTGTGTTGTTGAAAATAGATGGTGCAGATGTAATGAGGTCTGAATTTGAGTACACCTTTAACAAAAATAATGCAGCATTGGGGGCAAATGCCAAGGCTGTAAAGGATTATCTGCCTATGTATATCGATTTCAAACTGAAAGTGGCAGAGGCAAAAGCGCAGAAATTGGACACTCTCAGTTCGTTCATCGAGGAGTATAAAGCCGACCGTGCACGTCAGGCAGAAGAGTATCTCATTGACAAGGAATATATCGAGCGCGAGGCACATAAAATGTATGCCAAGGACTCGGCGGCAATTGGTAAAGATGGCTTCCTAAAAGTGTCGCACGTGATGTTTCCTATTCGTCAGAATGTTTCCGCTGAAGTTGTAGCGGCTACAAAAGCAAAAGCCGACTCGGCATATCAAATGCTTAACAATGGTGCCGACTTTGCCGAGGTTGTGCGTAAATATATGAATGTACGCCCCGACACATTTGAGATAATTCGCGGACAAGCATTCAAAGAATTTGAAAATGCCGCATACGCTCTGCGTGACGGTGGCTTCTCGCATCCTGTGCAGACACCGGCAGGCTATCACATCATCAAACGCTTTTCGCATCGTCCGTTTGGGACATATCAGGATTATCGCTCAAATATCATGACTATACTCGAAAGACGCAACATAAAGAGTGTGGCACGATACAGAATGGGTTACAACCTGGCTAAGAAGATGGCTCCGGGAACTACTCCCGAACAGGCATTGGCGCATGAAGATAGCTTGCTTGAGACAAAGTATCCCGAGTTTGGCAACCTTATGCGTGAGTATCGCGATGGATTGCTCTTCTTCGAGATAAGCAATCGCGAGGTTTGGCAGAAAGCAGCGGAGGATGTCAAAGGGCTTGAAAAATTTTTCAAAAAGAATAAGAAAAAATATAAATTCGATACTCCTCATTATCGCGGTGCCGTAATATATGGCAAAAGTGACGAGGAGTTGAAGAGAGCGCAGAAATTGCTTGCCGACGCGCCTGTCGATGAATATAAAAAAATAGTGGAGGAGAACTTTACAAAAGACTCGGTGTGTACGATAAGGCTCGAGGCTGGTGTCTTTTCCATCGGCGACAATGCTTGGGTCGATAAACTAGCCTTTGGTCAGGGTAAGGGCGGACGAATGAAAAAAGAGTTCCCAAAGGTAGGTGTTGTTGGTAAGATATTGAAGAAAAAACCGGAAAGCTACAAAGATGTGAGCGGACGCGTCATAAGCGACTATCAGCAGCATTTGGAAAAAGAGTGGGTGAAGTCGTTGAGCAAAAAATACAAAGTGGAGGTCTTCTACGATGTTTTAAAAACGGTTAACAAGCATTGATAATCTCACATAAGTAACTATCTTTGTAGGTATGAAACTTTGTAAAAGCATATTTTTTACCCTATTGGTGGCGGTTGTGGCGATGGTGTTGGTGTTGTCGTGCAACAGCAAAGTCGACCATGGTGGCAAAACACCTTTGGTGAGTGTGGGCGATAGCTATCTTTATAAGGAGGATGTCGTGGCTATGCTCGCCACAGATAGGATGATAAAGGACAGTGCTGATTTTGTAGAGAAATATGTGGAGCATTGGCTCGAAGATATTCTTCTCTATAACCAGGCGAAGCGTAATGTGGCATCGTCGAAAGAGGTGGCACGTCTTATAGATAGCTACAAAAAATCGCTATTGCTCAATGTGTATCAAGAGGGACTAGTCAACCAACAACTCGATAAAGAGATAACCCCAGAGGAAATAAGTGCATTCTATGACGATAACATGGCGATGTTCAGAATGGAGGAGCCGATGGTAAAAGGACTCTTTTTGAAGGTTGCAAAAAAAGCACCGAAACTTGATGCTGTGCGTCGTTGGTGTAAAAGCGATAAGCCCGAGGAGCTTGAAAAATTGGAAAAATATACCTTGACAAATGCGCAGGTATATGAATATTTTTACGAAAAATGGACTCCTCTTTCAGTGCTTGCATCCAGAATGACTATTGGCGATGATGAACTTTGTCGAAAGGTGGTGAAGACGGGCTTTATAGAGTTCAGTGATTCAGCATCGCTTTACATGATAAATGTGGCAGATTATCTGCCTGAGGGCGAGCAGAAACCGCTCGACCTTGCAGAGTCGGAGATAAAAGAACTATTGGTGAACTCACGCAAAGCCGAGTTTTTGCAGCAGGTTAAACGTGAGATATACAATAAAGCGATTGTTAGTGGCGAGGTGAAGTTCTACGATAAACAGGAGGCAGAATAAATCTTTGTCGACGACAAATTGTAACAATAGAAAAACAGAAACAATGAAAGATAATATTTTATTCGTCAGATGGATAGTTGCGGTATTTACTTGCAGTTCCTTCTTTGCGCTTCATGCTCAGGATAATGTCATTGACAGAGTGGAATGGGTCGTAGGCGATAAGGCTATTCTGCGTTCCGACATTGAGGAGGCAATCGTCTTTTGGGTCGAGAACGGCAAAAGGTTTGATGGAGATCCATATTGCGTTGTCGGCGAAGATTTAGCTGTGCAACAACTATTTATTCATCAGGCAGGTGTCGATAGCATTTATGCACGAGAGATGGATGTTATGAAACAAGTCGACAATGCTGTGGAGCGCATGATTGCCCGCGCTGGCTCAAAAGAGAAACTCGAGGAGTATCTCGAAAGACCTTACAGCCAGATACGTGATATGTACTATGAGTATTTCGAAAATCAGATGCTTACAGAGCAGGTGCGCAATAATATAATTGGTGATGTAAAGGTCTCTCCTGCACTTGTGCGTAAATATTACAATAGTCTTCCTGAGGATAGTGTCCCCTTTGTCCCTGCTCAAGTGGAGGTGCAGATTATAACCCAAAAACCGGAAATAGAAATCGAAGAGATTGAGCGTATAAAGAGTGAACTTCGCGGATACACCGAACGTATAAACAGTGGCGAGACATCTTTTTCGACACTTGCATTGCTCTATTCCGAAGACAAGGGTTCGGCACGTCATGGCGGTGAGTGCGACTTTATGGGTCGTGGCGAGCTTGCACCCGAATTTGCAGCTGTGGCATTCAATCTTACCGACCCGAATAAAGTTTCAAAGATTGTTGAAACCGAATTTGGTTTCCACATCATACAGCTTATAGAGAAACGTGGCGACAGAGTTAAGGTACGCCACATCCTGCGTACGCCTCAGGTGTCGCAAAAGAGCATTGATTATATGCTTTCGCGTCTCGATAGTATAAAAGAGGATATAGATAGCGCCCGCTTTACTTTTGAAGAGGGTGCATCGGTTATTTCACACGATAAGGATACACGCAGTAATAACGGAGTGATGTTCTACACACAGCAGGATGGTGTATCGAATTCAAAGTTCGAGCTTCAAAACCTTCCCGTGGAGGTAGCGGCTGCTGTAGAAAGAATGAAAGTTGGTGAAATATCCAAACCTTTTGTCATGGTACAGAATAATGGAACCACGGTGTGCGCAATAGTTAAGCTTAAGAGTCGCACAGAAGGCCATAAAGCCAATATGAAAGAGGATTACGACTATCTGAAACAACTTTACAAAGTGAAGGTTGGCGAAGAGAAGGTTGCAAAATGGATTAAAAAGAAACAGAAAACCACATATGTGCGCATAAATAAAGAGAACAGAAATTGTACCTTCAATTATCCCGATTGGAAATTTTACGAAGATGAGAAGTAATCAAGTTCAATGCGCATTATGATTATGGCAAGAATAACAAAAATCATATTATCTACGTTTTTGCTTTTCGTGGCAGTAACAGTGGCAGGACAGACTGCCAAGGAGACACCTTCGAACGAGAAATCTGCCGAAGATACTGCAACTGTGAAGAAGAGCTATGTACATTTGCTTCATGCCAATGTAACAAAATACAATAAAAAACAGAACCCTGATGTTTGGGTGCTGATGGGTGAGGTGGCTTTCCGTCACGACAGTATGTATATGTATTGCGATAGTGCATACTTTTACAATAAGAAAAATGCGCTGAAAGCTTTTGGCAATGTGCGTATGGAACAAGGCGATACGCTTTTCCTTTATGGCGACTATCTCGATTATGATGGTGATGCTAATCTTGCACGCGTACGTGACAATGTGCGTTTAGAAGACAAAAGTTCGGTGCTTGAGACTGATAGTCTCGACTATAACCGTACGCTTAACCTCGGTTACTATTTTGGTGGGGGTACGCTCTTCGACAACGAAAGCACTCTTGAATCTGATTGGGGCGAGTATAACACAGTTACCAAGGAGGCTGTTTTTCGCCACAATGTCGACCTGCAAAATCCGCAGTTCCTTATGAACTCCGATACATTGCATTACAACACTTCTACCAAAATTGCAAAAATGGTAGGGCCCACATATATCTATAGTGGTGCGAATAAAATTTATTCTCCTCTTGGATATTACAATACAACCACTCGTCAGGCAACGCTGCTCAACCGTTCAATCGTCACCAACGGCAATCGCGACATAACTGCCGACTCTCTCTTTAGTGATGAGGTTACGGGAATAAGCGAAGCTTTTGGTAATGTGCTGCTGAGCGATACGGTGAACAAAAATATGCTTGCCGGAGAGTATGCCTATTTTGATAATCACTCCGACTCGCTCTACATAACGGGTATGACATTGGCTGTGGATTATTCTCAGGGTGACTCGCTGTTTTTGCATGCCGATACTATCTGGATGGTGACGCACAACCTTGACACAGACAGTATGACGCGTCAGATAAGAGCATACAACAAAGTTCGTGCCTACAGAAAGGATATTCAAGCTGTTTGCGATTCGTTGATATTTGACTCGAGTGACTCGTGCATGACAATGTATAAAGACCCTATTCTTTGGAATGAAGGACAACAGTTGGTGGGTGAAGAGATAAAAATGTACATGGATAGCAGTTCCATAGATTGGGTGCATATAATTAATCAAGCGTTGTATGTCGAAAAGGTCGATTCCACAGAATTCAATCAGATAAACGGAAAGGAGATGAAATTCTTTTTCAAAGATAAGAAACTGAGCGAAATGCAGGTGATAAACAGTGTGAATATCGTCTATTTCCCACTCGACGACGACAGCACAATGGTTGGAATGAACACCACTGTGGCGGGCAAATTAGTGGGTACGATGAAGGATGGGCAGTTGCACAAGTTGGTTATCCCCACACAATCGAGCGGAGTCTTTTATCCCATGAGTCAGATTCCGGCAAAAAGTCGATACCTTTCTAATTTTGTTTGGTTCGACTATGTGCGTCCTCTTAGTAAAGAGGATATTTTCCATTGGCGAGGCAAACGCAAGGGCGAAGAGTTGAAAAAGATTAACCGTGGCTCTATACCTTTGCCCACCCT
>JAFTTA010000285.1 GCA_017467015.1 Bacteroidaceae bacterium
CATATACATTCTAAAAAAGTAAAGTAAAGAAGATGAAGCTTAGATATTCTGGAAAAAACAGATTATCTTTGCAACTGGAAACAGAATAATCAGTGAATGATCAAACAGAAGAAGTAGGACAGTAGCGAGAGATGCTTCCTTGAAGAAACAAATTTTGTTCCTCGACAATATTTAAAATCTTCCATCATGACAATAAAATGAAGTCAAATGAAGGGAAAACAAACAAGAGAAACATAAAAAACATTAAAATGAGGTTTTTGAGTACTTTTGTTTCTATTTTGTTTCTTGAAATAAATTATTGCTTGTAATAAATTGAATATCAATATATTCTAAATAATATTCTGTAATTTGCGAAATTTCTTTTAAGCCGTATAATGACACGTAAATTGGTTCAAGTGCCACTTTACCAGTATTATAACGCTCTTTATAATTGTCTAACCAATTTTTGATAAAAAACGATTTACCACATCCCCATTTCCCTTTTATCATAACTGCATATTGAGGATCGGGATTTTTCATGTATTTAAGTAAGTATTCAGAAATATTTTCATTCATAGTGTCAAAATCGTTAATAGGCAAATATAATAAGATAATAGTATATTATTAATCATAGGAGTACAGAATTTTGCACATTTCGTATATTATGGATTATACTACAAATTTCCCCTTTTTCAAAAGAGCTTATTTCCTTATAATTGAAGAAATAATATTCCAAAAGAGCATTGATTGTAAAAAAAATGCTATATTTGCATTCGTCGGTGGGGAGAAATCCACCGTCGCAAGAAAGCATTTTGTTAAAGTCCGAATCTTAAATTCGCCAAAATTTTAAACAGAGGACAGAAGCAATCAATGCTCATTCTGTTTTGTATATGTACAATACGGACTAGGTTGCCGTATATACACATATCAAAATGGACGTGGGAATATTGTTTCTTCTATGTTCATTCTGTTAAGGCGTTTGGCGATGCCTAAGATTCATGGACGTAAGACACAAGTCTCACGTCTTTCTTGTTTTTATACACTTTATAAATCGCCATAGTTCGGAGGCTTGCATTGGCACTTTAAAAATCAATAATCATGAAAATTAACAATTTAATTGCCGATTCTATGCTTAATCCAGCAACGCCTGATTTGCAAGATTTTATTTTTGTATTTTATTTAGAAGTAAACGCTATTCTGTGGAAGTATTTATTAAAGGAGTCATGTAATAAAGTTTGTCTTGTAAAATGGAACAAGGCAAATAAAGAACTTTTTGACAGTTTGTTTATTTATGACAGTAAAGCTTTTTGCCCACCATTTAAAATGAAAATTTCGACTCAAGCAGGCAATAAGGACTTTAATTATCAAATTGAAGATGTAACAGGAATTTGCACTCCGAATTTCCCAAATGGTAATTCCCTAAAAGAGTTTATTGAATTATTTGTAAATAAATTAGACAATCCCTCTACAATTTGGTAAAATTCATTCATGCAAGATAGCAATGACATATAAATTTTATTTCTCTATTTTATTCACCGTAATCTTTCTGATAACCTCTGCTTGCACGAGAGATTACAAGAAAGAAATGGAACAAATTTTAAGTAAGCACAATGCTGTACCAGTATATTACAGCCTTGATGAAAGTAATCATTTTATAATTTATCATGATTACAAATCTGTGTATTATGAAAATTTTGACTCTGCAAGAGTTCTTCTTTTTGATAAAAACAAAAAATACATAATCAAGGAGTTTAAACCAGAGTTCAGCAAGAGTGGAGAACTCAGATACAAAGAGTACGTGACCGGTCCACAAGAAGTACATTTTTCTTTCTTGGACAATTTAGATTCACGGCCTTGTGAAAACTCTGCGACATATGCTTGTATTATGAGATGCAAGCGTATAATCGGCATTGAGGATGGCCCGCTCAATCATATAAAATATTTGTATGACATACAAAGTCCAGACACACTTATCAAAGTGGAAACAGATGCAGAGTGGAAAGGAGACCATTATGAATTTTGCATTTATGAAACAATGTGGAATTTCCCGGGCTTTTACAACTACTATAGAGAGATGGCAGAAGACGCTTGCTACAATTCGCTGTTTGAAGATAAAAATATGTTGGACTTCGGATACAAGATTTCTTTTGACACACTTGGAAACATAAGCATGGATACAGATGAATTTGATGGGCCTAAAATAATAACCAGCGGAAAATATTACAACAAACATGGAGTTGTAAAAGACTTTGACATAAATGCAGAAGATAGCGAATCAGGACCATTTATTGCTTCTATGCCCATCAATAATATTGGCACAGATGCAGTAACAGATTTTTTCAACAAGATTGTAGATTTCTATCATCGAGCATTGAAGATTAAAGAAGCAGTAAATATAATCGAAAATTCAATATATCTCAGCAAACTTAGTTATGCTTTTAAAAACCGCGTAAAAGCAGAAGAACTTATAGAAAAAGAATTTAATGTTTATTTAAAAATAGAAACAATAGATAAAGCCGAAGGGCTATTTGATATAAGTGGACATAAATACAAAATTCGAAGTTTTGCTTTAGAGGCATTTGACGAATGGTTGTCAGGCTACGATGTTGTAGCTTACACCAATGACGAAAGTTTTATTGATTTGGAGTATCCTTGCGAAGTTATTATGAAGTGTACACTCGTCTCTGGTAGCACTAGAAAATTCGTGTTTAAAAAATGTGAACTATTACTTGCAAATTAAAATTTATTTAAAATCAAACTATGAAAAAATTTTTTTACGCATTTATTGCGGTTGTATTATTTCTGTCTTCCTGTACACCTTCACCGGACAGAGTAATAATGTATAAAACAAACGATAATAAACCTATTGCATTTGGTGAAGATAAATTTGGTAATGCAAAACTTGTAAGCAATGAATATTCCGAAGAAGAGAAGTGTTTTGTAGCAGTTTTTGATAAGGCAATAAACGCCATCGGGAACAGCGCGTTCTCTTATTGCAGCAGTCTTACAAGTATTACAATCCCCAACAGCGTAAAAGAAATAGGTTATCAAGCATTTGAGTATTGTACTGCATTAAAACATTTATGTATAGAAGATGGAGATAATCCGCTTTCTTTAGGATATGATGAATTCAACAAAGAGGACAGGGGTAAATCTTTATTTTACGATTGTCCGTTGGAATCCATTTATTTGGGTCGGAATATTGTTTGTAAAAATGACTACAACTATGGTTTTTCCCCATTTTGTGAAAAAGAAAGATTAAGAACAGTGACTATTGGCAATAGTGTTAATCGCATAGATTATATGGCATTCGCACATTGCCGCAACCTTATAAGTCTTACAATTCAAAACGGTGTAAAAGAGATTGGGAATCAAGCATTTAAAAATTGTCCCGCTCTAACGAGTATTGAAATTCCTAATAGTGTTACAAGTATTGAACGTGAAGCTTTTAGTTGGTGCGTAAGTCTTACTAATATTAGAATACCCAAGAGTGCAAAAGTAGATGAAACCGCTTTCGAAGGTTGTGATAATTTAAAAATCAATTACTAACTTTAAAACATTTAAGAATGAGAAACTGGCGCGAAATTAAGGCTGCGATAGAAGATGCCTTAGACGATTATGATGTAGAAGTATGGTACGAAAACAAAAGTGGGCGTGGAGACGATGCTTCGTGTAGCTATTTTACTGTTGAATTTGACGAGGAAGAAGATTGGTGTTGGGACGACATCGAATCGGATATTGCCGACGTTTGCAACGAATATGACTTGCAAATTGATGATGACAGCGATGGTGATTTTGACCTGTGCGCTCATTGGGATGTTAACGACTAAAATTACTTGACTATGAACAATGAAGATATTTTAAAATTGATGTTTTCTGACGAAGATGCTTTGAAAGAGTTTTTAGAGGAAGGTGTAAAGGATGATTAGTTTCTTTGGTATTTATGCAGGGCAGTTGGCCCTGCATAATTTTTATAAGCATAGCAATATTGGGACACACGTAAATGTGCCCTAAAATTGCAAATTGCAATGTTAGAAAAACTGCCTATTGTAACATCTTTTTCAGCCGTTGCCTTGCAGAGTGTATTCTGCTCTTTACTGTTCCGATGGAAATTCCTAAATTTTCAGCAATTTCTTGATATTTGTAGCCGTCGGCGTACAGCATCAAAGGAAGAAAATATTCCTGTGACATTGACTTTACAAGAGTAATAAGCTCCCGATAATTAGGCGTGTCGTCAAAATATATTTCACTGTACATTTCAGAAACCTTTTCTGACAAAATTTCTATCTTTTTGCACTTGTTGTTGATAAAAGTATTGTGCATAATAGTGTAGAGCAATCCGTTGAAATTTTTGTCACTGTAGTAATATCTGCACCTACAAAGAGCCTTCAGTATGGTTTCTTAAAAAAGGTCGTCCGCTCGGATGCGTTGCTGGTAAAATGTAAACTATATGCCTTTAGTTCGGAAAGGGATTTTATAAGTTTGTCGTTGAATTCTTTATTTTGCATTTCGTTCGTGTTTTTTATTTGCGACATATGCCACTTTGTATAACAAACAAAACGCGGTTTTAGTTCTGTAAATAGTGTTTTTTTTGAAAAAGTTCTTTCACAAGAAAAATTCAATATTATTGTAAAAATTTGAAGAAATACAGCTCTAATAAAACATAAGGAAATAGTCTGTTTATAAATTTTATCAAATGTAAAAATCTTTTTTTATTTGATTCTAAGTGCTGTCATCATATCTTTGTTTACAAAATGAAGATTATGAAAAAAGAAAGGGTTGTTTTTTACTCAAAAGAAGATTTGGCTATACATTGGATGGAGAAACCGATATTGGCTTTACTTAAAAGTTATAATAGTGAAATTGATTATAACGACATTAATGATATTATAGAATTATACAATCTTAGATTATATATTGAAAATTCTGTTATCAAAAATATATTTAGAGATCAAAATGTTTTTATTGATGAAACTTCAAAAAACATATGGTCTAAAATTAATTTATTCTTCAATAAACTCTCTGATAGCAATATAGAAGGATTCTATAACAATATTGAGGATTATAAATATGTAGAACATTTTTGGGATTTATTTGAAAAATGTAATGCGTATAAAATAATTTCTCAGAATGTGTTTGAGAAATTGTTTCATAAAACGACAGATATAAGTTTAATTCTACGACATAAAAACATTGTAATGCATTATGATTCTGTATTGTCCTCATTACTTAAAGAATATAATAAAACCGCCGAACTAATAATCACTCATTATGAGCAAGAGAAACAATACAATGATAGCATATTATTCTTTCCAAAATCTTTATCGATATCTGATAAAAATATGATAATTTCGGAGTATATTGATGATAATGATTCAAACCCGAATTATCTTAGACTTGTATCCATCGCAAAAGATTACTCAGATTTTAAACTATCAGACATTATCAGACTGAAAGCAAAAAGAAAATACGAATCAGAATTGCAAAAAATGCATGCAAGCAACAAATGTATTAAGTACTCAAGGACTTATGAGGTTCGTTTTTCAGACACCCAACTTCGTCCAATAAACTTTTTTCAAGACAAAACCTCATATATTTGTACATATAGTACACAATGGCTTAAAAGAAATTCTAAGCCAGAACAATTGTTTTGTAATTTCAGATATTTATTTGATTACCTTGACATACAAGGACGCATAAGCCTTGTTTCCCATTCAAGTGAAATCTGTTTTTGGGATTGTGTAGGAATGCATTCGAAAAACGAATTTATTGGAGGGGACTCATTTCACGTGAAAAACAATATAGCAATAATGAATATTATTGCATATAATAGAGTTTTATTGGGAATGAATATTCGATTAGAAGATGTTATTTGCGATGTTTTTAATAAATTCTGTTCAGACATTAAACATTTATCAGTAACTATACCTGTTACAAATGACACCTTAGGTAAAATACGATATCTAGCTCCAGAAATGGAGTCTATATTGAAAAAATATAAAACATATATTGAGAATAATGAAATTGATATAGAATTAATTTCTATAAGTTCGTCGCCGTGTAAAGTAGAAAATACACCCAGTCTTGTGAATAAAAAATATGTGTACATTAATAATAATGAGGTTAAAAATGTTATTTACGAGATGTTTTCAAGCCAAGGTGTTTTAAAGTACAATTGGGATATTGGAAAAGACTATCATAATTTATATGATTTACTGAATAATGAAACACTTTCTTTTGATAGCCTCGAAGATTTTAGAAAAGAACATTTTACACAGCTTTTGCTTAAAAACTATTTATTTGTTGATAATGGTATACTGAAAATCGTAGATGAAACCGAAATGGCAATCTTAAATGAGCTCTATTATGAAGATGTGATTTCGTATTGGCATTTGTCTTCGGATTTACAATGTAAAATCGACCAAATGGCAAAAGAGCAAAAGCTGACTTTCGGCAACACTCTTTTTACAAAGGGAGAGTCTGATTATTTTAACTATTATTTAAATAAGACATTTTGTAATGGCAAGGATTTGAGAAATAAATATATGCATGGGACACACTCCTCGGATGAATATTTGCTAAATCAAGATTATTATCGTTTGTTGATTTTATTAATTCTAGTTTTGAACAAAATAATCGACGATTTTATATGTTCTGAATGCGAAAAGCAAAATATAACTTGCTATAACGTATAAATAAAACGTTGCTCTATAGCATAATACTATAAAAAACTGATTAGCGATACATAAATACTGTATCGCTTTTTTGTTTTTATAACCTAATTCATCCAAACGCATCCCAAAAGAGTCTTTCAACCTGCACGTCTAATGTATATGGTTTCCCAAAAACAAAAAAGGGATCAAAACCTTCAGCGCCTTAAGAATGACGAAATTCCGAAAATGACAAAATGGATATCAGGGCGCTTCTATGCCTTGTAGATGAACATTAAATCTTAAAACGATGATAGTACAAATTTTAAACAGATTATTTGGCGGTAGCAGAGAGGTACCGCCAAATTCAAAAGCTGCTGTCGAGGAAGTGAGAAATGATAGCAAAAGAAGTGATAAGTATGGCTCTGATGTAGAAGCCTTGATACTGCGATACAGAATAAAGTTCGAAACTAGAGTCAGCATTGAGATTCCACTTAAAGAAATATTAGATATATGCCCAAGAGAACGTAGGCGAGTTGATGCTTACGCAGGACTTGTAAGCCACCTTAGAAGCGAGTATGGGATAACACTAAAAATAACGTCTAATAAAACTAAAAATTTGAAATTATGAAAATAAGAAGAAAGTTAATCAGTAATAAACCCCAATATGACTGGGTGATAGAAATTGAACATAGTAAAGAAACAACTACGCAAATCATTGATGACGACGATGATAAAAATTATTCACTTAAAAACAGGAACAAATATGGCAACCAAGAAAATGAATAAGACAATTTATGTGGCTGGTAAAGTGTATGACCTCGCCACCACCGCAGTTCAAGAGATTAAAGATGATGTACAGCGCAGATTGGATACACACTATGGGAAAGGCCGTTTCTTGTTTACTTTAAATGTATGTAAACAAACGAAGGAGGTGATTATAAATTTCTGGCGTAGTTATAATGAATGCTATCACCCTGAAGAAAGAAACAATATTTTCTGCCTGGATATGGATTTAATTACCGGTCGTGGAATTGCTGGATTTACTGTGCCTTGTATATGGCCGACAGCTCCTTTTGGTTATCTTTTTAGTACAGGTATTCAAGATTTTATACCGTGCTACAAGAAATCTGCAAAAGTGTTAGGTGCATCAAGAATGAAAGATATACAAATAAGGCATAGCGAAAATAATCTGAATGTAAGGCTGTTCTATTGATTATAATTCAACGTCATAAAGAGAGAACCGAATCTATTTGGGTTGCATATGTTGCTTAAAACATATAGTTTGCACTAATTGTAATAATTTTATTAGTAATAATATTGTTAGTAATAATGCTATTACTTATATTTGCAACAGAAATATCACAATTATGGAGAATAAGCCTTTCATATTCGGAGTTGCAACATCGGGAGATAATTTTACCGACCGCAAGAGTGAAACGACACGCTTGTTGACCAATTTTCAGCACGGAGTAAACACTGTGCTAATATCACCACGTCGCTGGGGAAAGACCTCATTGGTGCAGAAAGTGTGTGGCCTTGCGCAATCGGAGAATTTAAAGATTGTGTATCTTGATATATTCTCTTGTCGCAGCGATAGGGAATTTTACGACGCATTTGCATCAGCGGTGCTTAAACAGACCTCTACAAAATGGGACGAGTGGGTGGAGAATACCAAACTGTTCCTCTCGCGCATAAGCCCTAAAATATCTTTTGGTACAGACCCAATGACTGATTTCTCAATATCTCTTGAGCTTAACCCAAAGAGTGACGATATTGACGAGATTCTTCAGTTGCCCGAAAAGATTGCTCAAAAGAAGGGTTGTAGGATTGTTGTCTGCATAGACGAGTTTCAACAAATTGCTGAGTTTAGCGACTCAAAGACCTTTCAGAAAAAACTAAGAACAATATGGCAGTTGCAAAAGAATGTTTCCTACTGCCTGTTTGGTAGCAAGAAGCACTTGATGAACGAACTTTTTGAGAAAAAGAGCCTTCCGTTCTATAAGTTCGGTGACGCCATTTATCTGCAAAAAATACCTACGGCAGATTGGGTGGATTATATCTGCGGCAGATTTGAGGCTACCGGCAAAAGTATATCGCCCGAACTTGCCGAAAAGGTTTGCGAGGCCGTTGATAACCACTCGTCATACGTGCAGCAGCTTGCATGGCTCATCTGGGTAAACACCGACAAGGTTGCAGGCGAAAAGGAATTCGAAGAGGCCTACAAGGACATTCTTGACCAGAATACGCCACTATTCGAGAAGCAGACAGAAAATCTTTCAACCTATCAGATGAATTTTCTGCGAGCAGTAATAGATGGAGTTTCCAAAGAGTTCTCGACGCAAGGTATTATCCAAAAATACAAACTTGGTTCATCGGCCAACGTAGTTACTGTTAAAAAGGCGCTCATAAAAAAAGAGCTTATAGAGATTGAAAAACGTCAGGTTGCAATATCCGACCCGCTGCTTAGAGTTTGGTTGCGACGGGAACTATTATAGTTGTTTTAAAAAAGGAGTTGAAACATCCTAAATTCAGATATTTAACCTCTTTTTTTATTAGCGCTCCATCTCGGGCTTGAGTAATCTCTTTTAGCGACTCATCGACCTCGTGTTTGCTGTTGGCGAAGCCGGTGCAAACAAAGAAACGAGGGAGATAACCGTATGTGAAAGCCCATTATAAAAAAAGAGAACCGCCAATGCGATTCTCTTCGTGGGCCATCTAGGGCTTGAACCTAGGACCTCCAGATTATGAGTCTGTTGCTCTAACCAACTGAGCTAAAAGCCCGAGTATTCCTACTGAAATACGCTGCAAAGGTAATATAATTTCTGTAACGAAACAAGATTTTGCGCTAAAAATTGTATCTTCGCGTGGAAATTTAAATTTCATTAACCGAAACTGATTGATTTGTTTGACGATGGCGCTCGATAGAAATAATCTTATATTTGACCTTGGTGGTGTGTTGCTGAACATAAATCCACGTGCAACGGCAGATGCTTTTGCTTCAATGGGTGTCGACAAGGTGCTTATTTCGGATTGTTTTAACCTTGTCAATCCTGTATTGCGTGGCTTGGAATGTGGAACAGTTGCCCCCGACGAGCTTTATAGCCTTGTGGCTGGTTCCATGGGTTTGGAGGTTACTCCCGAGGTGGTGCAGAGGATTAAGGATGTGTGGTGCTCGATGTTGCTCGATGCTCCTGTTGAGAAATTCCGCCGTCTGCGTGCTTTGCGCGAGCAGGGCTACAAGGTGTTCCTGCTCAGTAATACGAATGCTATTCATTGGGAAATGATTGAGAGGATTGTGTGCGTTCTCGAGGGTCGTCGTCTTGCTGACTATTTCGACGGGGTATATTTGTCGTTCGAGATGCACCTCTGCAAACCCGACGTTGCTATCTTTGAGCAGTTGCTTGCTGCTGAAGGTGTTGCAGCCGCCGATTGCATCTTTTTCGACGATACACCGGCTAATTGTGAGGCTGCTGCTTCATTGGGCATCGATGCTTATCTGTTGGAGCGCAATGGGGCGTGGCCCGAATGGTTAATAGGGTAATTTATGGAGATTATATACGATATAAAAGATATTGAAAAGGTGCCTACGGCTGCCACCATCGGTTCTTTCGATGGGGTGCACCGCGGACATGTTGCCATGATTGAGGAGACGAAGCAGCGTGCTGCTGCACAGGGGCTCCCCGTCACTTTGGTAACCTTTGCCCGACATCCGCGTTTGTTGTTCGATGCCGACCGAGAGCCTTTCTTGCTGTCGTCTGCCACTACGCGCATGCAGCGTCTTGCGGCAACGGGTGTAGAACGCTGTGTGGTGCTTGATTTCAGTCGTGAACTTGCCGCTATGAGTGCGCGTGAGTTCATGGGCGAGGTGCTTGCAAAGCATTTGGATGTGAAATTGTTGGTGTTGGGCTATGACCATCGTTTCGGTCGTCCCGAACCTGGCGTCGACAGCGATGCTTATATCTGTTACGGGCGCGAGTTGGGCATGGAAGTGGTTAGTGCAGCGCGTTACGACGAGGCGGGGCTGAAGGTCAGCTCTTCGCAGGTGAGGCGTGCGCTTGCCATGGGCGATGTCTCTACGGCTGCCATGCTTTTGGGTTATCGCTATTCTGCTTCGGGGCGCGTGGTTCATGGTGCGGCGTTGGGGCGCGAGATAGGCTTTCCCACTGCTAACATAGAGCTTGACGAGCCTATGCAGTTGTTGCCTCTGAATGGTGTGTACGAGGTTGTTGCCAGCATAGCAGATTGTGAATATCGTGGTGTACTGAATATTGGTGTGAAACCTACTGTCAGCGAGTGTGGCAAGCGCACTGTTGAACTTTTTTTGCTTGACTTCAGTGGCGACCTCTATGGTTGCTTTGTTGAAGTATCTTTTGTGAGACGTTTGCGCGAGGAACGTCGTTTTGCGTCGCTCGACGAACTTAAAGCGCAGATAGCCAAGGATGTGGCATCAATCTTATAGATAAATAACGTTATGGATGTGAACGACGAGAGTGTAAAGACAAGAGTGTGGTATGTGGTGAAGGTGCTTCTGTGGTACTTTTTCTATCAGATTGCATGTACATGCGGTTTAAACCTGCTCAATTGGGCGGTATGTCGTGTAACAGGCGAAGCGCTGTTTTTTACCGATAATTTCATGCTCTCGGCGGCACTGTTCCTCTCTGCGTTGCTCATGTTGTGGCATCTTTTTGCTTTCGGCTATGTGAAGGTGACGTCTCGTTCTTTTGCCGAACTCTCTTTGTCGCTGTTGGCAAAAACTACGTTGCTCATTTTTGGCTCCATGTATCTGTTCAATGTTCTTATGGAGTGGTTGCCCCTCCCCGACCTTATGGAACAGACATTCATGGAGATGACCGATGAACCGCTTGGTGTTCTCTCTATGGCGTTGCTTGCGCCACTTGTAGAGGAACTGATGTTTCGCGGAGCCATTCAGGGCTATCTTCTGCATCGTTGCTCACGTCCGTGGGTGGCTATCGTCGTTTCTGCTCTTGTCTTCGGCATTATACATATGAATCCCCAACAGGTGGTTTATGCCACGTCGTTGGGGATTGTCTTCGGTTGGATTTATTATCGCACTCGCAGCCTGTTGCCGGTTATTGTGGGGCATGTGCTCAACAACAGTGTGGCTGTGATTGCCATGTGGTTGTGGGGCACCGAGGATATGGAGGTTATTGCCTCTGACGACAAACTACTGATGATTCCTTCGCTGTTGCTGCTGGTGGCACTGCTTGTGCCGCTTGCGCTGAATATCAATCGTTCATTACCGCCTGTGCCATCGCCTTGGTGTGGTCGCGACGAGTGATGTAGTAGCTGTTATTTCTTTTTTCTCATCAACAGGGCGTCTGTGTCGCGCTCTTTTATAAGTTCCATGGCTTTGGTCACAGCTTCGTCGTCCTCGTTGAATATTTGATAGAATTCGTTCATGTCCCATAGGTCGCGGGCGAGAAGTGCTTTCATCTGTCGGTTTATGCGTGGGAGCGATTTCTTGTATTCGCTGTCATCTGTTGCTTTCACGCTGTCCTTCTCTGCCTCTTTTTGCATGATTGCAAGCAATTCTTCGTCTACATTGAAGTTCTTTTTGTATTCCTCGAATGTGGGGTAGCTCTTTTTCATGTCGACACGTTTGGCATCGAGGTACTTCAGTGTTGCCTGTATGATGCTGCCTTTGCGTGCAAGCTCACGGTGATATTTGGTGTATTTCGTTGTGTCGAGCGACACGAAATAGTCGGGCATGATGCCACCACCGCCGTAAACGGGGCGTTGCAGACGTTTGGTGTACACCTTGAGCGAGTCGGGGAAGTGTATGCTGTCGGCGTTGGTCATTTCTCCTTTGTTGTAGCGTTGCATAAGGTCGTCGCGGTAGGGAATGGAGTCGCCGTAGGGCTTTTGTATGTTACGTCCCGAGGGGGTGTAGTAACGGGCAATGGTCAGACGTATCATTGAGCCGTCGGGCAGGTCGAGCGGGCGTTGCACCAATCCTTTTCCGAAGCTGCGACGTCCTATGACGATGCCTCTGTCCCAGTCCTGTATGGCGCCCGCGAGTATCTCTGCTGCTGAGGCTGTGTTCTCGTCGATGAGCACCACAACGCGTCCTTTGGTGAAGTGTCCGCCTCCTTTGGCAAGATAGTCGTAGCGGGGGAACACACGTCCTTGGGTGTAGGTGATAAGCTCGGTCTTGTTCAAGAATTCGTTGGCAATGTCAACGGCTGCCTGCAACAGCCCTCCGCCATTACTGCGCAGGTCGAGCACAAGGCTGTTCATACCCTCTTTCTGCAGTGAATCGAGCTTTGCAACAAATTCTTCGTGTGTCTTTTGTCCGAAGCTCGAGATGCGTATGTAACCTCTCTTCTTGTCGAGCATGTATGCCGCGTCGATGGTGGATGTGGAGATCTTGTCGCGTATGATGTCGAAAGGTATCACGCGATTGACTCCGCGACGTACCACTTCGATGTGTACCTTTGTGCCTTTTTTACCGCGCAGACGACGCATGATGTCGTAGCGATCCATCTTCACACCGGCAATGGTAGTGTCGTTGACTGAGATGATGCGGTCGCCGGCGAGCACACCCAACTTTTCCGAAGGTCCATTGGCTGTGGGCTGAATAACCAGCAAGGTGTCGTCGACAATGTTGAACTGTATGCCTATGCCGTCGAAATTGCCCTGCATGGCTTCCATGATGCTTTTGGTCTCTTTGGGGTCGGAGTATGTCGAGTGGGGGTCGAGCTGTTTGAGCATGGCTTTTACTCCCGCTTCCACCATTTTTGCCTCGTCTACGCTGTCTACATAGAAGCGTGTAATCATGCTTTCTGTGAGCATCAGTTTGTTTAGCTGTTGCGGCAGCAGCGAGCGTCTTTTTGTTTCCTGTGCCGTCATTGTCATTGTGGCGAGCGTCAGAAGTGCCACGAATATGATTTTCTTCATTCTTTTTCTCTTTTAAGGTAATAATTTGCTAACATCTTTGCCGTATCTCATCAGCTCGCGCACAACGCTGCTGCTGATGGCTGCATATTGTGGCTCGCTTACCATTATCAGTGTTTCAATGCCGCTTATCTCGCGGTTTATGTCGGCAAGGTCGCGTTCGTATTCAAAATCCTTTACGCTGCGCACTCCGCGTAGCAGGCAACAGGCTTGTTGCGCTTTTGCAAAGTCGGTTGTCAACCCTTCGTAGGCGGCAATCTCTATGCGTGGTTCCTCGGCGTATAGACGGCTGATGGCAGCTATGCGTTCCTCTAAGGTACTCATTGCCGATTTTTCGCTGTTGTGCCCGATGGCAATGACTATTTTGTCGAACATGGCAAGCGCACGCATGGCTATGGAGTGGTGCCCGCGTGTATAGGGGTCGAATGTTCCTGCAAAGATGGCTTTTCTTTCCATTCTCTTTTTCTTCTCTGTCGGTTACTCTTCGTTGGTCTTGTCCTCTTCAACAACAAGGTTGTCGATGATGAAGTTTTGACGTTCCATACTGTTCTTGCCCATGTAGTAGCAGAGCAGGTCATCGACTTTGTCGTCTTTGTGCATTGTCACACGCTCCAGACGTATGTCCTCGCCGATGAAATTGCGGAACTCGTCGGGCGAAATCTCTCCAAGACCTTTAAATCGTGTGATTTCGGGGTTGGGTGAGAGCTTTTCTATTGCGCGTATGCGCTCCTCGTCGCTGTAGCAGTAGATGGTCTCAAAATCTCCTTTCTGCTTGTCGCTTCCCTCGGCGTTCTTCTTGCCTCGTTGCGCTTTTCTCTTGTTGCGCACACGGAACAGCGGTGTCTGAAGTATGTAGACATGTCCTTTCTTTATAAGTTCCGGGAAGAACTGCAGGAAGAAGGTTATCATCAGCAGACGTATGTGCATTCCGTCGACGTCGGCATCGGTTGCCACAATAACTTTGTTGTAACGCAATCCTTCGAGCCCGTCTTCGATGTTCAGTGCTGCCTGAAGCAGGTTGAACTCCTCGTTCTGGTAAACCACTGCACGGCTCAACCCATATGTGTTAAGCGGCTTACCGCGCAGGCTGAACACTGCTTGTGTGTTTGTGTCGCGGCTCTTGGTTATTGAACCGCTCGCCGAATCACCCTCGGTGATGAATATGCAGCTCTCCTCCTGACGGTCGCCTTTGGGGTCGTTAAGGTGTATGCGACAGTCGCGCAGTTTGCGGTTGTGCAGGTTCACCTTTTTTGCCTTTTCGCGTGCCTGTTTGGCGAGTCCCGACAGCTCTTTGCGCTCTTTTTCCGATGCGGTTATCTTGCGCAGCATCTCCTCGCTGATGTCGGGGTTCTTGTGCAGGAAGTTGTCGAGCTCCACCTTTATGAAGTCGCCGATGAACTTTTTCACGCTGACACCGCCGGGCGACATATACAATGAGCCGAGTTTTACTTTTGTCTGGCTCTCGAAAACGGGCTCTTCCACGTTTACGGCTATGGCTGCCACTATGCCGTTACGGATGTCGCTGTATTCAAAGTTCTTGGCAGTGAAGAAGTCGTGTATGGTGGCTGCTACCAACTCTTTGAATGCACTTTGGTGGGTACCGCCTTGTGGTGTGTGTTGTCCGTTCACGAATGAGTAGTACTCCTCGCCATACTGTTCGGCGTGTGTTATGGCTATCTCTATGTCCTCGCCTTTCAGGTGGATGATGGGGTAGAGCCCCTCCGAGGTCATGTTGTCGGTGAGCAGGTCGGCAAGTCCGTTGCGCGAGAGTATCCGTTTCCCGTTGTAGAGGATGGTCAGTCCGGTATTCAGGTAGGTGTAGTTACGCAGCATGGTTTCTATGAAGGGTGCGCGGAACTCGTAACCTGCAAACAATTCTGGGTCGGGGGTGAACGATATGTATGTACCATTCTCGTCGTTGCTCTTCTCTGTGCTGTCGCTTACCAATATTCCCTTTTCGAAGGTGACGATGCGTACGACGCCCTCGCGGTAGCTGCGTGCCTCGAAGTGGCTGCTGGTGGCGTTTACGGCTTTCAAGCCCACACCGTTCAGTCCGACAGATTTTTTGAATGCCTTGCTGTCGTATTTTCCTCCGGTGTTCAGCATACTCACTGCTTCAATGAGCTTGCCTTGGGGAATGCCTCGACCGTAGTCGCGCACGGTGACGCTCTTGTTGTCGGTGACGTCTATCTCAATGCGCTTGCCGGCGTTCATCTTGAACTCGTCGATGCTGTTGTCGATAACCTCTTTCAACAGCACATATATACCGTCGTCGTTTTGCGAACCATCGCCCAACTTGCCTATATACATACCCGGACGGGTGCGTATATGTTCCATGTCGTTCAGGTGGCGTATGTTGTCTTCGGTGTATTCCACCATTTCGGGTGTGTTGTTTTCGAGAAATATATTTTCGTCCATCTGCGTTTGTTTTATCTCTATCTTATAACATCTTTTTGTATGCGCGGCGGCGTTTGTGTTGTTCTCTTTCAAACATCTCCCACTGCGCTTGCACCTTGTTGTTGTTTTCAAGCTCGGGATTGCTCTCTACGTCTTTGAATCCCATTTTTATATAGTTGGGGAGTATTTCATTTATTATCATGGCGTTCACTCCTTTGCCTTGGAATTCGGGGTCTATCGCTACGATAAGGAAGTCGAGTCGGGTGGGGCGTTTTATGAACAGTGCCTTGAGTATGTGGAACCATCCGAAGGGGAAGAGGCGTCCTTTTGCCTTTTGCAGTGCCACTGCCAGTGATGCAATGGATACGCCTACGCCCACCAATTTGCCGCTCTTCTCGGTGATGAGGGTTATCATGCGTCGGTCTACGAGCGGCAGGTACATTTTTATGTATTGCTCTATCTGCTTGCTGCTTAGTGGCGAATAGCCATATAGCGGGGCATAGCATTTGTTTACAAGGTCGAAAATATCCTGACCATATTTGCGTTCGAGCTCACGGTTCGATGACAGTTTCTCTGCTTTAAGCTCGAACCTCTTTGCAACCATTCCGGCAATGCGTTTTATTTTGTCGGGCACTTCGTCGGGCACCTTAATCAGCAACTCTATCCAGTCGGCCTCTTTCTCGTAGCCGAGTTGTTCCATGTGAACGGGGTAGTAGGGGTAGTTGTATATTGTAGCCATGGTGCTGATACGGTCGAAACCCTCTATCAACATGCCTTCAGCGTCGAAGTCGGTGAAGCCCAAAGGACCTTGTATCTCGCTCATCCCATGTTCGCGTCCCCACTTTTCCACAGTGTCGAGCAGGGCTTTTGAAACCTCTATGTCGTCAATGAAGTCTATCCATCCGAAACGTACCGCCTTTACATCCCACTTCTCGTTTGCGCGGTTGTTGATGATGGCGGCTACGCGCCCTACAATCTCTCCATCGCGAAGGGCAAGAAAATATTCTGCTTCGCAAAATTCAAACGCTGCGTTGCGTTTGGGGTCGAATGTTCCCAACATGTCCTCGTAGAGGTCGGGTACGGAGTAGGGGTTTTCTTTATATAGTTCGTAGTTGAAACGTATGAATTGTTTCAGCTCTTTGCGTGTTTTTACAGGTTTGATGGTTACGGCCATTTTCCTTTTAGAGTTTAATTATTTGAAATAAGATAGATTGTGTATGCTATATAACAGCAGATGAAGAACGCACCTTCGATGCGGGTGATGGTGGTTTTTCCGCCAAACTTCCCGATGAAATAGAGTAATATGGCAGTTGTTATTAGCACATAGAAATCTACATATTTGAATTCCGACAACTCTATGGGACAGATGGTGGCGGCGCATCCCAAAATGAAGAATATATTCAGAATGTTGCTTCCCAGAACATTTCCCAATGCTATGCCTACATTGCCTTTGCGTGCGGCATTCACCGACACGGCAAGCTCGGGCAATGAACTACCCACCGATACGATGGTTATTCCTATTACTGCTTCGGACAATCCTATCGCTGTTGCCATTTCTGTAGCTGAGTCAACAAAAATATTTCCTCCGAAAATAAGTGCTGCCAGTCCACCGGCTATACAGATTAGGGTTTTTCCCATGCCCATAGCCGACGCATTTTCTTCGTCGGCAGTGTTGCTGCCGTCGTTTGCTATGGAGAATGTGTAGCGTATGAACACTGCAAGGAAACATAAAAGCAGCAATCCGCCGTTGCGGGTTATGTATTGTCCTTCGCCGCTTTCGGCAAAGAGCATGCCTCCGGCAACCAATGTCAGCGCAATGGCAGACAGCAGGTTGAACGGAATTTCGCGCGACAGCATTTTACTGTTGAATTTTATGGGTGTTATAAGTGCAGCTGTTCCCAGAATGAGCAGTGTGTTGAAAACGTTGCTGCCAATGACGTTGCCGAGGGCTATTCCAGGACTGCCTTTCAGCGCTGCACCCATGCTTATCACAAGCTCGGGTAATGATGTTCCCAGTGCAACAATTGTCAATCCGATAACCAATTCGCTTATCTTGAAACGTCGCGCAAGAGCCGATGCTCCATCTGTTAGCCAATTTGCGCCAAGAAGCACCAGAATGAGTCCTCCTATGAAAAGTAAAATGGATATTATCATTTCTTTTGTCCTTAATCTCTAAATTATTGCAAAGATACGATTATGTGGTTGCTATACAAAATAAACGACCTTTTTTGTTGCTGGTTTTTACCTCACAAAAGCCTCTCTGTGTATTATGTCGCCATCGCGAGACATCACTTCAAGACGATAGCATCCTTTGTTAAGTCCATTCAGGTTAATGTTTTTGTTGTAAGGAGCGGAAAATAACAACTGTCCCATGGCGTCTTTTATGAGCACTCGTGTACCCCAAACAGCCTCTTCGGAGAGTGAAATGTTTTTTCGGAATAATTTGCTTCGTGGTGCTTTCTCGCTCCATGTTGCAGCCTCGCTCTCAACCTCAAATGCGTCCATGGCTGTAACTGCCCAATGTGTATCTCTCTCTATGTCGTTCCAAACAAAAAATGTGTCTTTAATGTTTGTTGCAATAAGATTGTCAATGTTTTCTGTGTCAACAGGGAAGTTTTTTGAGCAATAAATGTTGTAACGTGTTTGTGGCCTGCCGTCGGGCGCCGTTACCTCATGCCACGATAGTTTCAGCGTGCTGCCGGTGCGTGTGCCTTTGAAATTTGCAGGTGTTGTGGGTCGCTTTTCTTCCATCCATGTCATTGCAGGAATGAGTGCCGGTCGGCTGTTGAATGCCTTGAAGAAATCTGCCACTCCCTTGTTGTTCTGCAATAGATGCTCTGTGCGGAAAATGGCTGTACCTGATGTGCTTGCCTTGCGCGACGTGAGGAGCTGTCGGGTAACCTCCTCTTTATTCCAATCGCCTTCACTTGCAAGCAGACGATATACTCCTAATCCGGGTGCAATGTGGCGTCCGGCGCAGTTCTCCTGCCAGTCGAGCATGAAGGGATAGAAATTGTTTCCCGAGAAGTACATCATGGGGAAAAGTATGTCCATTATGCCATCTTTGAGCCACTTCTGAGCCTCTTGATACACAGTGTTATATGCGTCCCATCCGCGTGACGAATAGTTTGTCAGGTTGTCGTGCTTGCCAAGTGGTGCGCAGCTTACTCTTACCCATGGTTTTCTCGCTTTTACAGTGCTGTATATTTTGCGTACAATATTGGTGATGTTGGAACGTCGCCAGTCGGCGAGTTTCATCCCTTTCCCATAGCGCTTGTGCAACGCGTGGTCGTTGTAGTCGCGAGGTCGGTCGGGGTAACGTATATAGTCGAGGTGTATGCCGTCAACGTCGTATCTCTCAACAATCTCAGCTATCAATGCAGTCAGGTAGTCGGCAGTCTCGGGCTCTCCGGGTTCCATGTACCAACTATCTTTGTAGAATTTGCATAGTTTGGGGCGTTTTTTGCTCAGTCCCATGTTCTTCAACGACCTCATGTGTTGTGCCTTGCCCAAAGGCAACGTCACCAGCCATGTGTGCAACTGCATTCCGCGCTTGTGACACTCTTCAATAGCAAATGCCAAAGGGTCGTAGCCGGGATCTTTCCCTGCTTTGCCTGTCAGCACAGCCGAGAATGGTTCTATGGCAGAGGGGTAGATGACATCTCCGCGTACGCGCGTCTGTAATAAAATGGTATTGATGTTGTATGCCATCAGCGAGTCGAGCAGAGTGGTAAACTCTTTTTTCTGCTTGGCAATGTCACCGGCCGACTTTATTTTTGTCTTTGGCCAGTCAAGGTTCTCTATTGTTGTCATCCACACGGCACGATATTCCCTTTTGGGCGATTGGAAATGTTGCGCCTTTACTCCGCCCGTGTACAACAATCCGATGCTTATTATAGTTATAATTAGGTACTTCATAGATAAAATATTCCACAAAATTACTCTTTTTTGATGATTTTATGGTATTCGTATCTAATTATTTTGTAATTTTGTGCCCTCAAATTATTTACGAGTAGAAAATTTATATTCAAAATATTACAAAAATGACTAAAGCTAAGAAATTTATTACTTGTGACGGAAACCAGGCTGCGGCTCACGTGGCATATATGTTTTCCGAGGTAGCTGCTATCTACCCCATCACACCTTCGTCGACAATGGCGGAGTATGTCGATGAGTGGGCAGCACAGGGACGTAAGAATCTTTTCGGCGAGACAGTTGCCGTTCAGGAGATGCAGTCCGAGGGTGGCGCAGCCGGTGCAGTACACGGCTCATTGCAGGCTGGTGCACTCACAACTACATTTACAGCATCACAGGGTCTTCTGCTCATGATACCCAATATGTATAAAATCGCAGGTGAACTTCTTCCCAGCGTGTTCCATGTTTCAGCACGAAGCATCGCAGGTAGCTCACTCTGTATTTTCGGTGATCACATGGACGTTATGGCTTGTCGTCAGACAGGTTTCGCAATGCTTTGTGAGGGTTCTGTTCAGGAGGTTATGGATCTTGCGCCCGTAGCTCACCTTGCTACACTCAAAAGCCGCATACCATTCCTCAACTTCTTCGACGGATTCCGTACATCACACGAGATTCAGAAAATAGAGCTCATCGAGCAGGAGGACATCGCAGGTCTCGTTGACTGGAACGCAGTTCAGGAGTTCCGCAGCCGTGCACTCAGCCCCACAGCTCCCGTGACACGCGGTACAGCAGAGAACCCCGAGACATTCATGACTCACAAAGAGGTTGTAAACAAGTACTACGACGCAGTGCCCGACATTGTTGCCGAGTACATGAAGGAGATTTCAGCCATCACAGGTCGCAACTATGCTCCCTTTACATACTACGGAGCGCCCGACGCCGACCGCGTAATCATCGTGATGGGTTCTGCAACAGAGGCTGTTCGCGAGACAATTGACTACCTTGCACAGAAAGGCGAGAAAGTTGGTCTCGTAAGCGTACATCTCTACCGTCCCTTCTCGCTCAAATATCTTGCAGCAGTAATGCCCAAGAGCGTTAAGCGCGTAGCTGTACTCGACCGCACAAAAGAGCCCGGTGCAAACGGCGAACCCCTCTACCTCGATGTAGTTGAGGCATTCAACGACAGCCCCGAACTTAAGGCTATCAACCCCGTAATTGTAGGCGGCCGTTTCGGTATCGGTTCTAACGATACTACACCTGCCGTTATCATGTCTGTATACGAGAATCTTGCATTGCCCACACCCAAGAACCACTTCACAGTAGGTGTCGTTGACGATGTTACATTCACATCACTCCCCACCAAGGAGGAAATTGCTGTGTCTGAGGGTATGTTCGAGGCTAAGTTCTTCGGTCTCGGTGCTGACGGTACAGTAGGTGCAAACAAGAACTCAGTTAAAATCATCGGTGAGAACACAGACAAACACTGTCAGGCATACTTCTCATACGATTCTAAGAAGTCAGGTGGTTTCACATGTTCACACCTTCGTTTCGGTGACAGCCCCATCCGTTCTACATACTTGGTTAATACTCCCAACTTCGTAGCTTGCCACGTACAGGCTTACTTGCGCATGTACGATGTAATCCGTGGTCTTCAGAAGGGTGGTACATTCCTGTTGAACACCATCTGGGATGGTGAGGAACTTGTAAACAACCTTCCCAACGACATCAAGAGCTACTTTGCTAAGAACGATATTACAGTTTATTATATCAACGCAACAAAGATTGCACAGGAGATTGGTCTCGGCAACCGTACCAACACGATCCTTCAGAGTGCATTCTTCCGCATCACAGGCGTAATTCCCGTAGACCTCGCTATCGAGCAGATGAAGAAGTTCATCGTTAAGTCTTATGGCAAGAAGGGTCAGGATGTTGTTGACAAGAACAACGCTGCTGTTGATCGTGGTGGCGAGTACAAACAGCTTGCTGTCGATCCCGCATGGGCTAACCTCCCCGCTGACGTTGCAGAGGCTAACGACGATCCCGCATTCATCAACGAGATTGTACGCCCCATCAACGCACATAAGGGCGCTCAGCTCCCCGTTTCTGCATTCATGCAGGTGGCTGACGGTACATGGCCTCAGGGTACATCGGCATACGAGAAACGCGGTGTAAGTGCATTCGTTCCCAAATGGGATGCTTCTAAATGTATCCAGTGTAACCGTTGTTCATACGTATGTCCTCACGCTTGTATCCGTCCCTTCGTACTCGATGCAAACGAGGCTGCAGGCTTCGGTGCAGAGACAATAGAGATGAAGGCACCTGCTGCAATGAAAGGTATGCAGTTCCGCATACAGGTTGGTGTACTCGACTGTCTCGGATGTGGCAACTGTGTCGATGTATGTCCCGGCAATCCCAAACTCGGTGGTTCGGCACTCTCAATGGTTCCCTTCGAGCAGGAGAAACCCGAGGCTGCAAACTGGGACTACTGCGTTAAGAACGTTAAGAGCAAGCAGGCTCTCGTTGACGTTAAGTCTAATCCCAAGAACTCACAGTTCGCAACACCTCTCTTCGAGTTCTCAGGCGCTTGCTCAGGTTGCGGTGAGACACCTTATGTAAAACTTATCACACAACTCTTCGGCGACCACGAAATGGTGGCAAACGCAACAGGTTGTTCTTCTATATACTCAGGCTCAGTGCCCTCGACACCCTATACAACAAACGAGAAGGGCGAAGGTCCCGCATGGGCAAACTCACTCTTCGAGGACTTCTGTGAGTTTGGTCTTGGTATGAAACTTGCCGACAACAAGATGCGCGCACGTCTCGAGCGTCTCATGACAGAGGCTCAGGATTGCGAGAAGTGCAGTGATGAGACAAAGGCTCTCTTCCGTCAGTGGACAGAGAACAAAGAGAACGCTGCTGTAACAAAAGAACTTGCTCCCCAGATTATCGCAGCTTGCGAGGCATGCGGTTGCAACTACTCTAAGCAGATTCTCGATATCAAGCAGTTCATCGCTAAGCGTTCACAGTGGATTATCGGTGGTGACGGTGCATCATACGACATCGGTTACGGCGGTCTCGACCACGTGATTGCATCAGGCGAGGATATCAATATCCTTGTGCTCGATACAGAGGTTTATTCTAACACAGGTGGTCAGTCTTCTAAGGCTACTCCTCTTGGTGCTATCGCCAAGTTCGCAGCTTCAGGTAAGCGCATCCGCAAGAAAGACCTCGGTATGATTGCAACAACATACGGTTACGTTTACGTTGCACAGATTGCAATGGGTGCAAGCTACGACCAGTGCTTGAAGGCTATCCGCGAGGCTGAGGCTTATCCCGGTCCTTCACTCGTAATTGCATACGCTCCCTGTATCAACCACGGTATCCGCAAGGGTATGGGTAAGGCACAGGCAGAGCAGGCTGCAGCCGTTGAGTGCGGTTATTGGCACTTGTGGCGCTACAACCCCGCTCTCGAGGAAGAGGGTAAGAACCCCTTCACACTCGACAGCAAAGAGCCCCAGTGGGATAAATTCCAGGAGTTCTTGCAGGGTGAGGTTCGTTATGCATCACTTGCGAAGATGTTCCCCGCAGAGGCTCAGGAGCTCTTCGATGCTGCACAGCAGATGGCTAAGAAACGCTATGCAAGCTATGTTCGCATGTCTAAACTCGATTGGACAGGTAACGAATAATGTAGCGTAATATATATAAAAAGAGTATGGCAATCCTTTGTGGGTTGCCATACTCTTTTTTATAATCTATTTGTCGGCGAAATCAGTTTATATACACCGTGGGGAAATATTCATCGAACACCTCTTTTGCCTTGTCCAACTGCTCGGAGGTGTTCTCCTTTACTCCGGCAAGTTTGTATTCTTTGCCCATAGCTTCATATTTATGTACGCCCAGCGTGTGGTAGGGTAGTATTTCCACACGTTGCAGCATTTTGTAGTTGCGGAAATGTTCGCCCAAAGAGCGTATGTCTTCCTCTATGGCGCTGTAACCCTGTACAAGCACGTAGCGAAGCCAGAAAGGCTTTTCGTTTTCTTCTAACCATGCGGCGGTGGCGAGTGTCTGTGTGTTGCTGCGTTCGGTAAGTGTTTTGTGTCTTTCAGGGTTGAACTGCTTTACGTCGAGGAGTATGAGGTCGGCAAGTGTGAACAGCTCTTTTACGTCGTCGTTGAAAATGCTGCCGTTGGTGTCGACGCAGATGTGTATTCCAACCTCTTTCAGGCGTCGGAACAATGGAATAAGCTCTTTTGCCTGTACAGTTGGTTCTCCGCCGCTGAAGGTAATGCCGCCTTTCTTGCCAAAGAATGGTTTTTGACTCATTGCCATCTGTAAAATATCTTCCACAGAGGTCTCTTTGCTCTCACCCTTTAGGTCTATTGTGTCGGGATTGGCACAATATAGGCATCGGAAATTGCATCCTTGCAGAAATACCACTAGACGCAAACCGGGGCCGTCGAATGTGCCCATCGATTCGTATGAGTGTACGCGTATCATTTTTCTTGTAAAATTTACGGGTTGCGCAGCCCCTCTGCGGCACACGCAACCCGTTTATTGTTATTGGCTTGTTTTTCTTTACATCTTCTCGTGGAAACTGCGCGAGATAACCTCAAGCTGATGTTCGCGGCTCAGTTTTATGAAGTTCACTGCGTAGCCCGATACACGTATTGTGAGTTGGGGATATTTCTCGGGGTGCTCCATGGCGTCGAGCAACATCTCGCGGTTGAGTACGTTCACGTTCAGGTGGTGAGCACCTTTTGTGAAGTATCCGTCCATCATGGTCACTAGGTTCTCGATGCGTGTCTCTTGGTCGACGCCGAGTGACTTGGGTACTATTGAGAATGTGTTGCTGATGCCGTCTTGTGAGTCGCGGTAGCGCAGTTTGGCAACCGAACTGAGCGATGCTATGGCACCATTCTTGTCGCGTCCGTGCATGGGGTTGGCTCCGGGTGCGAAAGCAACGCCTTTGGCACGTCCGTCGGGTGTAGCACCAGTCTTTTTACCGTACATTACGTTAGATGTGATAGTGAGCAACGACAGGGTGGGGCATGCTCCTTTGTATACGGGATGTTTCTTCAGCTCTTCGTTGAAGAAGTAAACGAGGTCTACACCAAGGTGGTCTACGCGGTCGTCGTCGTTACCGAAGCATGGGAATTCGTTCTCAATTTCGAAACCTTCGGTGAGTCCTATCTCGTTGCGTTTCACTGTCACTTTGCCATATTTGATTGCCGAGAGTGAGTCAAGTACGATAGAGAGTCCTGCGACGCCATAGGCGAGGTTTATCTGCGGGTTGGTGTCGATGAGTGCCATCTGCGCCTTCTCGTAGTAGTATTTGTCGTGCATGTAGTGGATTATGTTCATAGCGTCGTTGTAAACGCGTGCTACCTGCATGAGGACTTTCTTGTAGTTGCAGAGCACCTCTTCGTAGTTGAGAAGTTCGCCTGTGAGTACGGGGATGTCATCTACTATTACTGTACCGGTATTCTCGCAACGTCCGCCGTTGATGGCGAGCAACAAGGCTTTGGCAAGGTTGCAGCGTGCTCCGAAGAACTGTATCTGCTTGCCTATTGCCTGATACGATACGCAGCATGCGATGCCGTAGTCGTCGCAATTGCGCACCTCGCGCATCAGTGTGTCGTTCTCGTATTGCACCGATGATGTGTCGATTGAAACTTTCGCGCAGAACTCTTTGAAACCATCGGGAAGTTCAGGACTCCATAGTACGGTCATGTTGGGTTCGGGTGAAGGACCGAGGTTGTATAGTGTCTGCAAGAAACGGAACGAGGTCTTTGTGACCTTTGTGCGTCCGTCGTTGAAGCGTCCGCCGATGGCCTCTGTCACCCATGTGGGGTCGCCTGCGAAGATGTCGTTGTATGACTGCATGCGCAGATGGCGTACCATGCGCAGTTTTATTACAAACTGGTCAATGAGTTCCTGAGCAAAAGTCTCGTCTATGTTGCCTTTGTCGAGGTCGTATTGTATGTATATGTCGAGGAATGACGATACGTTTCCAAGCGACATGGCTGCACCATCTTGCTCTTTTACTGCTGCGAGATATGCCATATATACCCACTGTACGGCTTCTTGGGCGCTTGTGGCAGGACGGCTGAGGTCGAGTCCGTAGTAGTCACCCATTATTTTCATTTCGTTAAGGGCTTTTATCTGTTCCGATACCTCTTCGCGCAAACGGATGGTGGCATCTGTCATGGGGCTTGTCAGTCTCTTCAAGTCCTCTTTCTTTGCCTCTATGAGACGGTCGATTCCGTAAAGTGCCAAACGACGATAGTCGCCGATTATGCGTCCGCGAGCATAGTTGTCGGGCAAACCTGTGAGGAAACCCAGTGAGCGGAACTTGCGTATCTCCTCGGTGTATGCGTCGAATACACCGTCGTTGTGTGTCTTGCGATAGTGATAGAAGATGTCTTTTACTTTGGCGTCTACTTCTACACCATTCTCAAGGCATGCTTTCTCCACCACTTTGATGCCGCCATAAGGTTTGATGGCGCGTTTCAGCAATTCGTCGGTTTGCAAACCGACGATAAGCTCGTTCTCACGATCGATATATCCTGCTTTGTGTGAAGTGATAGTAGAGACTGTGACATTGTCAAGTGAACGGACACCGTTGTTGGCTCTCTCCTCTTCGAGCGCCTTCAAACATTCGTTCCACACCTTTTGTGTTCTTTCTGTGGGGCCGGCAAGGAACGAAGCGTCTCCCTCGTAGGGAGTGAGGTTTCTTTGAACAAAGTCAGAGACATTTATCTCTTTGTTCCAAAGTCCTTCTTTAAACATATTCTCCATTTTCATAGTATTTTTTTTGTTCGTGGTGCAAAGGTACAAATTTTTACGCAGTAATATGGCGTTATTTATGCTTATAATAAATAAAAAATGTTGCAAATGGAACTGCTCCTTTCTTGTGTTGAAAAAAATTGATTAATTTTGTGCTGTTATAGTCAAAAAAATATAATCTAAAGGAAAGGGGCGGTTTATGCTAAGAGGCGAGTTTAAGCAATTGTCTGCCATATTTGCTGTCTTTTTTTGTTGTGTGACAGCAGGTGCATACGATTTTAAAGTAGGTGAAATATTTTACAATGTTACGTCCGAGACGGAACTGACTGTTGAGGTTACTTATGAGTCGTGGAGTGCTGCCGATGGGTATGTAAGCAGTTATACGGGTGACATTGTCATTCCTAGTGCAGTCGTCTGCAATGGGAAGAACTACACTGTTACCGCAATTGGTCGTAATGCCTTCGCCGGATGTGTGAATGTGGCAAGCCTGTCTGTCCCGGGCAGTGTGACAAATGTCTATGATTATGCATTCAAGAATTGTACGTCGTTGTCGAAGTTGCGTTTGGAAGATGATTCCACAATGCTCTCTTTTGGTTGCAATCCTTCGGAACACCAGGGACTGTTTAACGATTGTCCGTTGGAGAGTTTATATCTGGGACGTAATTTTGAATATAGCCAACCCTATGGAACCTCTCATACAACCTCTCCTTTCAATCAACAAGATGCTTTAACCTCGGTTACTATCGGCAATAGTGTAACAGATATTTGCATGTATGCCTTTTCCTATTGCACTGCTTTGCAAAATGTGACAATCCCGGGCAGCGTAAAGAACTTGGGTCACGGTGCGTTTTACAAATGTAGCGGATTGACAAGTATATCAATCCCAGAGAGTGTGAAGAGTATGCATGACTATCTTTTCGATGGTTGTACTGCTCTCAAAAGTGTGACCCTTCCGAACAGCATTGCAGTAATTCCGTATGCTGCATTTCGGGATTGCACGTCGCTTACTGCAATTTCTATACCCATGAGTGTCGTGGAACTTGAGGGGTATGCGTTTGTTAATTGCAACTCTCTCATGTCTATAACAATTCCCAATAACGTTAAAACCATAGGCCCTGATGCATTTTGCAACTGTGAAAAATTACTAAGTGTTTATATTGGTGACGGAGTATCGGAGATAGGCGACCGTGCTTTTATATATTGCGAGTATCTTAAAAATGTGACTTTTGGTAAAGGTCTTAAAACTATTGGTGAGTCGGCTTTCGAAAATTGTTGTATGGTGGAAAATCTGACGCTTCCCGACAGCCTGACTATTATAGGTGCTCGGGCATTTATGGGTTGCGAAATTCTTTCAGAAATTTTTATACCTGAAAGTGTAAAGGAAATTTCAAGGGATGCTTTCAGCTATACGGCTTTAGAAGAGGTTACCATCGGTGCAGGTGTTGAGCTGATAGGGCCGGATGCTTTTTATATGTGCGAGAAGCTTAAAACCGTTGTAATCGGCAAAAGTGTCAAGACTATAAAGGAGGATGCTTTCGACGGGTGCGAAGCTGTGACGAGCATCTATTCTCATATACCTGCCGATAGCCTATGTGAGGTGTTGGAGAGAGCTTTCAGTGGTATAGACAAGAACAGTTGCGTTCTTTATGTCCCCAAAGGTGCTGTAAACAAATATTCTACTACACGTGGATGGAGAGATTTTTTTAACATAATAGAATTTGAGTCTACAGCTATCGATGATGTTATAAAAGATACTGAAATATCTGTTACGGCAAATGGTGTAAGTGTTGCAGGTTGTGAATGCGAGGCAGTTGCAATATACGCAGCCAATGGCGCGCTTGTCGTTAAAATTAATGAATTTGAAGGCGGGGAGATACTTCTCGACAAAGGGGTTTATATTGTTCGCGTGGGCAATAAAACAACCAAAGTGGTGATTGAATGATATTTGCCCCGACTGGGTGCTTTCCTGGTTGCTGGGCATTTTGAATGTAAATTCTAAAATAAACGGCTGTGTCAATATTTTGTTTGACACAGCCTGTTGTTCTTATTGATGTTGACGTTCTGATTAAATAATGCCTATAGCTTCGTCCTTTCTCACTTGCTTGATAATCCAAGCGAAAGTATAGCTATCACTTGCTATCCAGACTATCTGTGGGGCACAAATCCCATTAATCTATTTTGTAGGGCTATAAACACAGTTTGTTTCCCTTTTTCCATAATAAATAGGCATAACCCATGGGCTTTGCTTCGTTTCATGCTGTTGCTGATAATGTGAATTACAAATCGTTGGCAGTGGGGTTGCCGGTGTTTTGTGCATCACTCATCGGATGCAACAAATGTTAGTGATAGAAATATACTGTTTACTGTCTCTTTTATATAGTTTGAGATTATTGGATGTCTGCTTTTTGTAAGAGCTAAATTTTGTATTTACGCAAATATAAAATTTTTTGTTACGAGGACAAAAAATATCCTACTGTTCCTCGCCATGCCTGGCTTAAATTTTGTTGTTTATGACTTATGAATGTAAAAACACCCTAAAAAGTTTGCTTTGCGGGCGTTTGTCGTGATGTTATAAAACAGTGGCTATAAATGCGTTCTTTCTCTTTTTGTACATTATCTGGCAAAGAAATTCTTTGCTACAAGGTTGCATTGTGTTTCCCGAGTGGGCGTCTCAACTATTATTCAAAGTAAAATGAGAGTACAACCATTTTTGCAACAGCTTTGTCTACCGATTCTGTGAATTTATTGTAGCTTTTGTCGAGCAAGTCGTCGCGGTTCTTCTCCAATACATCGAGCAGGCTGAAGCAGAATTTAAGTTCGGGGTTCAACTTGAAGAATGGCAGATAAAAATCGCATCCCAGTCCGAATTCCACCATGCAGTCGAATTTTTTTAGCAGCAGTTGGCGCTGTTTTTTTACAGTGAGGTCAACCATCGGGCTTATACCGGCAATTATGTAGGGGCGATAGTTGTTGAAACGTTGTGCCGAGAATTTTATGTCTATGGGCAGTGCAAGGTAGGTCGATTTTATCTGTTGGCGTTCTTTGTTGCCGCTTTTGAGCTCGCGAAACACCACCTGTTTTTCACCAAAATGCAACGTGGGCAGCAACCTAAGTGCCAAATGATTGTTTATCCTTAGGTCGGCAAGCACACCAACACTGAACCCCGGGTTATAGGCTGCAACATCGGCGTACCATTCCTCGCCATCTTCTGTGACGAAGCCGTTGTTGGCAAGCTCCAGGTCTTGGGCGTGCAGGCCAAAGAAAAATCCGTAGTGCAGACGACGAAAATCAATATAAGGTCTGTTCTGCACCTTGCGCTCTTGTGCCATGATTGCCATTGGCACAAAGAGAAGGAATAGCAATATTATGGTGAATGTATTTTTCATCTATATGTTCTGAATTATAACGCTGCTTTATGGATAATATTGTAGGGTGTATGGCACTTTTTGGAAGAAAGTTTATCTTCTTTTCTTCTTCTTTTGTATCTTCGTGGGCAAATTTAATAAAAATATGTGTGACGGAAAGAAAATGTTGTACGTGCATGGTTTTGCATCGTCTGGTAGTTCGGGTACAGTGATGACTCTGCGAAGTCATTTCCGCGATTGGCGTGTGGTAGCTCCCGACCTGCCCGTAGACCCTTTTGAGGCGCTTGAACTGCTGCGCGAAACGGTGCGTAAAGAGCAACCCAGGGTGGTTGTCGGCACATCTATGGGTGGTATGTACACGCAGCAATTGTGGGGTGTGCCCCGCATTGTGGTCAATCCCTCGTTCGAAATGTCGCGCACATTGCTGTTCAACCACATGGGTAAGCACAAATATACCGCTAAACGGAAGGATGGAATAATGGAATTTCGTATAGACAAAAAGATTGTGGAACAGTTTAAACTGATGGAAAAGAGTCAGTTTGATGGTGTAAACGAGCAAGAGAAAGGGTTGGTTTACGGTCTCTTTGGCGATAAAGATCCTGTGGTGAATTTCCGTCCGCTGATGGAGCGTTTGTATGGTGCTGAACGCTGCTTTATTTTCGATGGCGAACATCGCTTGAATGACAAAGTGGTAAAGAAAAATCTTATTCCACTTATAAATATGTTGCTTGGCGGAACATTCTGATAACTCCATAGAAATGTGTTTGAAAAATTTGCAATCTTAAAAAAAGTAAGTATATTTGCATCGACCCAAGCGGTCTGATTTTTCAAAATTCATAAGTTTTTAGATGAACAACAATTCAAAGAAAATAGCAATAAAAGAGGTTTGCATTGGGTGAGGGCCTAATGTGTAAATTGCTTTTACTGTTTCTCTTTGAACTGTTGGACACCCTCCGACAAGCGCGAGATTCTTTTATGGTCTCGGCTCATGGGGTCGGATATAGGTGAAACCTCCTCTTTTAAAGATGAAGGTTTCTTTTTTATCTCTTTGTGTAGGCTCATGGTGTGCCTGTAATGCCTAAATATTTTATAAATACTCTTCTATGTCCGGCGCTAGTGCCGGCAGATAGTTTGTGATGTTGCCCCTTGAAGGGTGCAATAAGTTTTTTATATTCTTTTGGGCTCTGCAGCCTGTGGCTGTAGGCTTTATTGGGTTTATGTTCAAATTATTAATTCTAAATTTTATTGACTATGATGAACGATAATATATCCGATGATTTAGATGCTATCTTTGATGAGTTATGTTCCTCTTTTGACGAGGAATCTTCCACAAAATTAAAGGATAGTTATGGTGATTGTGGCTTTGTTACAATATATCCGTATGATAAATTGGGTGCGTGGAATTCCGATTTTCGTTTTGTTGACTATCGCAGCCGTGGTGTCACTTACAAAATTCCTGAATTGAAAGCTGAACCGCGCGGGCGCATAGGTGGCTTCCTCGAGGTTTCTATAGAGGGCAATCCTTGCGAAGAGGTTTATGAAATGCGTCGGTCGCTATATTTGTATGACAACATTAAAGGTGGTACGCTTAAACTTATTATTGATGACTCCGGTGCATTCTCCAGTAGCGATAAAAAGTTATTGTTGGCTCTCTATAAAGAGGGTGTTCCTCTACCGCTTAAATGTATGACTTGTGGAGTGAACGATTATAATAAGATTATAAAGGTGGACTGTAATTCCGAAGCATATGCTTTCGGACGTTATTTCCTACTTGTGTGCGGTGTAGATATAGAGGAAGAGGGCTATGGTTGCTTGACTATGGGCAGCAATATACGTTTCAATTTTTCTCTGCTGCCTCATGGCGAAAAGTTGGAGCATCCTGCAGTGAAAAGCATAAGTCTGAAAAAGAAGTGTCGCTATCCTTCGGCTGCCGCAACCTTAGATATGGTGTTGAACAAACCTCAGAGCGAGAGTGATGAGTATCTTTTCTATTGTGTGGACGATAGCTATAAAATAGTTGGCAACTATCGTGTTTTTTCGTTCGATGATAGAGGACTTAACCGTGTGAAGGTCGACTTCTCGTCGCGCGATTACTGGGTGGCAGGACATTACACGGTTTATGCGTTACACAATGGCGAACCCTTCTTCCAAGCGAAGTTTTATTACGATGACAATAGATTCGAACTTATAGCACAGAGTGTCATCGAACGGTTTTCGTCGGACTATATGTATGTGAAATATCTGCTGTTAGGCTGTTTTTCAAAGGAGTGGGCCTGTCTCAGCTCCATTTCGGGTTACACTGAATGTAAAAGAAGGATTATCTCCAATGTGAAGTCCTTGGTGATGAATAATATACGTGAAAGTCAGGATAAATGTGCCGTATATTCCAAACCTAACTATTGTATCGATACATTTGACGAAGATTTTTTGTATGCATTTCTTCCTTTGGCAACCGGACGCACTGCTTTCAGCGCGGGCGACTGCAACCAGTTTGTAGAGCAGAAGTACACTGCCGACCCTTATGAAGAGGTGAACGAATTTATTTCATCGTGCTCGACGTTTGTAATGGTGCTGAAGAATGTGGGCGCCCTGTTGAACTCTGCAGGAGCCGCAGTGCTATCAAAGGTTGAAACTTGGTTGGAGCAAGATGAAAAGCACATACTGTTTCTTTGCGGAACGCCATCGGAAACACGCATGCTAATCGAATCGTCTCCATTGTTGCAACGTTATTTCCCTCGTGAAAATTTTGTTGTTTGCGAGCAATACACTCTTGCCGAGCAGGTTCACTTCATGCAGACAGTTTTTGTAGAGTATCAGTATTTGATAGACTCCGATGCCGAAAAACGGTTGATTGACTTGCTTAGAGAGGCACGTAACAAGGGAGTCTCTTTACGTTGGCGCAATGAAGAACTCAGAACGTTTTTCCTTGAACGCATTTATCCTCGCGCTTGTGAACGTGTCGTGTCGGGTGGCTCTCATTATAGCCGTAATTCATTGGCGACAACAAGTTATATAATGGCAGAGGACTTGGATGTATCATTCGGTGATGGCGAACTTTCTACCTATGAGACGGCTATGGGTGAACTTAATCAGATGGTGGGGCTTGCCAATCTCAAGGAGTATCTGAATGTAGCTTTCAACAGTATGAGGTTTGATGAAATGCGTCGTCAGGCGGGGCTTTCGACTTCTGCACCGACGGCTCATCACATGATATTTACGGGTAATCCGGGAACAGGAAAAACAACTGTGGCCAAGACTATTGGTCGCATATTTCATGCGTTGGGGCTGCTCTCAAAGGGTGATGTTATAGTCACTGAACGTACGCAGCTTGTGGGACGCTACATTGGTGAGACCGAACGTAACATGCAGCGCGTGCTTGAGCAGGCGCGAGGCAATGTGCTTTTCATCGACGAGGCATACACCCTCTGCGGTAGTTTGGATGACCGTCGCGATTTTGGACGTCATGTCATAGACGCTTTGCTGACGGTGCTTTCGCAACCAAACCCGGATATGCTGATAATATTGGCGGGTTATAAAAAGGAGATGGATAGGATGATGCTTGTCAATCAGGGGCTCGACGGACGCTTCCCTTATAAGTTCCATTTTGAGGATTATTCCGAGGATGAACTTATGCAGATTGCTCTCAATCTTTTTGCAAAGCACGACTACATGCTTATGCCCGATGCTGCCGAGGCGCTTCGTGCTGGTGTTAAAAGTGCTTGCAAAAATAAGGACGCGCATTTCAGCAATGCCCGCTGGATGGGGCAACTGGTTATGGACGGAGTGCTGCCGGCCATGAGTTCACGCGTTATGTGTGGTGGGGATATCACTCGCGAAGCGTTGACGCAGATACATCGCAGCGATGTTGAAAAAGCTCTTGAACGTTTCGGGTATAAACCATCGCTTGAGAATTTGTCGCGTTGCGTGGGGTTTTCTTATTGATTAGGAACAAAGAGAGGGGCTGCAATCGAAAAAATGCAGCCCCTCTCTTTGTTATTGAATTTTCCTTGATGTGTGTGTTACTCTTTCCATTGTGACGATGCCCCCGGTGTCTTGTGCATGGTCTTTCCATCGGTGGTAAGCACCTTCTTGTCTGTGATGTTTTTACTCACATAATATGTTTGTCCATTCTCGGCGGTAACCTTTTGTGTCTGTGTTGTAGAGCAGATAAACGTCACGTTCATTGTCGTTGCTGCTACATGATGTCAGTTGCAATGATGCGATAAAGTACAGCAGAATCTCGACTGCTAAATAACTTTTTTCATTCCCTGGGCGGTTTTTAAGTTTCTTGTAATGTCTTTATCTGTTCAGTTTGTCCTGCATGCGTTGCTTGTAGTTGTCAGCACTGTTGCCGTTGTCTATCGGTAGCAGAAACCACAAAATAAGATATGCAATGCCTGCTGCTGAAAAAGTTATGAAAAGTAATAAAGCAAATACTATGCGTACAGCACTTGTGCTTAAACCGAAATGTTCAGCAAGGCCACTGCATACGCCTGCTACGATTTTGTTGTTTGAACGAGTTAATTTTGCCATAATATACTAATGTTGTTAAATTATAAATAAATTGTCTGTTATTATGTTGCAAAGGTATTAAAAAATACTCGGGAGCAAATTTTTTTAGTAAAACTTTGTAAAATAAGGTACAATTTCGCTATAAATAATGTATTTTTGTAGCCAGTTTAGGGAAAGTATGTTTTAAAATAAAAATCCGACACGTTTCACATGATAAAAATCATCCACAAGGAATGTCCTTTGTGCGGAGGCAAGGAGTTGCAACCGCTCTTTTCCTGTAAAGACCATTTTGCCACAGGCGAGGAGTTTGCTGTATGTAAATGCAGCGACTGCACTTTTACTTTCACTCAGGGTGTTCCCGAGGAAAATGAGATAGGACGATACTACGAATCGCCAACATATATTTCGCATAGTGACACAAATAAAGGTTTTGTCAACCGTTGCTATCATATTGTACGCAACATCATGCTGCGCCGTAAGGCTGCTCTGGTGAACTCGCTGGTTTATGGTGATAAGAACCGTCTGCTCGACTATGGCGCCGGAACAGGTTACTTTGCGCGTGCCATGCAGGCTCGTGGCTGGGATGTTACGGCAATAGAGAAGAGCGAACAGGCTCGCAACTATTCAAAAGAGAATTTCGATTTTGAGATGTTCCCCGTGGAAGTGTTGGAGCAGTGCGAAACAGGTTGCTTCGATGTTGTCACCATGTGGCACGTGATGGAGCACATACAGAACCTTAACGAATTTTGGGAAGAACTTTACCGCATACTCGACGACGAAGGGATAGCTGTGATAGCCCTGCCCAACAGCGCTTCGTATGATGCACAGACCTATCGCGAAAATTGGGCAGCCTATGATGTTCCGCGTCATTTGTGGCACTTTTCGCCGTCGACTGTGATGAAGTTCGGTCGCAAGCATGGCTTTATACTTGAGAGACAATATACAATGCCTTTCGATGGCTTCTATATCTCCATGTTGAGTGAGCGTTATAAAGGTTCCACTATGTCAGCCTTGCGCGGTGCTTTCTGTGGCTTGCTCGGATGGATGGCCTCGTGGAACAAGAAGAGTGCAAGCAGTTCAATTATTTACGTATTCAGAAAAGCAAGATGAGCCATTCGGGAATAAAAATACAGACACTGAGCGTCTACACCAGCACAACGCTGGTGCTCTTGCTGTTGGGCACAATGTGTGCCTTGTTGCTGTCGGCACGTTCGCTCTCTGAACATATACGTCGCAACATGACAATGTCTGTCGTTATAAGCAATAAACTGAGCGAACAAGAGATTATGGCTTTCAAGTCGCGTCTTGAAAAACGCCCATACGTCATCAGTGGCAAATATATTTCCAGTGCCGAAATATTGGAGGAGCAAAAGGTGGAGCTTGGTACCGATCCTGTGGAATTTTTGGGATACAACCCCTATGAACCCTCAATAGACCTCACACTGAAGAGCGAATATGCCTGTCCCGACAGTATGGCACGTCTGGAGAAACAACTACTTGCCGATAAACGTGTTACGCAGGTTGTTTATCATCGCGAGATAATAGAGACGGTGAACGACAATATACGCAAGATAGCGGTGGTTATGCTAGCCTTCATGGCTGTGCTGATGCTTATCTCGTGGTCGCTCATAGGTAACGCCGTGCGTCTCTCGATATATTCGAAGCGTTTCTTGTTGCACACCATGAAACTTGTGGGTGCAACATGGGGTTTCATACGTCGCCCGTTCATCATGCACAACCTTTGTGTAGGGTTGCTATCGGGCTTGCTGGCAGATGTACTGCTCGCCGTAATCTTTTACCTGCTTTTGCAGGAGGAACCTGCACTGATAACCATATTACCCCCTGCAAGCCTATTGTTTATAGCTGTGGCTGTAATATTTTTTGGTATGCTGATGACAGTCTCCTGTGCCTATATGTCGGTCACACGTTTCCTGCGAATGAGGGGTAACGATCTATACTTTATATAAATGTAAACAACAACAATAATAATTATGAATAAAAGAAATTTTGCATTCGATAAAATGAACTATATACTGTTGGCTATAGGGTTCATTGTGATAATAGTGGGGCTGTTGCTGATGACCGGGCCGGGTTCTACGGAGACAACTTTCGAACCCGATATATTCAGCTTTCGTCGCGTGAAACTAGCTCCTGCTACATGCTTTTTGGGATTTATTTTCATTATATACGCCATAATGCGCAAGCCTAAGCAGTCATGAGTATATTTGAAACAATTATCATAGCCATAGTAGAGGGGTTGACGGAATTTTTGCCGGTCTCCTCAACAGGTCATATGATTATAACACAGAATCTGTTGGGCGTGGAGAGCACCGAGTTTGTGAAAGCTTTCACATTCATTATACAGTTTGGAGCAATCCTTTCGGTGGTGGTGCTCTATTGGAAGCGCTTCTTCCGTCTCAATGATACACCGGTGCCCGAAGGAGCGACATCGTTGCAACGCTTTTTGCATAAATACGACTTCTATTGGAAGCTGTTTGTGGCATTTATCCCGGCGGCAGTGTTGGGCTTGCTCTTCAGTGACGCAATAGATGCCATGCTCGAGAGCGTGACAGTTGTTGCTGTGACGCTTATACTTGGAGGTGTTTTTATGCTCTTTTGCGACAAGATATTCAATAAAGGCAGCGAAGAGACGGCGCTCACCGAGAAACGTGCTTTCTGGATAGGTATGTTCCAATGTATCTCCATGATACCCGGTGTGTCGCGCTCCATGGCTACCATCGTGGGAGGTATGTCTCAGAAACTCACACGTAAGGCTGCTGCCGAGTTCTCGTTTTTTCTTGCTGTGCCAACAATGTTTGCGGCAACACTATACAAAATGCTCAAAATTTTCCTTGAGCCCAATGGCATGGAGATTATAAAAGAGAACCTTGTGACGTTGCTGGTTGGCAATGTTGTTGCTTTCGTTGTGGCTATGCTTGCAATAAAATTCTTTATCAGTTTTGTCAGCAAACATGGTTTCAAAGCATTCGGATGGTATCGAATTATTGTCGGTGGCATCATACTTATCATGTTACTCACAGGTCACAACCTCACACTAATATAGCAGATGGATTTCAAAGAAGGAGAAATAATAGCGCTCTTCAAGCCATACACATGGACCTCGTTCCACCTTGTAAATAAGGTGCGTTACCATCTGTCAAAACGCTATAAAATAAAGCGTTTTAAGGTAGGGCATGCAGGCACGCTCGATCCTCTTGCTACAGGAGTACTTGTGATATGCACCGGCAAGGCTACAAAACGCATCGAAGAACTTCAGAACCATACCAAAGAGTATGAAGCAGACCTGATGTTGGGAGCGACAACTGCATCGTATGACAAAGAACATCCGGTGAATGCCACATTTCCGTACGAACATATCACGAAGGAGATGTTCGAGGAGGTGCTGACAAAATTTACCGGAACAATAGCGCAACGTCCGCCTCTCTACTCGGCGTGCAAGGTCGATGGCGAACGTGCATATAATCTTGCAAGGCAGGGTAGTGAAATGCAACTTGCTCCCAAACAGATAACTATTGAAAAGATAGAACTGCTCTCGTTTGAACCACCACAAGCAACCATCAGAGTGGTGTGTGGAAAGGGCACATACATACGCTCCTTGGCACGAGACATAGGCGAAGCATTGGGCAGTGGAGCATACCTCACGCGTCTTACACGCACTCGTGTAGGCGATTTCAAGATAGAGGAATGCATACGTCCCGAGGATTTTGCCGAGTGGTTAGATAAACAGATGAAAGAATACGAACCCCTAAAATAGACAGAAAAGTGACAGACATGAAGCTTTCCCAGTTCAAGTTTAGGCTGCCGACAGATCGCATTGCACTTTATCCGGCAAGCTGTCGCGACGAATCGCGCCTAATGGTTGTCCACAGAAAGAGTGGCGAAATTGAACACCGCACCTTTAAAAATGTAATAGAATATTTCGACGAGAAAGACCTCTTTGTACTTAACGATAGTAAGGTTTTCCCTGCACGTTTGTATGGAAACAAAGAGAAAACAAATGCAAAGATAGAGGTCTTCCTTCTTCGCGAACTCAACGAGGAGTTTCGCTTGTGGGATGTTCTTGTCGACCCGGCGCGTAAGATACGTATAGGTAATAAACTCTATTTCGGCGAGGATAACTCGATGGTGGCAGAGGTTATAGATAACACCACCTCGCGCGGAAGAACCCTCCGTTTCCTTTACGATGGTCCGCACGACGAGTTCAAAAAGGCGCTTTTCTCGTTAGGCGTGGCTCCACTGCCTGAGGATTTCAAGAAATTGCGTAAAGAAGAACCTGAGGATCTTGCCAATTTCCAGACCTATTTTGCCAAAAAAGAAGGCTCGGTGACAGCTCCTGTTTCAAGCTTGCACTTTACACGCGAACTGATGAAACGCATGGAGATTAAAGGCATTGACACTGCATATGTTACAATGCATATAGGTCTCGGATGCTTCCGCGAGATTGATGTGGAGGATCTCACAAAACACAAAATGGATAGCGACCTTATAAGTGTGGACAGCGAGGCCGTGGCGCTTGTGAACAAGGCAAAGGCAGAAGGACGCAAGATATGCGCGGTGGGTACATCGGTGCAACGCGTTCTTGAGACAGCAACCCTCACGGGAGGTATGCTGAAAGAATATGATGGCTGGACAAGCAAATTTATATTCCCTGAATATAACTTCCAGGTGGCAAACTGCATGATAGCCAACTTCTACAACCCATACTCCACTATGCTGATGCTGACAACGGCGTTTGGCGGTTATGAGCTTATAATGAATGCCTACGAGGAGGCGTTGAAAAACGACTATCGTTTCGGTATCTATGGCGATGCAATGCTAGTAATAGACTGAGAAGCAAGTTGAACGCTTTTTAAGAAATTATAAAATGCTTGAATCCATCGAAATTTACTTAGGATTAGGCAGTAACGAAGGAGACAGAGAGCAACTGATGGCAGAGGCAATAGAGCTGCTGTCGGTTGCTCTTGGTGCGCCTTTGCGTATCTCTTCGCTTGTGGAGACCGAACCATGGGGGTTTTCCTCTTCAAATAAATTTTTGAATATGGTTGCTGTTTTTGCCACTACACTGTCGCCTGAAGAACTTCTCAAAGTGACAGAAAGTGTCGAACGCCGGTTGGGGCGACTAACTAAATCCACCGTGACAACAGGTTACATGGATCGTTCCATGGATATTGATATACTTTTCTATGGAGATAGGATAATTTCCACCCCACATCTTGTTATACCTCATCCGCGTCTGCACGAAAGGCTTTTTGTGTTGCAACCATTAGCGGATATTGCTCCTTTTTTTGTACATCCGCAACTTGGTAAAAATGTCTCGCAGTTGCTGTGTGAGTTAAAAGATGTGGTTGAATAGGTGCCACTAAAGGCTGTTGCTAATTTCTTAAGTCGGCTCCCCACATCATCTTGTCGTGCAAGGTCTTAAAGAATGTTTGCCCCTTTACCTTTACTATTTTGACTGTGTAGTGCGCCTTACGCAGTGTCAGAGTGGTATTCTCGCTCATTTCTTCGTTTCTGCCGTCAATGGCGATGAGGAAATTGTGGCTGCGGCTTGCCACCTTCAGTGTGATTTCAGTGCTGTCATTCACCACCACCGGGCGCGCATTCAAACTATGAGAAGCAACCGGAGTAAGCACAAATACATTTGCATCGGGGGCAATGATGGGTCCGCCGGCACTCAGCGAGTAACCAGTGGAGCCGGAAGGTGCTGCGATAATCAGTCCGTCTGCTTGATAGGTGATGCACTCTTTGCCGCCGATTGATGTTTCTATGCTTATCATCGACGAGTTGTCGTGTTTCATCACGGCTATCTCGTTAAGTGCGTACGGGTTGTTGTTCAGATTTTTTTCCGAGGCTGTCACCTCAATCACACCACGCTCGTCTATGGTGTAATCGCCGCGATGCAGGCAATCGAAAAGTTCGGATATGTTGTCTGTGGAAAATGATGTCAGGAAACCTAACCGTCCGGCATTTATTCCCACCAGTGGTATGTTCTTGTCGCCTACTCGGTTAGCTGTGCGCAGAAAAGTTCCGTCGCCACCGAAGCTTATAGCAATGTCGGCATCAAAATCATCGCCGTCTATTATTCCTTCCGGTTGCATGAATAATTTACCTTGTTCGCGCAGATAATCATAGAACGGACGGTCGATATAAAAACTATCTTTCCATTCATTGATGGCGTTGAATAGCTTATCGATGTTTTCCGACTTTTTGGACTGATGTTTGTTTCCGAACAATGCAAATTTCATCTCATTAATAGTTAGTGGGACAATTACAAGTAAAACAGCCACGTGCCGTTTCGACGGCAAAATTAAGATAAATTATTATCTTATTTTGCTTATTTTGTCGTACTTTTGCAAAAAATATAGGATTTTGCAGATAATTTTGCCATGTTGAGCTTGTGGCAAGCATTATTTTTGAAGTTTTTAGATGTAATATGACAAAGTTAAGTGTAAATATAAATAAGGTTGCAACCATCAGAAATGCACGTGGTGGAAACAATCCCGACATTTTGAAAGTGGCACACGATTGTGAACTTTTTGGCGCAGATGGGATTACAGTGCATCCCCGTCCCGATGAACGACACATAACGCGTGCAGATGTTCCTGCTTTGCGAGCCATCGTTCGCAGTGAATTCAACATTGAAGGCTACCCATCCAAAGAATTTATAGACCTTGTGTTGAAAGCTAAACCCGATCAAGTTACATTGGTTCCTGACAAACCCGGACAAATAACATCCAATTGTGGTTGGGACACCGTTGCCGAACAGGATTTCCTGAGAGACATACTCGACGATCTGCGTGGAGCAGGTATACGTAGCTCCATCTTCATAAATGCCGATTGCCGCATGGCAGAATATGCCGCAAAAGCAGGTGCCGACAGAGTGGAACTTTACACTGGTCCTTATGCCGAGGAGTATGCACGCGACCGCGAAGCGGCAATAGCTCCTTTCCTCGAGACAGCGCAAAGAGTGCGCAAACTGGGTATCGGGCTTAATGCCGGTCACGACTTGAGTCTCGAGAATCTGGCATATTTCATAAAGACAATACCTTGGGTCGACGAAGTCTCTATCGGTCACGCCCTTATATGCGATGCTCTTTATCTGGGATTGGAAAAATGCATCGCTGCATACAAAGAATGTTTAAAAAAATAAAATAATAAAACTATGATTTTAATGACACTGCTTGCGCAGGCTGCAACTGTAGCACAAGATTCACTTATTTCGCTCACTGAGGTAACCGCCGAGGAGAGTATGAATGTTTGGGAACTCGCCGTAAAAGGCGGTTGGATAATGATAGTATTGGCACTATTGTCAGTTATAGGAGTATATATCTTTTTCGAGCGCTTCTCGGCATTGCGTAAAGCCATGAAACGCAATCCTTTGTTTATGGAGCGTATTCACGATAATATTAAAGACAATGATTTAAAATCTGCAGCAAATTATTGTCGCAGTGAGAATACACCCGTTTCTCGTATCATCGAACGCGGAATAAAGAGCTTCAATTTTTCGGCATCGTCTATTCGTGAGACAGTGGATAACTGTGCTAATCTGGAGATTGCAACCCTTGAAAAAGGCCTTCCCGTGCTCTCTACCATTGCGGCTGTAGCTCCCATGATTGGTTTTTTGGGAACGGTAACAGGTATGGTCCGCGCATTTTGGGAAATGGCAAATGCAGGAAACAATATCGATGTGTCGCTGCTCTCTGGCGGTATATACGAGGCTATGATTACCACCGTAGGCGGTCTTATCGTAGGTATCGTGGCTATCTTCGCATATAACCACCTTGTGACAATGGTCGACAAAGTGCAGAATGACATGGAGGCAGAAATAATCTCGTTCATGGAGATTGTACGCGAAAAGAAAGAGACTCTTTAACGGTTAATACATAGCTAAAGTTATGCTTAAGAGAAAAACCAAGACAATAGAGACATTCTCGATGTCGTCAATGACTGATATCATCTTTTTGTTGTTGATATTCTTCATGATAACATCGACAATGGTCACTCCCAATGCCATAAAAGTGTTGCTGCCCCAGGGTAGCAAACAGACATCGGCAAAACCTTTGGCACGTGTAATCATAGACAAGGAACTTAATTTCTACTCGGCGTTCGGCAACGAGGATGAGATGCCCATCGACCCCGAGGCTATAACCGATTTCTTGCAAGAGTGCGCTGCCAAAGAGCCCGAAATGTATGTGGCTCTATATGCCGATGAGAGTGTTCCCTATCGCGAAATAGTGAAAGTGCTGAATATAGCCAACGAGAATAACTTCAAAATGGTGCTTGCGACACGTCGCCCCGACAGGAAGAGAAGATGAAACAACTCAACAACGAACAGATACACGGAGTGGTGGGTACGATAGTCGTACACATCATATTGCTGCTGATACTGCTTTTCGTGGTTATAGAGAAACCTGTGCCACAAGAAGAGGAAGGCGTGCCTGTGGTTATGGGTAACATCGAGCGTGCAAAAGGCGATGCATACAACTATACCGAGGTGAAGGTTGCTCCACAGCCGGCACCCAAAAGTTCTGTAGTGAAACCAACCCCCAGCCCTGCCGACCCTCTGATAACACAGACCGAGGAAGAGACTATTGCCCTCAACAGTGCCGAGGATAAGAAAAAAGATGCTCCCAAGAAACCCGAGAAAACCCCCGAGCAGCTCGAACAGGAACGTAAGGCGCAAGAGGCTGAACGCAAACGTCAGGAAGCGGAGCGCGTGGCTCGTGAGGCAAATGCGAAAATTGCCGGAGCTTTTGGCAAAGGTACAACTATGACCGACAAAGGCGAGAGCAGCGAAGGCAGTGGCAATGAAGGCTCCACAGCCGGTAACGAAACAAGTGGAGTTACAAAAGGCGTGGGCGGACATGGAACATTTGACCTTGCAGGACGTTCATTAGTGGGCAGTCTGCCTGTTCCTGCATACAACGTGCAAGAGGAAGGCCGCGTGGTTGTGAACATTACAGTAAGTCCTAACGGACGTGTTGTGAATACGTCAATAAACTCACGTACAAACACCTCGAGCAAGGCGCTACGCGATGCGGCTCTTAAAGCAGCTCGTCAGGCAGTCTTTAACAAGGCATCTGCTGTGAATAATCAGATGGGTACCATAACATACTATTTTAAACTTAAGTAAACAAAATAACCATGAGCAAGATATACCTATTTCTGGCAGATGGCTTCGAGACAGTCGAGGCGCTTGCCCCCGCCGACGTTATGCGTCGTGCCAACCTTGATGTGACAACAGTCTCCATAATGGGACGCACAACAGTGCTTTCGGCTCATGGTGTAGGAGTCGTTGCCGACTGTTTGTTCGAGAATGCCGATTTTTCGGATGCCGATGCACTTGTGTTGCCCGGAGGTTCGCAAGGCACAGAGAACCTTTCTGCACACTCCCCTTTGCGCGAAGTTATAAAGAAGGCTGACGATGAAGGAAAACTCATTGCAGCCATATGTGCGGCGCCCATGGTGTTCGGACGCATGGGACTGCTTGACGGACGCAGAGCTACCTGTTATCCAGGCTGCGACGCTGAACTTGGCAAGGCAAAATACACAGCTTCGTCAGTGGAGCAGGACAATAATATAATAACAGCTTGCGGCCCGGCTGCATCATTTGAGTTCGGTTTCGCCATAGTTGATTATTTCTGTGGTGCCGACGTAGTGGCGGTTATTCGTGAACAAATGCGTTTTAATGACCTATGAAAAGGTATCTTATAATAGTAGCCGGTGGTAAAGGTGTGCGCATGGGAGGCGACCTTCCAAAGCAGTTTCAACTGCTCGATGGCAAACCATTGGTGATGGTGACAATAGAAAACCTATATGCAATGGATGTCACCATGAATATAATATTGGTTCTTCCGAAAGACCAAATGGAATTGTGGGAGGAGCTATGTGTGAAGCACGATTTCAAAGTGCCTGTGATGGTTGTTACAGGCGGTACCACTCGTTTCCATTCGGTGCAGAATGGTCTTGCCGTCATTGAAGATGCCGATGAAGCGCTTGTGGGAGTGCACGATGGTGTGCGTCCTTTCCTTGCAGTGAAGGTCTTTGACGAGCTTTTCCGTGAGGCTGCAATCAACGGGGCGGTAGTTCCCGTTGTGCCGGTGCACGATAGCATGCGCCGTTTTATAGGTGGTCAGGGTGCCACAGAACCGGTTGCGCGCGACAGATATCGTCTGGTGCAGACACCTCAAGTGTTCAAGTTGTCGTTGCTGCGCAAGGCATACGAGCAACTTTATATGGAAAACTTCACAGACGATGCTTCGGTGGTGGAGAATTTGGGCGAAACGGTGCACATTGTCGATGGTAATCGTGAAAATATAAAAATAACCACACCTTTTGATTTTGTAGTGGCAAAGGCGATAGTTGAATGCTTGACCCAACAACCAGAGATATAAAATATCTTCCCGGAGTGGGCGAACAGCGTGCCAAACTCCTTAACAGAGAATTGAATATTTATTCTCTGCACGACTTGTTGTACTATTTCCCATACAGATATGTAGACCGCAGTCGCTTGTTTAAAGTAAACGAAATTGATGGTCGCATGCCTCACATACAGTTACTTGGCGAGATACGCAGTTTCGAGGAAATGGGTGAGGGGGCTTCACGCCGCCTTGTGGCTCATTTTACCGATGGAAGCGGCTTTGTCGATCTTGTTTGGTTTCGTGGTATCAAATATGTGAAAGGAAAGTACAAATTGGGGGTGAAATATGTTGTTTTCGGAAAACCTACCATTTTTGGCGGCCGGGCGAATATTGCTCATCCGGATATAGACCTTGCCGACACTCTGCAACTCTCGGAAATGGGGTTGCAACCCTATTACAATACTACAGATCGCATGAAACGCAGTGGTCTCAATTCGCAAGCAATGGCAAAAATCATATCCAATCTGCTTGTAATGTTGCCCGAAACGATGTCTGAGACTCTTAGCGATTCCATTATTCAGAAATATAAACTCATGCCATTGGATAGGGCATTGAGAAAGACACATTTCCCCGGAAATGTAAGCGATCTCAGGTCTGCCGAGTATCGTTTGAAGTTCGAGGAACTTTTCTACATACAACTCGATATACTAAATTATTCCAAAGAACGTAAATGTAAATTTGCCGGATATAATTTCTCTAAGGTTGGCGATATGTTCAACCGTTTCTATTCGGAAAATCTACCTTTTGAACTGACGGAGGCGCAGAAACGTGTGGTGCGCGAAATACGACGTGATGTTAACCGTAGCATACAGATGAACAGGTTGGTGCAGGGCGACGTAGGTAGCGGAAAGACACTTGTGGCTCTGCTTTCCATGTTGCTAGCCAAAGACAATGGTTATCAGGCATGTATGATGGCGCCTACGGAAATCCTTGCCGAGCAACATTTTTCTACTTTGCGTCGTATGCTTGAAGGATTGCCGGTGAGGGTGGAACTTCTCACCGGCAGCACTAAACAGAAAGAGCGTGTGCCATTGCTTGCCGCTCTTGCAGGTGGCGAGGTGGATATTCTTGTCAGTACTCATGCTGTGCTCGAGGATAAGGTGAATTTTGCCCACCTGGGACTTGTGGTTATAGATGAACAACACCGCTTCGGAGTGGTACAGCGTGCCAAAATGTGGGCTAAAAGCCACATCCCACCTCATGTGCTTGTGATGACTGCCACTCCCATCCCTCGTACGCTTGCAATGACACTCTATGGCGACCTCGATGTTTCTGTGATAGACGAATTACCTCCCGGACGCAAACCCATCACCACCCGCCACATATACCGTAAACAGATAGGCGAAGTGTATGCTTTCATCGAGAAGCAGTTGCGTGAAGGAAGGCAAGCCTATGTGGTATATCCCTTGATTACCGAAAGCGAGAAGATTGACCTTCAGAATCTCGAAGAGGGTTATGCTCGTCTATGCAATGTGTTCTGCAACTACAAAGTTGGTAAGTTGCACGGGAAAATGAAACCAAAAGAAAAGGATGCCGAGATGCAACGTTTCGCTTCGGGTGAAACACGCCTTTTGGTCTCGACAACGGTTATCGAAGTGGGGGTAGATGTTCCAAATTCCACCATCATGGTCATAGAAAATGCCGAACGTTTCGGTCTGTCGCAGTTGCACCAATTGCGTGGCAGAGTGGGGCGTGGGGCACAGCAGTCCTACTGCATACTTGTTACCGATGTGAAACTTTCCGACGACACGCGCAAACGTATGGAGATTATGACTTCCAGCAACGATGGTTTTGAAATTGCAGAAGCCGACCTCAAACTGCGAGGCCCGGGAGATATAGAGGGTACTCAGCAAAGTGGCATAGCTTTTGACTTGAAGATTGCCAATCTTGCAAAAGATGAGCAGCTCCTCCAGTTTGTGCGCGACATTGCTCGTGATGTGGTTGACAATGACCCCGATTGCAACCGGGAAGAAAATCTTGTGCTATGGCGCAAACTGGCCGAGATAAAACTGCGTAGCAATCGTCGTTGGGGCGCAATATCGTGATATTGCTGCTGTTAAAA
>JAFTTA010000286.1 GCA_017467015.1 Bacteroidaceae bacterium
AATTCATTCTCAAACGTTCGCTCTTTTTGGCTTTTTCTGTTACACCGTCAAGTAGTTTGTCGTCGAGTATCATAAGTTATATTTTAGGAATTGTTTGATTGTATTTAAATTTATTCTTATTCAATAATTTATTTTCTTTGTTAGAATATTTTTCCGCTTTTCTTTATGCCTACCATAAGGCCTCTGTTGTCGCCAAATAGCTCGCCGTTGTCATATGAAAAAGCTCCATTTATGCTGAAACCCTTAGCCCAAATAGGCTTATAGGATAATTCAATAAGTCCGGAAATGTTACTTCTTATCTCTGTGTAAGGAATATAGTATGTTCCCCAATTGTGCGATTTAGTCAGTAAAATACGGTATGAGAGCTCACTAAATGGTTCTCCCGAAAATCCTATGTGAAATACCTCTGCACGGTTATTGTATAGTTTGAAATTGTGGTTGGTGTTATATATACATGAGGTTATAAGTGGTGTGCCTATTGTCATACCATATTGTTGCCAACATGGATATGTTTGGTGCTCGAAATAGTCGTCTATTGCGCTTATTTGGTCAGGGATTTTCTCTGTTGTGTCATGATATATGGGACCGGCTTGGTCGCGCGAGTTGAAATATTCAAAGACCACATTGTTCAGCCATTTGAAATTTTTTAGTTGAAGTTCTGCACCGGTGAGGCAATCTTTCCACAGACCATACTCCCAAAACATACCGGAGTGGTCTTCGAACATGTGTTCGTAGTACCAGCGTAGCGACCAATTTTTATCGCTCCATTTCAGCGACAGATGATAACTGCCTACATGATTTCCTGCTACATTCAATTGGTCAGATATTGTGTATTTGCTGTCGCCTGAGGAAAAAAAGAAAACATCCCAAAAATCTTTTAATCTGTTAGGCATGTCATAGTTCTTTCCATTTTTGTCCATGTAATTATATATGGTTCCTCCGAACTGTGATGCAAACTGTGCTCCTCCTTCGTAGGTGAGTGGGAAACTCCCCTCTTTGCCCACTTTCCAGAAGATGGCTTTGGAGTGGTATAGTACATTCTTGGCGTATCGTGTGCCTTTTGCAGCCCAGTCTTCTTGCCAGTTGCCGTCGTCGAACCATCCGTAGGCAATGTGACCGCGTACTCCGAACCATCCGTTTGTGCCGAAATTGTCTTGATATTCCGGCACTTCCAGCCTTATTTGTGGTGTGGGTGCTGCGTTGCCCGATTCAATGAGTGAGCCTGTGGAGAGCTCGAAATTCTTGAATTCTCCTACGCGCTCTTTCTTGCCTATGCTCAGTTGCAGCCATCGCCACGAAATGTCGGCGTAGGCTTGTTGTATATATATGTCGGAGGTCATGTTTCTGCCTCCTATGATGTCTGCTCCGTAGTTGAGTTTCCACTCTTTTTTCAGCAGAGTCTTGCCTGCGATGCCCGCACGTAAATATCCCCACTCTTTGTCTATGGACGATACTCCGTGCTTAATGGCTGTGAACCAAAAAGGGGAGTGGTTGCCCGTTGCTGTGACGCCGCTTATCTGTGCCGAGTAGTCGATGGTGGTTTGCGCATTTACTTGTGGCATTATCAACAATATTGTGGCAATTATGTATAACGCTCTTCTTATCATTATTATAGTAAATCTTTTATTTTGGGTTCGTAGTCGTATATTACGGCTTCGCCCTTGGCGAGTGATGCTTTAACCTCTATCAATCGTTGGTTGCTGCTGCCTCTGAAGTAGAGACTCTCGTCTTTCAGCTCCTGAACAAATCTGCCGTCGACAAGAATATCTATGTAGCCGAGAAGTTCTTTCCTTTTTTCGTTCTTAACGATTTCTTCAAAAGTGTAACCGCTGTAGCACCAAATTGTTTTTTGGCTGTTGGCTTTTATGGCTTTGGCAAGTTCGGTGAACCCTTCTGGTTGAAACATAGGGTCGCCGCCGGTGAATGTTACATCGGCAAAGGGATCGGCAAGGATTTTTTTCAAAATCTCTTCTGTCGTCATCTCTTTACCGTTGTTTATGTCCCACGACTCGGGGTTGTGACAACCGGGGCAGTGGTTTGTGCATCCGGCACAATAGATAGCGGTCCGGAATCCCGGACCGTCTACCGTTGTATCTTCTATTATTTTCAGTACTGATATCATCAGAATTTTCTATTCGTGTGTCACTCTGTCGTTGAGTTCTGCAAGTTTGGCTTTGTTCCAGCGGTCTGTTGTTCCCACAAGGTAGCCGGTGATGCGTTGCAATCTGTCTATGCGTGTGCTGTCGCATTTGGGGCAATATACCATGTTGGGCGATGCATCCTCGTAGCCACAGTCCATACAACGGTTTCTGTTGTGGTTCACCGAACCATAGCCTATGTTGTAGGCATCCATCATGTCTACCACTCGCATTATAGCTTCGGGGTTGTGTGCCGCATCGCCGTCCATCTCTACGTAGAATATGTGACCGCCACGGGTGAGATCGTGGTAGGGTGCTTCAATCTCTGCTTTGTGGCGTGCGCTGCATTTATAGTATACAGGAACATGGTTCGAATTTGTGTAATACTCGCGGTCTGTTATTCCTTTGATTACTCCGAACTTTTTGCGGTCGCCACGTGTGAACTTGCCCGACAATCCCTCGGCGGGTGTGGCAAGCACACTATAGTTGTGCTGATATTGTTCAGAGAAACTGTTTACACGGTCGCGCATGTATGTGATTATTTTAATACCTAGTTCTTGTGCCTCTTCCGACTCGCCATGGTGCTTACCAATGAGGGCTACTAAGCACTCGGCTAGTCCAATGAAGCCTATACCCAATGTTCCCTGGTTGATGACCGGTGCAATGGTGTCGTTGGGGCTTAGTTTTTCGCTGCCTATCCACAATGCTGACATCAGCAACGGGAATTGTTTCACAAATGCCGTTTTCTGGAACTCCATACGCTCGTGGAGCTGTCGGGCTGTTATCTCAAGCATGTTGTCAAGACGGGCAAAGAAGTTGGCAATGCGTTGCTCCTTGTTGCCTATTTCCATGCATTCTATTGCAAGCCCTACAATGTTAATGGTTGAGAACGAAAGGTTTCCGCGACCAATAGATGTTTTTGGGCCGAAGCGGTTTTCGAATACTCGCGTGCGGCAACCCATGGTGGCAACTTCGTGAATGTAGCGTTTGGGGTCATCCTCTCGCCACTCTTCATTTTGGTTGAATGTCGCGTCGAGGTTCAGAAAGTTGGGGAAGAAACGACGGGCTGTCACTTTACAAGCCAGTTGGTATAGGTCGTAGTTCTTGTCTTCGGGCAGGTAGCTAACACCACGCTTTTTCTTCCATATTTGTATTGGGAAAATGGCTGTCTCGCCGTTGCCCACTCCGCGATAGGTGCTGTTCAGCAGCTCACGTATGATGCAACGACCTTCAGCTGATGTGTCTGTTCCGTAGTTTATGGAGCTGAACACCACCTGATTGCCTCCACGTGAGTGAATGGTGTTCATGTTGTGTATGAATGCTTCCATAGACTGATGCACACGTGCCACTGTTTTGTTTATGGCGTGTTGCACGGCACGCTCCTCGCCTTGCAATCCGTCGAGCGGACGCTGTATGTAGTCGTCGTGCTTCTTGTCGTAGAGGTGTGAGTAGTCGGCATCGAAAAGTTTCTCTATTGCCTGCAGTTCCTCGATGTAGCTGTTGCGTACATAGGGTGCGAGGTAGAAGTCGAAGGCGGGTATTGCCTGTCCGCCATGCATCTCGTTCTGTGCAGTCTCCATGGATATGCAGCCGAGTATGCTGGCTGTCTCTATGCGTTTGGCAGGGCGCGACTCGCCATGTCCGGCTGAGAAACCGCAAGTGAGTATTCTGTCAAGCGGATGCTGTACACAAGTAAGGCTCTTAGTGGGGTAGTAGTCCTTGTCGTGTATGTGCAGATAGTTGTTGCGTACTGCGTTCATTGTCTCTTCGTCGAGCAGGTAGTCGTCGACGAAAGGCTTTGTTGTCTCGCTCGAGAATTTCATCATCATGCCGGCTGGTGTGTCGGCATTCATGTTGGCATTCTCGCGTGTGACATCGTTCGATTTAATGTTGATGATTTCGAGGAAAATGTCGCGTGTTTTTGCTTTTCGTGCAATGCGTCGCTGGTTGCGGTATGCAATATACTTTTGTGCAACATCCTTGCGGCTACTCTTCATCAGTTCAAATTCCACCCTGTCTTGTATGGCTTCCACCGTCATCTGCTCATTTCCTTTGAAAGCGATGCGGTCGGTAATTTGATGAATGAGTTGCATGTCCTCTCCGCTGTCCGTGTGCAACATTGCTTTACGGATGGCAGTGGCAATCTTCTCTTCGTTAAATCCGACGATGCGACCGTCGCGTTTAATGACTGTCTGTATCATATGTATATATTTTTATTTATTTGCAGCTTGTGATTACGCAATAACAGATAGACCACAATGTGGACTGTGGCTTGTCGGTTGGCAAAACTAATCAATAATATGTAATCGGGCAACACAATTTTGATATTTTTTGCCGCCTGTTGATAACTTCTTTTTTGGTTTACGACTGTGCAAAAAATGCACAATTTTCACTTCAAAAAAACGATATTTTTCTTTTCTATAAAAATTGACGTTTTCCATTGTTTCCTTTGTGACAAAAATACAGGGAACATGAAAAAAAGAATAGAATCTCTATTGTTCACTTTAGCTGTTTGCGTGGTTGCTGTGGCAAACGATAGTATCGTTGCACCCATGTCCTTGCAGCAGTGTTTGCTTTATGCTCGCGACCATTCGTCGGTGAACAGACAGAACCATTACGTTTATGAACAGCAGCGGATTGCTTTGCAGAACAGCGCCATGCAGTTTCTGCCATATATCAACGCCTCTGCAAATGCAAACATCAGTTTCGGTCGCGGCATCGACCCTGAGACAAATACCTATGGTACAAAACAGACTTTGGGTACAAGCTTCGGATTATCTATGTCGTTACCGCTTTTCGATGGATTAGTGAATGTCAATAGTTACAAATTGAGCAAAAGCAATCTGCGCGAGTCGAAAAATACCATGCAGATGCGCGCCGACGAGGTGTCGTTCTCTGTTGTAAAGGCATTTTACAATGTTGTATATTATAAAGAATTGTTGTATCAGGTGCAGGCGTTGCTCGAAAAAGACCGTGGCAATCTGCTTCACACCCAACGACAGTTTCAGATGGGGCTTAAATCCAAAGCCGATGTTGACGGACTTGTGGCTACGGTTGCCGAGGATGAGTATATGCTCGTCAATCAGCAGAACTTACTCGATGTAGCTCGTCTGGAATTGAAAAATGTGATGTCGTGGCCCGTTGAACGCGATATTGATGTATGCGAATCTTTGGAGGTTCCCCTTGAAGAGCTTCCTTTCAGTTGCGATGCAAATGTTCTGGAACTTCCAGCTGCAAAGATTGCCGGTGAAAATTTACGTCAGAGCAAGTTGGCGGTGCGCATAGCGCGTGGAAATTTTATCCCCGGAATATCTCTTTCGGCAGGTCTCTCCACCTCATACAACAAGACGTTGAACATGAATTACCAGGCACAGCCTTTTCATCGTCAGTTCAAGGATAACATGGGCGAGTATATAAGTACAGGAATTTCTTTTCCCATCTTCGGACGATTGAGCAAGTACAACAATCTGCGTAGCAGCAAACTATCCTACAAAATACAACAGGTTATATATGACGAGACTATGCGCACACTGAGTACAGAGATGCAACGCCTTGTCATGAACCTTCGTGGTGCGCAAAAAGAGTATCTCTCGGCAATGAGCCGCTTGGCTGCGGTTGAGAGCTCTCATGCTGCCAATCAGCGAAAATACGAGCTTGGCAATATTTCCGCTCTCGAACTATCAACCAGCAGTGTGCGTCTTACCGAGGCACGCGCTACGCTCATCGGTAAGCAGATTCAGTATATTATACAGAAAATTCAATATGATTATTACAATGGTAAACCTTACATTAAAGATTAGTGCATTATGGATAAGATTATAGAACAGAAAAAAGGATTGAAGAGAAAGCATGTTCCGATTATTGTCGGCATCGTGGCACTGTTGTCGCTTTTTGGATGGATGCTCTTCGGCGACCACAGCAACAAGATGCGTGCAGATGCAACAAACCTTCTCATCAGCAAAGTGGTGAAAGATAGTTTCAAGGACTACATACGCATAAGCGGACAGGTGCAGCCGGCAACAGTGGTACATGTGTCGGCTCTCGAAGGTGGCATTGTAGACATGAAACTTGTAGAAGAGGGTGCAATGGTTAAGAAAGGCGATGTGATACTTGTGCTTCGCAACCCTAATCTTGCGCAGCAGACGCTCGACAGTGAGTCGCAGCTTGCCGAACGTCAGAATATGTTGCGCGACACTGAAATTAACATGGAGAAGGATAAGCTATCTATGCAGCAGTCGCGCCTGAGCGCTGTCACAGATGCCAATCGCAAGCAACGTGCATACGAGCAGATGAAAACACTCTACAACGAAGGGCTCACCTCGCGCGAGGAGTATCTGCGTTCCAAAGAGGATTTTGAACTTGCCCAAAGCCAGTTGCGCCTGCTCATTGAGCGTCTGCATCAAGATTCGCTCTATCGCAACGTGCAGCTTGCAAAGATGCAGGAGAGTCTCAGTAATATGCAAGAGAATCTGTTGCTTGTGCGCCAGCGTGCCGATAATCTCAAAGTAAAAGCCACCTACGACGGACAGTTAGGCTCTTTTGTGGCAGAACTTGGGCAGAATATAGGTGTAGGAACCATGATAGGTCAGATAAATGTTCTTGGCGAGTATAAGATTACCGTAAACATTGACGAACGCTACATCGACCGCATCTTTGTCGGGCTCACAGGTACGTTTGAACGACAAGGCACAGAATAGGGCGTGAGCGTGAAGACTGTCTACCCCGAGGTGCGTAATGGTCAGTTTCGTGCCGACTTGACTTTCACCGAGGAAACCCCTGACAATATTCATGTGGGGCAGACCTACTACATCAACCTGGAACTTGGCGAACCTACTCCGGCACTGCTGATTCCTCGTGGCAGTTTCTTTAGCGAGACAGGTGGTAAATGGATATTCGTGCTCTCTTCCGATGGTAAGGAAGCTGTCAGACGAGATATAAAGATAGGTCGTCAGAAC
>JAFTTA010000287.1 GCA_017467015.1 Bacteroidaceae bacterium
AGCATGGCTCGTAGGGGTGTCGTTGCAATGGGTTTTTACTGTTGGCAATGTTTTGCGAGGCTCGTTGTCTTGCCCACTGTTGTATGAAGTCGTTGCTGCGCCAATTGTAGAGTATGTCGACAAGATAGTGATGGTATTCCAGTGTGTGTCGGTCGACAAACGACTCGGCTGTTGCACCGCCCACGGCATTGCATATCAGTCCTATGGGTGTGTCGAGCGAGTCGCATAGCATTGCACCGAAATGATACGCCACGGCTGAAAAATCTGCTGCGTTTTCAGGTGACAGTTTTTCCCATTTTGTTGGTAGGAAGTAGTCGTGACGATTGAGCTTGACAAGGTCGGCAGAGTCCCAACTCACAGGGTTGGTTACCACGCGAGGTTTCATGTTGTATATGTGTATGTCGCGTTTTTGTGTGCTTGCTATGTGGTTTTGGCTGTTTGTACCTTCTTTAAGCATGAATGCCATGTTGGATTGTCCCGAGCAGAGCCATACCTCGCCGGCTCTTATTCCGGTGAAGCATATTTTTTTCTCTTTGCTTTTTATGGACAATTCCAATGGCTCTTTTGTGGTGACTGGCGAAAATTCAATCTGCCATTTGCCGTAGCTGTCGGCTTTGGTATCTATTTTTTCTTTGCCCAGTTGTGCGCTAACCTTTTCTCCCGCGTTGGCTGTGCCGCTCAGTCGGAATGGCTTGCCGCGTTGAATTATCATGTTGTCGCCGTATATTGTCGGCAGTGACAGTCCGCCATAGTCGCCGGTGATGGCTGAATATACTGTGCGGGCTATTATTCCTGCTCCTTCGGGGTCGGGATGCAGGGCGTCGGCAAACAGGTCGGGACGGTTGTATAGAGGTTCGTGTAGGTCTATGAGCCCGCAATCTGCTATATGCGCAGTCTCTTCTATTGCTTTCTGTATTTGTGCATGCCAGTCGCGTGTGCCCGATTTGAAGCGTGGGTGACGGTTGAATATGGGTGTCATTCGGCAGAGCCATATTTTTACGTCGGGGTTAATGCTGCGCAGTGTGTCAATGAGCGACAAGTAATCGGGGATGAATTCGTCGCGGTGATTAGGCCAATTGCGTGGATCTGTATCGTTTAGTCCCAAATGTATGAGTGCAATGTCGGGCGCAAAAGAGAGTGCTGCGCTATATTCCGATTGTTTGTTGTAGGGACGATGACCTTTCCGCAGCAATGTAGCCCCCGGTTTACCGAAGTTCTTCACCTCGTAGCCTTCGCCCAACATTCTACTTAGTTGCACAGGGTATGAGGTCTGCTCGGGTTGTCGATGACCAGACCCATAAGTAACACTATTACCTATGCAAGCGACCCTCTTATCGGCATAGACAAATGCTGCTATAAGCAGAAGTAGTATTATGATTTCTGTTCTTTTCATAGGTAAGGGCGATAGTGGAATCTATACTTATACCGCAAATATAATAAAAAAAACATTATCTGCAATTGCAGATAATGTTTTAATGGATATTGATGTTTTTTTATTTTCTTATCGTAAAATTTTACCGTTAAATGTAAATGTTCCTCTGTTGAGTGACGCCGAGAACGAAAGTGCGGTGTCGTTTACACAACCATCTATTCTTGTGAAGGTGTACATGGGGGCGGGTGCAACGCCTATGTTGGGAATGATGGAGTCGCCACTGAATGTACCTGTCTTAATATCGAAAGGAATTTCTGGGATGGTGATGTCGATCTCCACAGGCATTGCCTCTGCAAATTTCACTTTATATATGTCAAGAGTGAGTTTGGTTGTTTGCATGTTCTTAATTTCGCATATAGTACCCTCTTTAATATAGTTACCATTTACAACAAGTGTTCCGTTATATTTAATGATGATGGGGGTGTTGTTTTGGAGTGTGTCGTTTGAGGTGCTATCTTCTCCGGTGAAAACATCATTGTCATCGTCTGAGCATGCAGGTAATATAAACGCGGTCATGAAGACAAGAAGTGGCAATAATAGAAATTTTTTCATAAGTGTGTATTGTTAATGCTTTTATTTACGAAGTAATTTAAACAATTTTTTAATTATCGTTTCAACTTTATTATCGTGTATGAGTATCGTGGGAATGTGTATCTGGCATTCTTTCTCGGTAGGGTTACTTTTGATGTCTTGGGAGCAACATTTTTCTTGTTGTCTACTCTGTTTGTTTCTGTGAGGTCGCAACCGCCTATGCTCCACACCTCTGCGCGGCTTTTGTATTTAAAGTTCTCAACGTCGATTACGGCAGGTTGGTCGTACTCCGATATATTTGCTATGTAAATAAACAATGAGTCGCCTTTGTCACTGAGTTTTGCGGTGACATCGAGAGTCTTCTCGTCGCTACTTGAACTTTTTACCACATTGGTAAACCAATGTTTGGATAGTTCTTCGTCAATATATGCCGATGGCATAAACCAAATTTCGTGAGAATTGTAGTGTATACGTCCTTGATCCCACATATAATGGAGGCCGTGTGGTTGTAAGGTGTTGGCTGTACCAATCATCTTAAAATTGTCACCGTAGCGTTGTATCTTGTTGTAATTGTGTGCGTGGGCAAGACCGCGATACCAGTCGCATCTCCAACCGTTCTCTTCCATTGGGTGCAGATTTAGTTTGAACCCTGGAACGTCGGCTTCAACGTCGCGTTTCAGATTCAAACCTAACTGACGATAAAAGTTGTCGGTGGCAGCCCATCCCAGGTCACCTCCGTCGAAGTGGGGATCCCATGCCAATTTGTCGCCTTTGCCTTGAGCTACGAACCATTTAATCAGTTGCAATACAAGCTCGTACTCGGGGTTGCCTTTTTCGTATCTTTTGCTATGAAGGTTTAAAGAGGTCATTATAGACATTTCGGGGTCTATTTTCCACGCGGCAAGCGCAAATTTTTTCATGGCCTCTATATATCCGGGGGTGATGTGTCTTTCGTTGTCTACCTGTATGTATTTCAGATTGTAAGGTGCGGGGTGTCCGTCTGCTACACGTCGTGCGCCCCATTTGCTGTTTGCTGCGCCGTTTGCATACTCCACAAAATCGCTGATGTCTTGTGAAGTTTCGTCCATACTCATTCCTATGATGCATTCGGCGTTGAGCACCTCGGCCAATTGCAGCATTTCGATGAATGCAAAACTGTGTGTGGCGTATATGCTGAATCCGCTGCGATATGTGATGCGGCGTTCGTCTATGGGGCCCATCATCTTTTTCCAACGATAGTTCTGGGGGTCAGTCCCGCAATCAACCATTGAACCATTGTAACGTATGGCCTTGATGCCTTGTCGTTTAATAGCTTCGACGAATTTTTTTCTTAACGGATAACCGTTCACTCTGCCCCATTCTCCGGGTTGCAGGAATGCGTATCCCATGTCTATGCAGCCTTTGCTTTTGAGTGAGATGCCAAAAGAGCCTTCGAGCGCCTCGTCTGAGGGGGTTAATGCAAATGTAACTTTCTCGTAGCTGCCGTCACCTTTGATAGTGTAGGGCTTTTCGGCAAGAATGTTACCATCGTTGTCGCGCAACGACAAATATATGGTTGTGGGTTTTTTTGCACTCACTCTCAAAATACCATCATATTCTTTGCCTTTTTCCAGATGTATGCCCATACGATAGAGACCGTGGTTGGTGATTCCTACTTCGCCATTGCCATCAATGAACTCTATGCGTTGTGTCTGGCGTCCCATATATGCATTTCCGTCGCGTACCAATTTGTAGTCGTATTTGGCATTGCCCTTTACACTTTTTGACCAGAATTTGCTTACCTGTTCGTTTCCGTTGAGTCGCTGGAGCATTGTCTTTTGGATGTTTTGGGGTAGCGAATCGAAAGGTAGGTAGCGGTGTGTGAATTTATAACCCGAAATATTAAAGGGTTGTGAGAATTTACCGGAATTGTATACGTCGTAGCTGTGTACGTCGCATGTTTCGCTCAGTGAGTTCCATTTTACACCACAGTATACATTGCTCTGGGTTATGAGGTGGGGGATGCCACGTTCATCGACCATTATGTAAATTTTTGAGTAATCCGAACGTTCGAGGTTCAGAAAGTCGGTATCTATATTCTCCTCGAATGCTTCACCATGTAGCAACTGGCTGAATACTCCGCCATTTGTCTGGTTGTTGATGTCCTCAATGTTGGTTCCATTGAATAGAGGAGATGAAGTTGCAATACTTGTGGCTGCATCAACTTTTAAAAGGATGTCGTGCGCTGTGCATATTGTGCAGCACATAATTAAAGCAAATGCCAATGTTAAATGTTTCATAATATTCTATTTATAGATTTAGGTGCAAAGATATGCCAATTTCTCTCGATTTTCCAAGAGAAAAAAATGGATGTTGCATGGATACGAAATAAAATGCTTTATATTCTTCGTCGAAAAGGTTTTTCCCCCATAGAGATGCTCCGAATTTTCCTTTCTCCCATGTGAGTGATGCCGATGTCACGCTATAGAATGGCTGCGACATAGTGTTGCTCTCATTCCAATAAATGCGTCCTGTGCCGTTCCAATTGAGGTTGAAGATGAAGTGTTTGGCAAAATTCTCGCTCACGGGTATGTCGTAGCTGAGGTTTGCAGCCATTGTCTCGCGTGGAGCCAGCGGCAGATGGTTGCCCGAGTAGTTGTTGTTGCCACTTTTATATTTTCGGAACGTGGCGTGTGTGTAGCCATAGCTGCAACCGAGTCGCAGGCGTTCAATGTTGTAGCTGATGCTTGCTTCCGCTCCGTAGCTGCGCGACTCACCGGCATTGGACATCATGCGTCCTGTGCTCATACCTTCAGGGAATATGGTCAGTTGTTGGTTTGTGCACTCAATGAAGAATAGAGTGGCATCTATGTCGAGGCTACCGTCCTTTAATGGCGACAAATGGGTGCCTATTTCATAGTTCCAGCTCTCTTCGGGGCGGTAGCTCGTTGCCGAGGCGTCGTCGTAGGTGACTGTATTGTCGAGGTGTACTCCGAATTTGCCCATGAGGTCGTTTCTCATGCGGCTTTGCAGTATGTCCGAGAATAGCTGTGTGTTGAAGCCCCCCGCTTTGTAACCTTTGGTCACCGAGGCGCGAACGTTGCCATGGCTGTGTTTGTAGCTCACCGAGAGCTTTGGCATTATCTCTGTGGAGTTGAGAGAGTTGTTGCCTTTGAATTCTGTTACGAGCGGTTGGTACTGCTCCATGTTGGGATAGAGCCTGAAGTTTATGTTTGAATGGCTGTTGTAGTCCATCGAGGTGTGTTCGTGGTCTATGCGCAGTCCGGCTGTAATGTTCCAATGCTTTGTGTCGTAGCTTGCCTGCCCGTAGATGGCAGCACCGAGTGTGGGGATCTCAAAGTCGTCCTCAATGGGGAAATAATCCTTGTCGAATTGTAGTTCGGCACCGGGGAAGGCACTCTGCAGACCTTTGTTTGCGTTGTCGAGTATAAGCGAATTTATTCCTTGTTTTTTAAACAGAACCGGTGCGCTCAGGTCTTGATGCTTGTAGAATGCGAAAACTCCTCCCAACCAACTGAAGCGCTTGTTGTTGTTGGATTTTGCCACAAAATCCTGTGTCAGAGAATGTTCGCGCTGATATTGTCCCAATGTAAAGTATGCTTCGGGCAGAAAATCGTTGTCCATGCGCATGCGGTCGTCGGTGTAGTTGTAGCCGGTTGTCGAGGAGAGCATAACTCCGGGTAGCGAGTATTTTATTGTCAGTCCGTCGCTGATGTTTAATCTGCGATAGCTGCATGGGTCGTTGTAGTTCACGGGCATCAGTGTGCCGCTCTTCTCGTCGTAGAAACGATAGGCGTAGCCTCCTTCGTCGGTGTAGCCTATTGTCATGCTGTTGTCGATGCTCCAAACATCGCTCATGCGCAACTGTGTGCGCAGACGAGTGGCAAAGTTGTCGCCGCCGTCACACTTGTCGCCGTTGTATATGTTGGTGAAGTGTCCGTCGGTGTGGGCGTAGTGTATGCTTGCCGACCATCCGAAGTCTTCTCTCGGTGCAGCGTAGTGCGATGCTTTTATGCGGAAAGTGTTTGCTGTGGCA
>JAFTTA010000288.1 GCA_017467015.1 Bacteroidaceae bacterium
GCTTTTATTATTGCCTTCCTGTCGCGTTTCTCCATGTCGGGGAGCAGGTATTCCCAGTAGGGCTTCAGTTTGCTCAACTGCTGGGTGTTTCCTTGCAGGCGTGCCGACATTATCTTGTAGAATTTCTGATGGAAGGTTGCTGTGAGCGATGCTTTCTCGCCTCTCGAAAGCTCTTTCTGTTCTTTAAACTCTCTGCCCAATGCAGGGTTGGCAAGCAGTCCGCGTCCTATCATCAAACCCTCGAGGCGTGGAAAACGCTCGGCTATGTTTTGCATATCCTTAATGGATGTCAGGTCGCCGTTGTAGACAAGCGGGTGGCGGCACTCCTCGTAGAAGGCGGCAAACTCCTCTGTGTCGGCAGGCTTGCGGTATTGCTCGCATCCCAAGCGGGGGTGCAGGGTTATGCGCGATAGTTTTGCGTCGTTGAGTATCGCCAATATGGCTTTCCACTCCTCTTTGCTCTCCCAACCCAGGCGCATCTTTACCGAAAATGCTGTTTCCGGAAATTTTTCCATTGCTCTCATCAACGCCTCCACTTTGTCGGGGTGGGGCAGCAGACCTGCTCCATGTCCGCGACGTACCTGCAAGGCAAATGAACAGCCCATGTTTATGTCTGCTTCGTTATACCCCTCGCCGAGTATAAATTCTGTTATGGGTGTAAATTCTTCGGGGGAGGCTGCTATCAGTTGCGGGATGAGGTGCGGCACATTGTTGTTTTTCTTCTCAATGTCGCGAACATCTTTGCTGCGTATCTCCCCTTTCTCTATTCTAAGGAAAGGAGTTACATAGCTGTCGATGCCGCCAAACACTTCGTTGTGTATGTTGCGCCAAACTGCTTCGGTGAAACCTTGTAGGGGTGCTGCAAATATCTTCATCGTTTACTCCTCGTATGTGGGGTAGAGAAAATCGTTGTAGGGGTATTTTTGCACATGCAACTCGCATACGCGTTTGTAGATTACCTCTTTAAGTCCTTCGAGGTTGGTGCGCTCGCGTGCCGATATAAACATACAATTGTCTGATAGCTTTGCCATCCATGTCGATTTCAACTCCTCAAGGGTGAAGTTCTCGCGCTTCTTGGGTGTGAGGTCGTCCTCGTCTTTGGGTACGTTTTTGTATGCGTCTACCTTGTTGAAGATTACCATCATGGGTTTTTCGCCGCAGTTCAAGTCGGCAAGTGTTTTATTCACCACCTCTATCTGCTCTTCGAAGTCGGGGTGTGAGATGTCCACTACATGTAGCAGCAGGTCGGCTTCGCGCACCTCGTCGAGGGTCGATTTGAACGACTCTACAAGGTCGGTGGGCAGTTTGCGTATGAAGCCTACTGTGTCGGATAGCAGGAACGGCAGGTTTTCGATGATTACTTTGCGTACTGTGGTGTCGAGGGTTGCAAACAGTTTGTTCTCGGCAAAGACCTCGCTTTTGGCAAGCAGGTTCATAAGTGTCGATTTGCCCACGTTGGTGTATCCGACAAGTGCCACGCGAATGAGGCGGCCTCTGTTTTTGCGTTGTATCGACTTCTGACGGTCAATCTGCTGAAGTTGCTCTTTCAGTAACGACATACGGCCGAGGATAATACGTTTGTCCATCTCCAACTGTGTCTCACCCGGTCCGCGAAGTCCCACGCTACCGCCTTTGCCGCTTCCCGAGCCACCTCCCTGACGTTCGAGGTGTGTCCACAGACGTTGCAGACGTGGAAGCATATATTTGTACTGTGCAAGTTCCACCTGCACCTTTGCGTGTGCTGTCTGTGCGCGCATGGCAAATATGTCAAGAATGAGCGATGTGCGGTCGAGTATCTTCACTTTCAGTTCTTTCTCAATATTGCGAAGCTGCTTGGCAGACAGCTCGTCGTCGAAGATGACCATACCAATCTCCTCGTCACTATCTTTGCGTTCCTCTATGTATGCACCTATCTCTACCAGTTTCCCGCTGCCGACGTATGTCACAGGGTGGGGGCGGTCTATTCTCTGTGTGAAGCGTTTCACCACAACTGCTCCCGCCGTGCTTGCAAGAAAATCAAGCTCGTCGAGATATTCTGTTGTCTTGCGCTCGTCCTGATAGGGGGTAATAAGTCCGATGAGTATTGCTGTTTCCGCTTTTGACTCGGATATAATGAATTCTTTCATCTGCTATTTCTTTTTTCTTTTTCTTTTGCGAAGATAGCGGTTTTTGCCATCATATACAAGGGTTTTATCAGTAACCGTAGAGCTCGTCAAAGGTGATGTGCACCATTGTGCCCTGCTTGGCAAGCCTGTGTTGGTCTATGTTGCTTTGGCGTCCTACGATAAATGTCGCTGTGCTGTTCTCGCATTTTGCAATATGGAAATCTTCTATATCGTTAAGACTCAGTGCGCATAACGCATCGTATAACTCCATTGCCGTGTAACCGCGATGTTGCTCTGTGGCAATCTCGGCAAGAAGCGCACTGCCTGTCACTCTTTTTGTGGAATATTCATACATCAGGTATGCCTTGGCCGCTTCGTATTCTTTGCCGGTAAATTGCAGCCTCTCGGGTTTCTCACAGCTGTACATATATGTGCCATTGTCATGTCGGGCTATATGTAGGTTTTTGCCTGTCAGCTCTGTTGCTTTGTTGAATATCATTGCCGCAGCGTGCTCCTCAATGTCGCCTAAGGGTGTTGTAGCGACTATCGTCAGCGTGGTGTCGATGTCCTTTGGAAGCAAATAGTATGCGGGTATCTCTTCTTCGTGCTTTGACGATGGTGTAGCTCTTGCCGCCGATTGCTTGAGGACGTTCATGCATTGTGTGGCAATGTTGTGTAATCCGTTGGGTGTTTGTAACTCCTTGTCAAGGTATTGCGATATCTGCGATGCAATGTTTCCGGGCTTTTGCTTCTCGGTTTCAAGGCTCTCTTTATGCTTGTCGAGAAAGAGTTGAAATTTTTTGCTGTCGGCAATTGTGTCGGGCAGTCTGCTGTCTGTGTGCAGCAATATTGCTCCGTCAATGGCAACTGCGTCGATACCTGAACTGCTGTTTATGAATTTTGCAACCATCTGAAGCATGGGCGATGAGATTCCTTTCATGGGGTAGAGGGTGAGTGCTTCCTCTTTTCCTGAGCTGAAGGTGGTTGCCCCGTTTGCTGTTTTGCAATCAATGTCCGAATTGTCGGGGAAACAGATGTTGTAGGGCGGTGAGGGTTGCAGTTTAATGCCGCTTGCTGTTGCTACCTCCCGGTTTGAACTATTGAGGTATGAGGCGATTTCTGTTCCGTGTGTTGGGTTGCCGAGGCTGTCGATGATGTTACACACAACTTTGTGGGCTATGGCTTTTTCCGATGAACTGCGTGGCAGCTTGGTGAACTGTTTTTCTATCTGTTCGACAGCAGTGTTGCACTCTGCGCCACCTTTCAGAACGATGAATGCGCTATCGGGCAACGTGGTTAAAGTGCCGCTCATTATTATTGCCCAGTTTCCTGTTTCGTTCGAGGGGATGTTGTTTTGTATGGTCAGAAAGTTCTCTCTTTTTGTTATAAGGCTCTCCTTTGTGCCTGTTTGCGCAAGCAACAGAGGGTAGTCGGGTGCAAGCGGTGCCGATGTAAAGAGGTTGGCAATAGTATCTTTGGATGTGGTGGGTATGCAGATGGCGGCAATGGTTCGTGGTTGCTTTTCTTCCGGGGTGATGTACACTCTAATTCCGTTGGCAAGCATGTACAGGCGTGTGGGCTGTGCAGTCCCTTCAACGATGGTGTATGGTCGTCCCTCTTCCGACGAGCACGATAGCATAGACAAGAGCGACAACACCACAGGTGCAATGAAATATTTAAATATGCTCATGGTCAATCTCTGTTTGTCGCTTTATATCTGCCTCCGGCAAGAGTTTTTATCTCTCCTTTCATTTCCAACTCAAAGAGCAGTGGGGTCAGGCGGTTTATAGGGATGTTCGTATCCACCACCAATCTGTTTATTTGCACCCCATCGGGGTTTTTCAACAGGTGTTCCATCACCATCTCCTCTTCGGGTGATAATGTGGAAAAAAGTTCCATCTGTTCGGGTTGGTTCTTTTTTTCGCTGCTTGCGACCTCCCAGTTCATTGCTTCTACAAAATCTGCCGCTGATGTAATGAGGGCTGCTCTGTTGCGGCTGATAAGATTGTTGCATCCTTTGGAGTTGTTGTCTGTGACACGTCCGGGGTAGGCAAAACAGTCGCGTGAGTAGCTGTGGGCTATTGAGGCAGTTATAAGTGAGCCGCCTGTCTCTGCCGATTCAATAACAACCGTGGCATCTGATATGCCTGCCACTATGCGGTTGCGACGTACGAAATATGGCGGCAGAGGGTCTGTCTCGCTCATGAATTCTGTGAGCAGTCCACCATTTTCAAGCATTGCTTTTGCAGTGTTTCTGTGTGCTGCCGGGTATATGCGGTCGAGTCCGTGGGCAAGTACTCCGACTGTTGGCAACATGTTTGTCATTGCTGCTTTGTGGGCACATACATCGATGCCATAGGCAAGACCGCTGACAATGAGTGCGCCGGGTATCAGTTGCGATAAGTCGCCTACGAAGCGTTCGCACATCTCCTTGCCGTACTCTGTGGCACGGCGTGTGCCTATTACAGATACGATATGTTTTGCGTTTAGGTCGGCATTGCCTTTGCTGTAGAGGACAATAGGAGCGTCGTCACATTCGCGTAGCCTATAAGGATAATCATGGTCGTTGAAGCAGATGATGTCTATGCCGTGTGCCGTTGCGAATTCAAACTCTTTTTGTGCGCGTTCAAAGGCTTTCGGGTCGGAGAGTTTCTCTATGAGGCGTGGCGATGCACCGGGCAATATATCGCCCAGCGATGAGAGGTTTTCGAAAATGGTCGAGGCGTCACCTGCCACCTCTATCATATTGCGAAAAAGAGCGGCTTCCAACCCTTGCACGTGTGTGAGTGCAAGCATTGAAAGCCGTTCTTTATGGTCGTTTCCCTTCACGTCGGGGAATAATTATTTTATGATGCTCTGGAAAGCCTCGTTGGCAACATATTTTGCAAACTCAAGGTCGTTCACAGCCTTCTCGGCCATTGAAGGATCGAGCTTGATTGCGTTCTTCAAACCATCGTAGATGAGCGATGCATTGTCTGTACGTGCACCGAGGATGGCTTTCAGATAGTGTGTGTTGGCATCGGGGTTCTCAATCTTTGTAAGAGTTGTTTTTGCCTGGTTGTAGTCCTTGTTGAGCAACTGTGCAAGAGCTGTGCTGTTTGTTGCCTCTTTGCCAAGGAGTTCTGCTGCGCGTGAGTACTGTCCCTGTGCGATGTAGAGGTTACCAAGAGCCTCGTCGCCAACCTTTGCGCTTGCGCCTTTAGCCATGAATGTCTCAGCCGCTGCAACGTCACCCTCGAGGAGTGAAAGATAACCGAGGTTTACATTAACCTCTGATGCAGAGGGGTTGGCTTTCTGTGCTTTTGCAAGGTACTCGGCTGCTTTCTTGTAATCGCCGTTGTTGTATGCGAGTGCTGCAAGGTTGTTGTAAGCACGGTAGTCGTTGGGGTAGAGTTTCGCTGCTGTGTTGAAAATTTTCTCCTGCTCTTTTGTGTCCTCTGTGAGGATTGATGAGTAAAGAATCTCCTCGAGTGAGAGCTGTTTGGGGTCTTTTTCAAGCTGCTCCATGATTTCGTCATCTGAACGACCGATAAGCTGGTAGTTCAATGTGATGCGTGCACGACGCAACTGGGGAAGAATCTCGTCGGCAAGGTCTTTGTAAACAGAAGAGATGTTCTTAATCTGTGCCTCGCGCTCCTCGGGCTCCTTGTACATTGAGAGTACACGCAAGATGAGGTCTTTGTCGGGGAGGTTCGATTTTGAAACAAGCTCTTGGAAGCCTTCCCAGTCCTCAGCTGTGTAGTCTGTGTCGAGGTGACCTTTGAGCTCGGCTTTCTTCATCTGCTGCTCTACGAATTTTGCTGTGTTTTTCTCGCGACCGCCGGCAACGTCAACGTTGAGCAACATTCCACCGTCGGGTGATGCATATGCTGCAACCTCAACATTATCGATAACCTTGTTCTTTGTGTCAGTAGCAACATCCTTCATTGAAGCTGCAAGTTCTTTAATCTCGCCCGATTTTGTTTCGCTGTTGCGAAGGTTTGTCTGCTGGATAAGGAACATGATGTTTGCCTGCTTAGCCTGCTTGATTACGCGCTGGAATGCATCCTCGCCGATAGCGATGTTTGATTTGCTGATTGTAGAGCGATAGAGTTCAGATGTAGCGATGCAACCGTCTGCAACCTTCACCTCGGGCAATGTGTACGATTTCTTGCCTTTGGCAACGGTAAATCTCAGATAAAGCTCCGATTTTGCCATCTCGGGTACATAGTCGAATGATGTTTTCATAGTGAAGTTGCCACCCTCTTTGTATGAGATAGTACGGTCGTTACCCTGTACTTTCTCGCCCTGGAATGTCATAGACTCTGCTGCGAGCTCGCCGCCATCCCATTTGAGAACGGGAGTAACTGTGAGTACAGATTTTTTGTTGAAGAATTTTTCGGGGAATTTGCCGTCGATGGTAACGGGAACTTTACCGCCTACAACTTCAAGAACTTGCGGTGTTACAGTGAAGTACTCCGAAGTGAGACCTTTCATCTTAGAACCGCATGATGTGAAAAGAACTACTGCTACAAGAGATAGCAGAAATGAAATTTTTTTAAGCATTTTGGGTTAAATTTTACGTTTATATTTATTTCTCTTTTTTGACTTCTGTAAAATTGACTGCAAAGATACAACAAATTGATGATTTTTTGCGGAATACATGGGGTTATTTTGAATATTTTTGAAAATATTCATATGCCCAAATTAAGGAGATAATTTTATTATTATCACCTCAATCAAACTTATAGGGGTTTAACAAGTGTTGTTAAATATGGAAGAGTCTGAAAATTATCTATCCCTTCAACGGTTTTCTTTGCAAACAAAAGGGGGATGCAGAGTATTTGTTTCATTTTTTGTTATTTCTTCTTTACTCCTCCTCTTGGATAAGAGGACATTGCGTAATAAGCAATGTTTGCTTTATGCGAAGCTCGGCTGCGCTCGTTTACAATTTGCAAATAAGTTTGCATTGTACTCGCTGGCACGAGCTTTGCGACGACGAAAGCTTTAGCTTCCCAAAACTATAGCAAGCGAGTGAATGGAAGTTTACTTACATTTACAACGAGCGAAGCATAGTTTCGACAAAGTCAAAGGAGTGCCGAGCTTGCGAGGTCATTCAAAAACTTGTTTTTAAAGCCGGAGGAGTTTGAAAATTTACTTGCGTGTTCATTCAGACTCCCTCCCCCTTCGGGTACTCCCTCTTGTCAAAGAGGGAGAGTTTTTATTTTCGTTTCATTTCTCTTTTAGTGTCTGTCCTCGGGTTTTGTTGGGTCATTTATTATATGCAGCGGTACAAGCTCAATATAATCAAGTCCAAATATAAGGTCTGTTAGGCACTTGATTCTCAGCCAATGTTCTTTGCTATCTAAGTGTATAGTGGTTAATATTCTACGTAGATTATATTTGTCGTCGCGAGTGGAAAGCCAAACATCATAGGAGTTAAAGCAACCAAAAGAATCGGGTCCTTTCATCCATCCACGATTGCGCATTTGTTTGTCGTTAGTTGCTCCATTGTCATCAGTTTCATTATCGTGTATAAAACCTATTTCTACTGCGTCGAAGTTAGAGGCGTCTATGGGAATACCTGTTACTTTTCCATCAATGTAAACTTGAATGAAACCTAAAAAACATGCTAATCTTATTTCGTATGTACGCGGAGGCACATTGGGCAATTTGAATGAACAGTCTGTTCCCATATCTGTGCCTAAAATATCTCCAAAATAATTACCAGAACCTAAAGGATGATACAATAAGGGGCGCGATGTGTGGAATTTTATATTTTTAGAGAAATTCTCACCTACGAAATAGAGGTAATGATTTTGTGGAGCGTAGAACCTCATTTTGTTACACGACAATTCAGGAATAAGTGTTCCAAAATCAAAGCGCATACGTTCGTTCAGGATATTGCCTGCCATTTCATCCTCGTTGTAAATAAGAATTTTATCTATCGGATGAAGAAAACCATTTATGGCTACTGGGTTAAAATCGGCATACTCTTCTTTTATATTGCAGAACTCTGTCGGGGGTATTATGCGCACGTTTATGTGGTTACGCATATTAGGATTGTAGGGCATTTCGCGCTTGCTGAAATTGATGAATATATCTATTCCCTGCGGGGTACTGAGGGGCTTTGTCACTTTCATCAGCGGTCCTTGCATTGTTTCGAAATAGTCGTAGCGGTCGAAGCCCGGCACCATAAGTCTTTCGCTGTCGAATCTACTCGAGTATTTTGTTGTGTATCTTATATTGTGAAAGACCACATCGTTGTATGCAAGTTCGCGCGGCACAAAGTGATATGTAACAAACTTGTTAAGGGCATTTTTCGGGCTTCTATAATTATCTTTATCCTCTGTGCCGTACCACTTTTCGGCAAAGCTCTTAAGGTCATTAAGTGTGTAAATGCCAAAGGAATTGAAGACATCATCCGTTTCGAGAAAGGCGGTGTATTTGAAGTATTTTGTCTCCATAACCAATCTTGGTGATGAGGGAACACCAAACCCCCTTGCGTTGTAGTCTATCGGCACATAGTCCTCGTCCCTGTCAAGAATCAATGAGTCCTGAAAGCCTGTTTCCTTCAGTGCGGCGCTGAAAAGCGAAAAATATCTGTACTCATTTATCAATCCGGGTACGTTACGCGACATCGGAGATATTGCATAGTCTATTACATGTACGATGCCGTTCTCCACTTCGTTATCGCCGTCAATAATGGCGGAGTGGTTGTTTATCATTATGTAGAAACGTTCATCGACAACCTTGTAATTGATGCCTAACGAACGCTGGTTGAAATTGCGACGGTGCAACGTGCCTTCGTTCATTTCGGCCATCGGGTAACGTGCTTCTACAAGGTGTGTCTTTGCAATCACTGTTGCCATCGAGTCGCTGAGGTCTTCAATATGTGGCGAGGTTATTCCAGTTTCGTAGGGGACATTATCGTCGCGCGTAGCCCAATAGAGCGAATCCTGCTCAATGAGGAATTTCTCCACTGCCTCGTTGGTGGGCAGGAACAATGTGTACTGTCCGTAGGTCTTTAACAGGCTCATCATCTCTGCCTGTTTTAGGATGGTGATAAAATGTGAGTATTCCTCGCTGCGGTTGAGCAGAAAGTCCGCCACTGTCTCGCCTGTGAAGACGTAACGGTTACTTTTGTCAATCTCCTCAGTGCAGGCGACAATCGACAATGCTATTGCGAGTATGCAGAGTATCCGTTTCATTTTTTGTTATTTCTTCTTTACTCCTCCTCTTGGATAAGAGGAGGTGGCTGTCAAGCCGGA
>JAFTTA010000021.1 GCA_017467015.1 Bacteroidaceae bacterium
ATGTGGCGTATGTCGTCGAGGTAGACGATGCCCACAAGATGGTTGGCACTGTTGAGCACCGGGAATATGTTTCTTTTGGTCTTTGCAACGACTGCTACCATTGAGGCAAGTTCCATGTCGGGGTTGACCTTCATAAAGTTGCGTTCTATTACATCGGACACTTTCAGAATTGTTAGCACTGCCTGGTCTTTGTGGTGGGTGATGAGTTCTCCTCTTTGAGCGAGGCGCACTGCATAGATGTTGTTGCTGTCGAATACACGTACCGTCAGATATGAGGTCGCGGAGACTATCATCAATGGTAGGAACAACGCGTAGCCGCCTGTAAGCTCGGCAATGAGAAATACTCCGGTGAGTGGCGCGTGAAATACGCCCGACATTAGGGCAGCCATGCCGAAAAGTGCAAAATTCATGCACGAGAGGTCAGTGGCAAGGAACGATTGGTTGCATAGCGACGAGAAGAGATATCCCGATATGCAACCGAGGAAAAGGCTGGGTGCAAATATTCCTCCGCATCCACCGCCACAGTTGGTCACTGTCGAGGCTACTGCCTTTGTGAGTATGACGAACAGCATGAACAGCAATAACAGCCGCGGGTATCCGTAAAAGAATGAGTTGTTGAGTATCTCATAGGGGTCGGAACCATTGATAAGTGCGTTTATGGTGTGGTAACCCTCGCCATAGAGTGGTGGGAAGAGGAATATGAGTATACTCAGTATGGAACCGCCGAGTAGCAGTTTTTTGTATGGGTTTTCTATTTTTCGGAAGAAGCGTTCGATGTTGGTGGTAACGTGTGTGAAGTAGAGCGATACAAGTCCGCAAACTACGCCTAGCATCACAACATAATGTACTCGGGTTATTTCAAAGGCTTTGTCGGGTTGGAAATCGAACATAGCATCTGTTCCTGTAAATATGTATGCGAGTGTGGCTGCTGTAACGCTGGAGATGAGAAGGGGTAGCAACGACGACATGGTGAGGTCGAGCATCAGTACCTCCAAGGTGAAGACAAGGCCTGCAATGGGGGCTTTGAAGATGCCGGCTATGGCGCCTGCTGCGCCGCATCCCAAAAGAAGCATCATCACTTTTTTCTCCATGCGGAAGAAGTTACCGAGGTTCGAGCCTATGGCTGCACCGGTGAAGACGATGGGCGACTCGGCTCCCACCGAACCTCCAAAGCCGATGGTGACACCGCTGGCTACGAGTGACGACCACATGTTGTGGCTTTTTATCTGTCCTTTGCGACGTGATATGGAGTAGAGCACTTTGGTTACTCCGTGGCTGATGTCGTCGCGCACTATCTTGCGTATGAAAAGTCCCGAAAGAAGGATACCTATTACAGGATATATAAGGTATAACCAGTTTCCCGAGATGACACTGAAGCCTCCTGTCAACAACTCCTGTATGAATTCAATGAGATGTTTGAGGGCGAATGCGGCCAATGCCGACAGTACGCCCACAAAGAAACTGAGTATCAACACGAACTTGTTTTGGGGTATATGTGTTTCGCGCCAATCGAGGAAACGATTGAGCAACGATTTCTCTTTTTCTTTCATTCTCTTATTATTGTGACAACACCGTTTTCCGAGAGTTTGATGATGCTCGAGGGTTTGGGCTTGCCTTTTTCAAGTTGTTTGTAGTTTACGACGTAGTCCACAGCATTGACTATTTCGGGGTCAATTTCGGCAAAGTAGCGTGGAGTGGGCGCTCCGCTGATATTGGCTGATGTGGAGACCACTGCTTTTTGAAAACGATAGCATAGTTCTTTGGAGAACAGCTCCGAGGTTACTCTTATGCCTACGCTGCCATCTTCGGCAAGCAGGTTGGGGGCAAGGTTGCGTGCTCCATCGTAGATTATTGTCAGTGGTTTTGTCGTCAGGTCTATAAGATCCCATGCCACTGCCGGGATTTTGGCTACGTAACGTACTATTCTGTCGGGTGAATCGACCAACAGCAGCATGGCTTTGTTGTCGACACGTTTCTTTATTTGGTAAATGCGTTTTACTGCCTCCTCGTTGGTGGCATCGCAGCCTATGCCCCACACGGTGTCGGTGGGGTAGAGTATCACTCCGCCTTTGCGCATTACTTCAATGGCGCGTTTTGCTTCGTCTGCAATTGTTCCCATTGTCTTGTGATTAAGAGACTGTTTGAATGTTTTTTATCCTTTAAAATTCACTTGTGAAGTGGAATCTGATGCTCTTGAAATCGTTTTGTGCCATTTGCAATACGTAGTTGCTGTCGGCAAGGAATACATCGCGTCCCTCAATGTCTTTGGCCATGTATTGGTATTTGCGTTTCTTGAAGTTCTCAAGTTCTGCTTCGTCGTCGCTTTCTATCCAGCATGCTTTGTAGAGGCTCACGGGCTCCCAGCGGCATTTGGCATTGTATTCGTTCTCCAATCGATATTCTATAACCTCGAACTGCAACTGTCCCACGGTGCCTATGAGCTTGCGTCCGTTGTGCTGGTTGACAAAGAGCTGTGCCACGCCCTCGCCCATAAGTTGGTCGATGCCTTTGGCAAGCTGCTTGGTCTTCATGGGGTCGGCATTTTCTATGTATTTGAACATCTCGGGTGAGAAACTTGGCAAACCTTTGAAGTTTAACATCTCGCCTTCTGTAAGGGTGTCGCCAATTTTGAAGTTGCCGGTGTCGGGCAAGCCAATGATGTCGCCGGGGTAGGCTTCGTCAATGGTGCTTTTGCGTTGTGCCATAAACTGGGTAGGTGACGAAAATCTCATGTCTTTTCCCAAACGAACGTGGCGGTAGGGGGCATTGCGTACGAATTTGCCGGAGCATATTTTGCAGAATGCAACGCACGAACGATGGTTGGGGTCGATGTTGGCTGTAATCTTGAAGATGAAGCCTGTGAACTTCGGCTCATCGGGCGAAACGATGCGTCCTTCGGCTTGCACGGGACGTGGTGCCGGGGCTATCTCTACGAAGCAGTTGAGCAGTTCCTGTACACCGAAGTTGTTGAGCGCTGAACCGAAAAATACGGGTGCTACTTGTGCATCGAGGTAGCTCTGCACTTCGAATTCGGGATATACACCCTCTACGAGTTCAAGGTCTTCGCGCAGTTTGGCTGCCATCTCTTCACCTATGTTGTCTTCAAGTTCTTTGCTGTTTACGTCGACGGCTACTTTTTCTGTGACACGTTGTTTGTTGGGGGTGTAGAGGTCGAGCTTCTGCTCGTATATGTTGTAGACACCTTTGAAGCGTGAGCCTTGGTCTATGGGCCAGCTCAAGGGGCGTACGGCTATCTGAAGCTCGTTCTCAAGCTCGTCGAGAAGTTCGAAGGGGTCGCGACCTTCACGGTCCATCTTGTTCACAAAAACAATAACCGGAGTGTTGCGCATGCGGCATACCGACATCAGTTTGCGTGTCTGCGCCTCCACGCCTTTTGCGCTGTCGACAACGATGATTACGCTGTCTACGGCTGTGAGTGTGCGGAATGTGTCTTCGGCAAAGTCCTGGTGTCCCGGGGTGTCGAGGATGTTTATCTTGTAGCCTTCGTAGTCGAACTCCATGACTGAGGTGGTGACAGAGATACCACGTTGTTTCTCAATCTCCATCCAGTCCGAGGTTGCTGTCTTTTTTATCTTGTTCGATTTTACGGCTCCTGCAACCTGTATCTGTCCTCCGAAAAGCAACAGCTTTTCTGTGAGGGTGGTTTTACCGGCGTCGGGGTGCGATACAATCGCAAAGGTTCTTCTTCGTCCTATCTCTTCTTGTATATTCATCTTCTTTCTTGTTTTTGTCGTATTTGTTTGTGAATGCTCTTTTGAAGGTGGTTACAACTCGTCGTCGTCGAGTTTCAATTTTCCTTCTTCGTCTTCTTTGTAGTAGAGCGAGAGCATTGATATGAATTTGCTTATTTCTGCTGTTGCTTTCAGTGTCTCGGTGCCTAGCTCGCGTTTTTGCAATTTCATCATCCACACCATGTAGAGAGCGTCGAAGCAATTCTCTAGTTCGGGTTTTTCCTGTCCGTTGCTCTTGGTGCGAAATTCCACTATAAAGGGCAGTGCCTTGTAGTATGCTGCTGAGTAGAATGGTACTTTTGGCGATTCCAACAGACGCAGATGAAGGTCTGTCAGCATGATGATGGTGTTTTTGTTTATTTGCAGATGTCCCGACTGTGCCACGCCTTCGGTGCGCATCATCTCTATTAGGTTGCCGTACCACTCGATAAGTGGCTTTTTCTGTTCCTCTGACATTTTGTAGGGATCAATGATGTTCCCCTTCAGTTTGTCGAGGGAGAGGTCGTTGGCTCTAATTTGGTCTTCAACCTGCCACATATACAGCAGATATTCTGCTATATTCTTTTTCCTAAGTTCTTTGGATATATACAAAATATTGGAATTTTAGAAATTTATACAACTTCTTAATGGAGTGAATATATTCCTGTGATAATCAATATTACGCTTATGAATGATGCTGTTATGACAACTGCACCTATGATGCGGTTTATTATCCATATACCACGTACATCGAAGCGGTTTCTCAGTTTGCTCACTGCGTATGTGATGAACAGCCACCATAGTACTGCACCACCAAAGATTGATAAGTAGCCTATTGCCTGCTGAAAGAAAGGCAGGTCGGGTAACATGAACGACATTGGGGTGAACATGGCAAGGAACAGAAATATAATCAATGGGTTGGAGAGGGTTATGAAAAATCCTGTTACTCCATTGTGTATAAGGCTGCTGCGGTTGCGGCTTACGTTGTGTGTGTTTTGCGCAGGGTTGGTGC
>JAFTTA010000022.1 GCA_017467015.1 Bacteroidaceae bacterium
CCATGCTCATGAGCTTGATGAGGATGTTAAGGCTGGGACCTGATGTATCTTTACAGGGGTCACCAACAGTGTCACCAACAACGGTAGCCTTGTGAACATCGCTACCCTTGCCACCGAAGTTACCCTCCTCGACAAATTTCTTGGCATTGTCCCATGCACCACCTGCATTAGCAAGGAACACAGCAAGCATGAAACCTGATGAAAGGCTACCTATGAGCAGACCTACAACACCAGACACGCCAAGAACAACACCTACCACAACAGGAACTGTGATAGCCAACAGTGAGGGGAATATCATCTCTTGCTGTGCACCACGTGTAGAAATCTCAACGCAACGTGAATAATCGGGTTCGGCTTTACCCTCAAGAATACCCTTAATCTCGGTAAACTGACGGCGAACCTCGGTAACCATCTTCTGAGCAGCACGACCAACAGCGTTCATTGTCAATCCGCAGAAGAGGAACGCCATCATAGCACCGATGAAGATACCACACAATACAGTGGGGTTCATAAGTGTAACATTGAAGTACTGCATGAAATCGAAGATATTTGCATCCATCAACGATTTGCCATTAATGAGAGCTTCGGGCATGCTGCGCTCCATGGCGATACGTATCTCCTCTACATAAGAAGCAAGCAAAGCAAGCGCTGTGAGAGCTGCAGAACCGATGGCAAAGCCCTTACCTGTTGCAGCAGTTGTGTTACCAAGTGAGTCGAGAGCATCTGTGCGACGACGAACCTCGGGCTCCAGGCCGCTCATCTCGGCGTTACCACCTGCATTGTCGGCAATGGGGCCATAAGCGTCGGTTGCAAGAGTGATACCCAGTGTAGAGAGCATACCCACTGAAGCTATGGCGATACCATAAAGACCGATTGTAATCATTTCGGGGTCAGTTGAGAAGCCAGTTGCAAGGAAATAAGAAAGGAGAATACCCACAACAACAGCCACAACGGGGATTGCTGTAGACAACATACCCAAACCCATACCTGAAATAATAACTGTTGCAGGACCTGTCACACCCGACTCAGAAACTTTCTGTGTGGGTTTATATGACTGTGAAGTGTAGTACTCGGTAGCCTGACCGATGACAATACCAACCAACAGACCGACAACCACAGCGAGTGAAAGACCCACCCAGTTCTCTATGCCAAGAGCGTAGAGGATGCCGAATGTAGCAGCAACGATAAGAACTGAAGAGAGGTTTGTACCGCGTGAAAGTGCGCTGAGAAGTTTCTTTATTGAAGCATCCTCACTTGTACGTACCGAGAAGATACCGATGATTGAAAGCACGATACCGACTGCTGCGATAAGCATGGGAGCAAACACTGCTTTTGTCTGCATCTCAACACCATCCTGAGCAAAAGCCGCAGCACCAAGTGCAGCAGTTGAAAGGATAGAACCGCAGTAGCTCTCGTAGAGGTCGGCACCCATACCAGCCACGTCACCTACGTTGTCACCAACGTTGTCGGCGATGGTTGCGGGGTTGCGGGGGTCATCCTCGGGAATGTTATATTCTGTTTTACCTACAAGGTCGGCACCAACGTCGGCAGCCTTTGTGTAGATACCACCACCCACACGGGCAAAGAGAGCCTGAGTTGAAGCACCCATACCGAATGTCAACATTGTGGTTGTGATGAAGCAGAGTTTAATAGCGGGGTTGGTCGATTCGGGTACAAAAGCATCGAGAACGATGTACCACACTGAAATATCGAGCAGACCGAGACCTACTACAACAAGACCCATAACCGCGCCACTGCGGAATGCCATACGCAGACCACTGTTCATTGAGTTACGGGCAGCGTTTGCTGTACGTGCCGAAGCATAGGTTGCTGTCTTCATGCCGAAGAAGCCCGACAATCCGCTGAAGAAACCTCCTGTGAGGAATGCAAAAGGCACCCACTCGTTCTGAATTTTAAACACATAGGCCATTACGGCAAAGATAGCTGCCAAGCAAATGAAAACAACAATAACCACTCTGTACTGCTGCTTCAAATAAGCCATAGCTCCCTGACGCACTGCCTTTGCAATGTACGCCATACGTTCTGTACCCTCGCTCTCGGCTTTCATCTGCTTGTAAAAATAGGCTGCAAAAGCCAACGCAAGCAACGATGCCACCGGAACGAACCAGAATAACACATTGTAATCCATAATTTTTTAAAAATCTATAAAATGTTAATATTTAATTTATAAAATTCCGTATTTAGGAGCAGGCAGCAGCCTGTCAAACGCCACATTCCGTGGAATTTAGCAAAAATAACAATTAGATTGTTAACGACAAAATAATTGCCCAAAAATATCCAAAACTGTTTTAAAATTGTTTATTTACATGCAAAAGCCGAGCAACTATTCGGCAACGACCTTCATCATGCACTTTTTACAGTCGAACTGCAACCTGAAGCGGCGACCATCACCGACAACAAGCGACAAAGGTTCTTTGAAAGGCATTCTCGCACCACTGCGACTGCACCAACCGAGACTGTATTTTATACAATGCTTGCAATACATCAAAGGAACGCCGGCAGGAGGCGTAAGTTCAAATGCCGGGGATATATCCTGCACGCCACACGAAGCATAAAACTCGCGCGAAAGGAGATTGGCAACATTAGCAGTGTAGTCGAGCGATTTTTCCGAGAGAAGAAGTCCGTCGGGAAGCGGCGACCGCTCCTCGCGAACATACTCGGTGCGATGCTTTTCGAGCAGCATTTCGCACACACTGCGACGCATATCTGCCACAAGCGACGAAGGGATGAAATAATCCTCGTCGAACAACACTTTTACATCTGTAACCTCGAAAGGTGTGTTACCCCACTTTGAGAGCTGCCCCAACAAATTGACACGCTGCGGAGTGCGGGCAAGAGCCTTTTCGCTCTGCACCTCCAACATTGCCTCCACACCACTCTCGTCAATGGCTGTCAACGCAAAGCCATCAACCGTCGATGTAAAAGAAAGTGTAAGGCGCAACTTTCTCGGCGAAGAGGAGCGCGACACCTCGCGCTCAAATTCATTGCTGAAATTGCGATAGAGAAGTGTTCCTTTAACAACTTCGGGCATAGTTTGAGGGAAAAGCCTGTCACCCTCCACACGATTTATTCTGAAACCCTGCAGATGACCGTCATCGTCGATGAAGCAAGCCCCATCGCCATTGGCAAATGTGCTGCCACCGGCAACGACAATGTAATTTTTCTTTACCATTTTAATCTCTCCCATCTGCTCACCCAACGATTTCGGAGTGTCGAAGGAGGCAATATCCTCGCCACGACCAAAAAGGAAATAGTTTGTAAAGCCACGATTGAAACTTTTTGCCGGCGAGGGCACGAACTGAGGACGTGTCACACCATGCGACGAACGTACATACTCGGGACGACGCGCAAAAATTTCGTCAAGGCGGCTGCGGTAATAGGCAGTGACATTCTTCACATAGGAATTCTCTTTCAGGCGCCCCTCTATTTTAAACGACACGACACCCGCATCGAGCATCTGCTCAAGGGCAGCACTGCGGTTCATATCCTTCAGCGAAAGCAGATGTTTATCCTTAACCACAACCTTTCCATCGGCATCGACAAGGTCGAACGCAAGGCGACAAAACTGCGCACAAGCACCGCGGTTGGCACTGCGTGCAAAACAGTGCTGCGAAGCATAGCAACGTCCGCTGTAGCTTACACACAGCGCCCCATGCACAAAAGCCTCAAGACGTGCCCCGGGCACAGCCTTATGAATGGCAGTAATCTCTTCAATCCCAAGCTCACGGGCAAGCACAATCTGTTTCAACCCGGCACGATAGAGAAAGTCCACCTTTTCGGCAGTGCAATTATCCATCTGAGTGCTTGCGTGCAGAGCTATGGGAGGAATATTCATGCGCAAAATGCCCATATCCTGCACAATGAGAGCATCGACACCCACATTATAAAGCTCTGCAATAAGAGACTCCACATCGGCTATCTCATCGTCGTAAACAATGGTGTTCAGCGTTACATAAACCTTTACACCAAACAGATGAGCATACTCCGTCAGACGCGCAATATCCTCGACCGAATTTCCGGCAGCCTGACGCGCCCCAAAACGTGGCGCACCGATATAAACCGCATCGGCACCATGATTAATGGCATCGATGGCCGTTTCGTAGTCGCGTGCAGGAGCAAGAAGTTCTATCTTCACAGGGCTGTTTTTCATATACAAAATATGATAAATAAAAATACTTTGCGAAGATACACAAACATATAATCATTTACAAAATTCGAGCTATTCAGAAGCAGTAATTTTTTTATTTATCAGTGAAAAAGTCGCAATAATACAAAATATCAACAAGTGGTTTCTACTTTGGTTTATTTTCATTTTCTTTGCATAAAGAAATAAAAAACACAACATAAGATGAAAAAGATATTATTCGTAGTGGCTGCTGCCTTAAGCATGCAGAGCATTAACGCACAGGTAATAAACCCCAAAGAAACCGAAGAATACTCTCCTTATATATTCGGTCATAATCTTGAACACACACGAGCCGCCATCAACGGAGGTCTCAGTGCGCAAATGCTCAAGAACCGCAAGTTTGCC
>JAFTTA010000289.1 GCA_017467015.1 Bacteroidaceae bacterium
CCCCATTAGTCTCGATTATCACTCCCTGCTACAACTCTGCAAAGTTCATAGGCGAGACAATAGACTCAATACAAGCGCAGACATTCAAAGACTGGGAGCTGATAATCACAGACGACTGTTCAACCGACAACACAACGGAAATAATAGAGCGATACATAGCAGCCGACCCAAGAATAAAGTTATATAAACTTGAAAAAAACTCCGGAGGAGGCGTAGCAAGAAACAACTCCATAAAAGAGGCAAAAGGTCGTTACATAGCCTTTTGCGACAGCGACGACAGATGGCACCCATGGAAACTGGCAAAACAGTTAGAGTTCATGCAAAAAAACGACTACGCATTCTCCTACACAAGCTACATGACATGCGACGAAGATGGAGCCATGAAAGGAATAGTAGTCTGCCCACGCAAGGTAACATATTCATCGTCAAAGCGTGACGACAAAATAGGCTGCCTTACCATCGTCTACGACTCTGAGAAAATAGGCAAACACTATTTACCCGAAATACGCAAACGCCACGACTGGGGAATGAAGCTAAGAATTCTAAAAAGCTGCAAAGTGGCATACGGCATAAAGGAACCCTTAGCCCTGTACAGAATACGCCAAGGCTCAGTCTCCAGCGACAAAAAAAGCCTTGTCCAATATAACATAAAAGTATACCAAGTAGTGTTAGGATGGTCAAAAATACGCTCCATACTGTTTTTCCTGTTCGTATTCCTCCCAAGCTACGCACTCAAAAAAATACTCATAAACCTATACAATAGATAACCGCACAAAAAAACAGTTTCAAACATAACAAAACAGCGAGTCGATTTGTTTCATACATACAAAAGTCAACAACTCGACAAATGCAAAACCCCATAAAAGCAAAATCAGCCACACGTAAAAAACAAATCGAAACGCACCGGAAAGCGAACATATAGATGTAAACCAAAACATCACAACAAAAATTCCTATCCCCAAAAAGTTAAAACAACAGACCGACACACAAGGAAAACAGTAACAACATGAAAAGAAGCATAATAATTACAGGAGGCGCAGGCTTCATCGGAAGCCACGTTGTACGGCTGTTTGTAAACAAATACCCCGATTACAAAATAATAAATGTAGACAAACTAACATATGCCGGCAACCTTGCCAACCTGAAAGACATTGAAGACAAAGAGAACTACATGTTTGTCAGAGCCGACATATGCGACTTTGACACTATGCTGCAACTGATGCAAGATAACAACGTCGATGGCGTAATACACCTCGCAGCCGAAAGCCATGTCGACCGCAGCATCAAAGACCCCTTCACCTTTGCCCGCACCAATGTCATGGGCACACTCAGCCTGCTTCAAGCAGCCAAAATACACTGGGAGTCACAGCCCGAGAAATACGAAGGCAAACGCTTCTATCACATCTCCACCGACGAAGTCTACGGCGCACTCGAACTATCGCACCCCGAAGGCATAGAGCCACCGTTCACCACCACAGCTTCGTCAGGCGAGCACCACCTTGCCTACGGCACAGACTTTTTCTACGAGACAACCAAATACAACCCACACTCGCCCTACTCGGCATCAAAAGCCGGTAGCGACCACTTTGTGCGAGCCTACCACGACACCTACGGCATGCCCACCATCGTCACCAACTGCTCAAACAACTACGGTCCCTATCAGTTCCCCGAGAAGCTTATCCCCCTGTTCATCAACAACATACGTCAGCGCAAACCCCTGCCCGTCTACGGCAAAGGCGAGAACGTGCGCGACTGGCTCTATGTGGTAGACCACGCACGCGCCATCGATGTCATCTTCCACCAAGGCAAAACAGCCGAGACCTACAACATCGGCGGCTTCAACGAATGGAAAAACATAGACATCATACACGTGATAATAAAAACTGTCGACCGCCTTTTAGGAAACCCCGAAGGACACTCGCTCGACCTCATCACCTACGTCACCGACCGCATGGGACACGACCTGCGCTACGCCATCGACAGCACCAAGCTGCAGCGCGAACTCGGTTGGGAACCCTCATTGCAGTTCGAAGAAGGCATTGAAAAAACCGTACGCTGGTACCTCGACAACCAAGAGTGGATGGACAACATCACCAGTGGCGACTACGAAAAGTACTACGACGACATGTACAAAGGACGTTGATAAATACAATAAAAGATATTAAAAAGTAATTCTAAACATCACAATATGCAAGCAATCATTTTAGCAGCAGGAATGGGCAGACGCCTTGGCGAGTTCACAAAAGAAAACACCAAGTGCATGGTCCCCGTAAATGGAACACGTCTTATAGACAGAGTGCTTACACAGCTAACAAAGCTCAATCTGAACCGCATAGTAATAGTTGTAGGATACGAAGGACAAAAACTTATCGACTACATTGGCGACCGCTATGCCGACAAAGTGAAGATAGAATATGTAAACAACCCCATCTACGACAAGACCAACAACATCTACTCCCTTGCACTCGCCAAAGAGCAGATGCAAGAGGACGATACCCTGCTGCTCGAGTCGGACCTCATCTTCGACGACGAGATGCTTCAACTTATTGTAAACAACCCCTACCCCAACCTCGCCCTCGTAGC
>JAFTTA010000290.1 GCA_017467015.1 Bacteroidaceae bacterium
AACCCCTTTTGTAAAAGGTATTGACTATTCATTCTTATAGTGCATTGTGTTTTCTCAAAGCTGACAGTAAATAGTTTATGAAAGTTATTCGGTATCTTATAAGCGCTTGGCAGAAAAGCAATCTGATGCTTCGCATATTTTTAGGTATAGTCGTGGGTGCGGTGCTTGCACTTACTATGCCCGGATATGGCATCATTTCGGTGCTTGGCGACCTGTTTGTAGGTGCACTCAAGGCAATGGCTCCTATACTGGTGGCGCTGTTGGTGGCATTGTCAGTGGCAACCGCTCGCAGTGGAATGGGTGTCCGTTTCCGCATAATCATTGCGCTCTATATATTGACAACGCTTATGGCCGCTGTAGTGGCAGTTTCTGCCGGTTTTATCTTTCCTGTGCCGATAGCACTTGCCGATGTGCAGGGTGCTTCGGAGGCGGCTCCCGCTGCATTGACAGATGTGTTCCGCAATATCATTGCTGGTGTGATGAGTAATCCTGTTACTGCCATTGCCAATGCCAACTATTTAAGTATCCTGTTTTGGGCTGTGGTCATAGGTGTGGCACTTAAAAAGGTTGCAAGCAAAGATGTAATCGCAAGCCTTCATCAATGGGCGGATGCAGTCTCGAAGGTGGTGTCCTGGATTATTCTTTGCGCCCCCTTTGGTATACTCGGATTGGTATATACCACTGTGTCGCAAAGCGGATTGGAAATTTTTAGCACTTATGGAAAATTACTCTTACTGCTTGTTGGTTGTATGCTCGCCGTGTCGCTGTTGATAAATCCAATCATTGTGGGTCTTATGATAAGGCGCAACCCCTATCCGTTAGTGTGGCATTGTCTAAAAGAGAGTGGCGTGAGTGCTTTCTTTACTCGCTCATCGGCGGCCAATATCCCCGTTAATATGTCGCTGTGCAATCGTATGGGTATTGACGAGGATTTTTACTCGGTAAGTATCCCATTGGGCAGTATCATCAACATGAATGGCGCTGCCATTACAATTACTGTGATGACATTAGCGACATGTAATACTATGGGGGTTGAGATTTCAATTGGTAGTGCTTTGTTGCTCAGCATCATTGCTGCTTTGGCAGCATGTGGAGCTTCCGGTGTGGCAGGTGGCTCGCTGCTGCTTATTCCTATGGCTTGTTCACTGTTTGGCATAGGTCAGGATATTGCAATGCAAGTGGTTGCCGTTGGTTTTATAATAGGTGTTGTGCAAGACTCTGTAGAAACGGCACTCAATTCCAGTGGTGATGCTATTTTTACTATTGCTGCAGAGTGGAGCGAGAAGATAAAACGGGGAGAGAAGATACCTTATTGAGAAAATTCTGTGCTCTCTCTCCTGTAGTCTTACAGTATGAGGCGGGAGTGTAGTTTGAGAAACAGACAAAAGTGGCGTACAAATGAACTGCAAAGTTCACTACATGCGCCACTTTTGTCTGTTTCTATAGTTGTTACAACGTGTGCTTCGTTTTCTGAAGTTTATTACTCTTCGTCTTCTATAGCACCACAATAGGCAAGTTCGCCCTCAACGATAAAGAACAATTCTTCAGGGTCGAAATCGCCAATGTTGTTCTTCTTTGCCTCTTTGGCAACATATTTTGCTATTGCTTCAATGTCTATTTCAATGAAACCTTCCTCGTCGCCTTGTGCCTCGAATATTCCGCTTTTGTCGTAATAGTCGTAAATGGTGTCGAGGAAATAGTAAAACTCATCGTCGCTGAACTTGTCCTTTAAGTCCTGTGGCAGACGCTGACGTATGAACTCAATGGTTTTCTCGTCGTCAATGTCTTCCTTGTTGAATTCGTCGTTTTGCATGGTCAGATGGTTTTAATCTGTTTGTAATTTAATTAGAGCAATTTCTCGAATTTCTCCTTTATGGCTGCTTTGGGCATTGATCCCACAAATTTGTCGACAATTTCACCGTTCTTTATAAAAATAACAGTGGGCACATTGCGTATGCCGTATTTGTCTGTCAATTCAGTGGCCTCTTCGATGTCGCATTTTCCTACGAGTATGCGACCATCGTATTCCTCTGCCAATTCTGCGATAGAGGGTGCTATCTGACGGCAGGGACAACACCATGTAGCGTGGAAATCAATAACCAAAGGCAGTTCGGATGCGAGCAAATCCTGTTTGTTGTTGTCTGTTACAATCATTTCCATAATCTGTTTATTTAAAGGTTTCTAATTTAGTTTGTATTCAAATCCGGGTAACTCTTTTACATAATCAATAAAACTTTGGTCTATGTTTATTGAATAGTTCAAAGATACTAAACTTAATGTAAATTCTTGCTCAATATCGCGAATATTGAAATTAATTTTGCTTTTTCCCGGGTTGTTTTTGATATATTCCATCAAATCTTCAACTATTTCGGGTGTCAGTTGTTCAATGGCAAAAGAGAGTGTGATGCTTTTTACGGACTCTTCTTTGACATCGGACAACAGACGTATGTTGTTTATGACAAATTCGTATGAATTGGGGTCCCAACTTTTAGGCTGTCACATTCCGGTTTTGTATATGAAATTTCCGGGTATGAAATAGTTTTTTCTCTGTATCCAATCGTTACCGAACATCGAAAATTCTGCTTTTCCCGAAAAGTCCTCAACTGTGGCAATGCCATATGGTTTACCTTTTTTTGTGAAGCCTGTTCGTGGTGAGTCTGTCACCAGTCCGCCAAGCGTTATTTTTCGTCCTGCAAGTGCGTTCTTGTCGGCAAGTTCTGCGGCTTTTGTGTTGCAGAATTCGTTCAGAACGAGCGAATACTCGTCCAACGGGTGCGCCGAAAGGTATATGCCCACAAGTTCGCGCTCTTTGTTCAGACGTGCCAGATTGCTCCACTCTTCGCATTGTGGTACTTCGGGTGTGGGGATGTCAGCCATGCCTTGCTCGCCGAAAAGCGAGTTTTGCGATGTCATCTTGTCTACCTGATAGCGGTTGCCATAGCGAATGAGGGTTTCGAGGAATTGCTCGCCTTTGCTGTTTATTCCCATGTATTGTTCACGTTTGATGTCTCCGGGAAGTTCATCGAATGCTCCCGATAGCGCAAGGCACTCAAGGTTTTTGCGGTTGCAGGTAGTGAGGTTTACTCTTTGCACGAAGTCGAAGATGCTGGTGAATGGGCCATTGGCTTCGCGTTCGTTTATTATGCATTGTACTGCGTTTTCGCCTACTCCTTTCACAGCGCATAGTCCGAAGCGGATGTCGCCTTGTTTGTTTACGCTGAATTTATGACGCGACTCGTTAACATCGGGGCCGAGCACATTGATGCCCATGCTTTTGCACTCTTGCATCAGTTTGGTAATCTCGGTGATGTTCGACAAGTTGCGGCTCAGCGAGCCTGCCATATACTGTGAGGGGTAGTGTGCCTTAAGATATGCTGTCTGGTAGGCTACCCATGAGTAGCATGTGGCGTGAGACTTGTTGAATGCGTATGATGCGAACTTCTCCCAGTCTGCCCATATCTTTTCGAGTGTCTGCGGGTCGTGTCCGTTAGATTTTCCTCCGTTTATGAATTTGGGCTTCAGTTCGTCGAGCTTGTCTTTCAATTTCTTACCCATAGCCTTACGCAGGGTGTCGCTCTCGCCTCGGGTGAAGTTGGCAAGTTGTCGCGACAGAAGCATCACCTGCTCTTGGTACACTGTGATTCCGTAGGTGTCCTTCAGGTATTTTTCCATGCAAGGGATGTCGTACTGAACCAATGCCGGATTGTGCTTTCTGCTGATGAAGTCGGGGATGTAGTCCATGGGACCCGGACGATAGAGGGCGTTCATGGCTATAAGATCCTCGAATGTGCTTGGTTGCAGTTCGCGCAGATATTTTTGCATTCCCGGCGACTCAAACTGGAATGTTCCTATGGTGTTTCCTTTGCAGTATAGCTCATATGTGAGTTTGTCGTCTATGGGGATGTTGTCTATATCTACCTCTATGCCGAGGCTTTGGCGTATGTTGGCTATGGCTTCGTTTATTACCGATAGGGTTTTCAGTCCCAAGAAGTCCATCTTTATGAGTCCCGTGTCCTCTATGACGCTGCCTTCGTATTGTGTCACAAGCAGTTTCTCGCCTGTCTCTTTGTCTTCGGCAATGCTGGTTGGAACGTGGTCGGTGATGGCGTCGCGGCAGATAATGATTCCGCAGGCATGCACTCCTGTGTTACGTACGTTGCCTTCGAGCATTTTGGCATATTTTATTGTATTGCGCATCACTACGTCGGAGGATGCTTCTGCCTCGCGCAGCTCGGGTACCACAGATATTGCGTTTTTCAAGTTCATCTTCAATCCGTCGGGTAGGCGGTCGGGGATGGCTTTACACAATTTGTTAGATACATCTAATGGTAGTTTTTCGACACGCGCAACATCTTTGATAGCCAATTTGGTGGCCATTGTGCCATATGTGATGATGTGTGCAACTTTTTCTTGTCCATATTTGTTTGTCACCCATTTCAGCACCTCGGCACGTCCGTCGTCGTCAAAGTCGACATCAATATCTGGTAGCGATATGCGGTCGGGGTTAAGAAAACGCTCAAACAGCAGGTCGTATTTTATAGGGTCGACACGTGTGATGCTCAGTGCGTATGCAACGACGCTTCCCGCAGCAGAACCTCGTCCCGGACCGACAGACACTCCCAACTCTTCGCGTGCTGCTTTTATGAAGTCCTGCACAATGAGGAAGTAGCCTGGGAAACCCATGGTCTTCATTATGTGCAGCTCAAAATCTATGCGGTCGGTGAGCTCTTGGCTGAATGGCTCGGGGTATAATTTTTTTGCGCCGTCGTATGTGAGTTTGCGCAGGTAGTCGCCCTCTAATTTTATACGATATAGTTTATCGTAGCCTCCCAATTTCTTTATTTTTGCTTCTGCTGCCTCTTGCGACATTACGACATTTCCTTTTTCGTCGCGTGTGAACTCGTTGAAAAGGTCTTCGTGGGTGAATTTTTGTCTATATTCCTCCTCGGTGCCAAAATCTTCGGGTATGGCGAAGGTGGGCATGATGGGGGCATTGTCTATGCTGTAAAATTCCACTTTGTTGCAGATGTCCACTGTGTTGGATAGCGCTTCGGGATACTCAGAGAATATCTCGTTCATCTCCTCTCGTGTCTTCATCCACTCTTGTTTGGAGTAAAGCATACGGTTGGGGTCGTCGAGGTCTTTGCCTGTGTTGAGACAGATAAGGTGGTCGTGAGCTTCTGCGTTTTCTTCGTCTACAAAGTGGACGTCGTTTGTGCAGATCAGTTTTATGTTCAGTTTCTTACTGAATTCCACAAGGTGCTTGTTTACCTCTAATTGCAGTGGGTACACCTCGTGGTTGGCACGTTCTATAGTGGCTTTGTGTAGTTGTAGCTCAAGGTAATAATCCTCTCCGAATGTCTCCTTGAACCACATAATGTTTCGCTCTGCTTCTTCTATATTGCCGTTTTTGATGAGTTGGGGTATCTCGCCTCCCAAACATGCCGAACTGACAATGAGCCCCTCTTTGTGTTTCTCAAGTTCAAATTTGTCGGTGCGCGGATGGTAGTAGTAACCCTCGCTCCATGC
>JAFTTA010000291.1 GCA_017467015.1 Bacteroidaceae bacterium
CAGACTCCTCCGGCATAAATGCCACCTCCTCTAAACTCAGAGGAGGAGTAAATACACAAAACATTCGTTTTCGGATGGGGGATAAAAAAAGAAAACGACGAGTTTATAACAACAATCCTCATTGCCATCAAAGCAATGAGGATTGTTGTTATGATTTACAAGTTCGCTTAATGCGGCAAATCCACACAATTTGGTGGATACTTACCGGTAGGCGTACAATCCGACACCAATTGGAATTTATAATAAGTTTTATCTATTGTTTATCTACACCAAACGAGGAAAAAATATCCCGTTTCGCTTCAGCCATCTTGCATAAATAGCAAACACTGCCATTTACGCGCTTTTCATTAGATGCATTGGCATAGCAGATATCGCATGCATGTTTCAAAGTGCAATCTTTACACTCGCTATGAGGAGTAAGTTCTTTGCATTTCTGAACAATAGCCCTCCACGCATCATGGAAATTTTCATTATTAAGATTGACTGAAGGTTGATCCATGTCTACGCATGGGGTCATCACTCCCTGCCAATTAATCCAACACGAACTTCTGCCTGCTCGACAACTTAATTTCAAACCTTCGGGAAGTGACGTCTGTTGCGATTGAGAAAGCACCGACATCAAAGCCATATATTTACCAAACTCCTCTTTTTTGCTGTATTTGAGATATTCGACCTCAAGAGCTGCTGCATCCTCGGGCAACATGCGAACATTTAGGATGCTGTCACACGAACCGCACTGACTGCGCATATACACAGACGTATAAGCATTGATGGTTGCGTGAATATCGAGCCTCATGGCTAGCTCAATCATACGTTGATAGCTTTTTCTATTATTCTCTATAAGGGTTAGTGTAAATTTCGTAGCTATATTATATTTCTTCAGAAGTTCAACACCTCTAATGCAACGGTCAAAACCGGACTCCACTTTGCACACACTTCGATAGTCGTCGTTATCAGCGCCATAGAGAGTTACATTAATTCTACGGGGAGGATATTTGCTAAAGACATCTGCTACCTCTTCTGTTATTAACGTAGCATTTGTGTTTATGGTTATAATAAATCCCATCTTTTTTAGGGCTATGTATAACCCTAAAAAGTTGGGATATAGTAACGGCTCGCCACCGGTGAGTAAAAGAAACAGAGTACCCTCTTTTTTAAGTTCATCGGCAAGACGCAACCAATAATCGTATTCTTTTATTCCTCCAAACGATTCTACCCTATTTTTATCCATGCGTACATAACACATCTCACATCTGAAATTGCAGATAGGTGTAAGTTCAAATGTTGCCGAAATTGGTATTTCGGCTATTGTGGCTTTGCTCACAATCCTTTTTTCTACAGGGTTTATATCGCTGAGGATATCCATTTATTATTTAGGACTTGGCTAATTGGAACTGTTCTATCGAAAGAGCCTCGGTACAATGAGTATTTGTTCCATTTGCAGTCCAAACTCGTACCGGAGTAACTTCCGTTCCACCACCCCAAGTGTTTCTTACAATATAACCCTTGGGAAAAATAGCATCAAGATTAGCCTCAGTTAATTTACCGGTTACTTCTACTGTATGAGACTCATTACAAGGCGAATAACTACTCGATTGTCTTGTATCTGGATTATCCCCACTAGTCTGCAAACCTTCAATTCCATTAGTCTCTAAATAAACAGAATTTCCGAACAAAGAACTTTCTCCTCCATCGCAAACAAACTTATAAGTTGTTTTGGTATAATCATCACCACTACAATTAGCGCAATACTCTTGGGGAATAAACTCCTCAGCCATAATCACCGGCTTTGTATAATTCCTTTTCATATTTATCTATTTTATCTATTCATAATCATTACTTGTCATCAATGACAATTTCTCTTGCAACAAAGCACTTTTTGAGCAAATAAGAGAGTAGAAGAATTTCAATTCTTTTTTACATTACATATTTTCCAAAGAAAATATTTCTTATTATCTTCAGCCCATGCAAAAAACACAAGGAATGTATATATCAAAACAGCACGCGAAACATGACAGAGATGATAGTTGCAAAGAGACGCCATTATGCAGCCAAGTGATATCTGCTTGTGGTAAACGGAAAATTATTACCCCAAAATGGAGGATTATAAAATCTGTCGTATGAGCAAAGTAATACAAATTTTGAGGTATTAAGTAAAATAAGTAAAAAAATGCATGTAAAGAGTTATCTACATATTATAAAAAATACCATGTATGGATTTATGCTATCATCGCAAAGAAAGCAATTAACATATACACAGCGTAAACCCCTTTTAACAAACTGTTTTTTGCTTCAGCGAATAAACAATGTAAGTTGTTATTACTTCTAAAAAATCTACATTTATATGTTCTTGTAAATCATTATTACACACGCACAATGCAAGCTATATTCTCTCATTAGCAAGCTTGATAAATCTCATATACCTTTTATTGCCAAATTCTAATTATTTGTAAAGTAAGAGTTATGAAAGGAGTTATTTACAGCAGGGTTTCCACAGAGGAACAGGACTACGAAAGACAAACAAACGAATTATTGGAGTATGCCAAACGCAAAAAGATTAAGCTTGTTTGCGAGCCTTTAGAAGAAAAAGAGAGTGGTTTCAATGACGAAAGGAGCATGTTTAATCGGTTATTAAATTTTACAAAGGAGGAGATAGACATCATCCTTGTTTGGGAACTTACTCGCCTTAGCAGACGAAGCATAAAACTTCAGCAGACAGTGCAGGATTTCATAGACAAGGGAATACGGATTTTTGCTTACAAAGATGGATTCAGCACCCACAATGCCGATGGCACCATTAACGAAATGGCGCGTATGGTGCTTGCACTCACCGCGACCATGGCAGAGAGCGAGGCAAAAACATTAAAAAGGCGCACCATGGCAGGACGTGCCCACTCGGTAATACACAAAGGTAGTTGCTACACCAACAAAGCGCCTTATGGCTACGTGATAGACAATGGCAAACTGCTGATAAACAGCGACGAAGCCACTATTGTGAAAAAGATATTCACCATGGCAAGCGAAGGCATGAGTTTCAGACGCATAGCGTTATATTTGAAATCTGTCGACAGCAGTAGAAACTGGAACTGCGGTCTGCTGGCATATATCTTTTCCAATTCCACATACAAAGGCGGGCGAGTGTGGAGCAATGCAAACATAGCCACCCCTGCCATCGTAGATGAGCAGCTATGGGAAAAGACACGCAGAAGCATTGCCGAGCGCACCAAACATAGAAGCAACGGAACGGAGAAACAGCCGGTACGGTATTTTCTCAAAGGGTTGATAGAGTGCTCACACTGCGGAAGAAGGTACACTCACTCCAATGCCATATACAAATGCATCTCCAACGTGAGCAACTTCTACGAGAGATGTGGCAACACAGGTGTTGTTTCCGCTGCACTCGACAGAGCCGCGTGGCACGCTGTAAGTGAAATATTCAAAGACGACATTGATGCCCGACAGACAGAAATGCTCATCGTGCCATACGAAAAGCAGTTGAGCAAGCTGAAAGAGTACATGAGCATCCTCTCGGGGCGCACCAATGAGATTATAAAACTTAGCAAGCAACAAATGAAATTCGCCATGCAAATAGAAGAGCAGAACCCGAGGTTATACCAAGAGACCATCAACAACATCATTCATCTGGGCGAGGAGGAGAAAAGCATACATGCCGAGGCTGACAGACTATTGCACAGCATGGATATCATCCACAAAAAGATGGAGTCTATCAGACATGGAGAACGAAACGTGGAATTTTCCGATACCGAAAAAAGCGCATACATCCACGAAGTAACAGAGAAAATCGTAATTTACGGCAACAGAAAAATAAAAGTCGCCCAGTTGCATTTCTACGGCAAAGCCACTTGCGACCTCATTTACATATCCAAAAAATGGCACTATTTTAAGAACGATGGCTATGTGGAATACCGCAACATACCGACAGACGGTAAACCTTGCGAGAATATTTCGGTAAGAGCCATAAAGAGTTTTAAGGGCATGCGCTCAAAGAAAGAGTTGTCAATAGAAGATTTTGTAAAAATAATCAAAAAGAAAAAGCTGATGCACAATTGTTTTCAATCTGTATATTTTTTAAAAAACTGATAACTTTTTAACCAAATATTTGCAGCAAATTAATTATTTATTGGTAACTTTGCATTGCAAAAAGGACAAAGGATATATATATTGATGGTTAAGATGACTTTTGCGACCTTAATTGGCCGTTGCAATACATTCGCCATCTGATGTATCACATTCATTAGCAACAACATACACACGATGCGTCTATATAAGTTACGCGTACTGTTTTGATATATACATTCCTTGTGTTTTTTGCATGGGCAGAGAGATTCCGAAAAATTTAAATTGTAAAGAAAAAAATTAAACACAAATATTATGACTACTAAGAAGAAAGGGTACGTAAAACCCATAATAGCAACTGAGGAGTTTGTGCCACAGGAGTATGTGGCGGTGTGCTATAAACTTAAATGTGATACAACTGAAGCAAACGCATATGAGAGAAGCATAGGAAATGAACCATATGGCGGACACCGTACTAACAAAGGATGCTGTGGGCATATTGATTCGCAGGTTATAAACACAACAAAGGAAGGAATTATTACAGAAATTTATGAATTGCATACAGAAGATGGTGTTACAACAAAACTAAGGACCGAATGTGCTTACATTGGATCAAACCTTAAAGATTTGATCAATAATAATACAAAAATAACATGGACTACATATTATCAATATGGAAACAATGAATGGGTATATAATCATCAAGGAACTCCTGAAATGAATGGCCATTCAGTCAACGCATCCTAATATACCAATAAGACTATTAAAGCCACGTCAAAATGACGTGGCTTTAATGGTTATATATCTCTTTCATCTTACTGACGGGTATTGCTAAATATGATTGTCAGATGCTTATAACGACTATTGCCTAAATCTGTCTTGTAGAACTTGCTCTGTTCCTCTATCGTAAGTGAAAAGTAGTTATTCATATGCTTGCTTAATTATGTTCCTAATCCATACAGGCATTAATTTAAAGTCAGCCATAACAGACTCTTTTGGCTCG
>JAFTTA010000292.1 GCA_017467015.1 Bacteroidaceae bacterium
GTTCGGGCACAACCGACAAGGTGCGTCAGGCAGAGATGGCTGTGCAGACAGCCCGTCTGCGTCTGGAGCAGCAACGCGAACAGCTGAACAACGACAAGGAGATAAAAGCCTCGAACGAGCGCGTCGAAGAGCTGGAGTATGCCATATTCACAAAAAAGTTGGAGGAGATGAAACGCACCTTCGACAATGCACGCATACTCTCGCCACGTAAAGCCGTACTCACCTACATAAACGAACAGATAGGCGCACAGGTGAGCAGCGGCAGCCAGATAGCAACAATCTCCGACCTCGACCATTACACGATAAAAGCACAAATATCGGATGTTATGAGCGAATATGTGTCGCCCGGCAAAAAGTGCCTCGTAAAAATCGGAGGCGAGAAGCTCGAAGGGCACATAGGCGGTGTTGCCCCCAAAAGCACCAACGGCAGCATACAGTTCGAGGTGCGCCTCGTCAACGACAACCACAAGCGCCTGCGCCCCGGAGTGCGCACCGATGTTTATATAATGAACTCCATTCACGACGATGTACTGCGCATACGCAACGCATCGTATTATGTGGGAGCAGGCACATACAACATGTTTGTACGCAACGAAGACAACGAGCTTATACGTCGCAAGATACGATTGGGCGACTCAAACTTCGACCACGTGGAGGTGGTCGAGGGACTGCAAGAGGGCGAACAGGTGGTCATTTCCGACGTATCCGATTTTGCACACAGAGAAAAGATAAAATTAAAAAACTGATAAAGAAGCTGTTTAAATTTTAAAAATAGGTTAAGCGATGGGAGCGATGGCATAAGAAACTTATATTTGTGCCATCGCCCATAAAAGAAAGAGAAGTAACACACAATAAACAAGCACTATGATAAAGCATTTTTTACGCCAAGCATGGACGATGATGAAGCAGCACCGCCTATTCACCGGAATGTACCTCGCCGGCACCGCCATAAGCATAGCTATGGCAATGGCAGTCATCATCACCCTATACATAAAATTGGGACCCATCTACCCCGAATACAACCGCGACAGAACATTGACCATCGGTTGGATACAAGAAAGGCTAATCGGCGAAGACTACTCCCGATTCGGCGGAGTGTCGCACCACTTTGTCGAGAGCATAAAGAGCGAAGCGAAAAACCTCGACATACTCTGTGTGCGCTGGAATGGTAAAAGACAACCAACATCAATAATAACAAACAAGAAAAATGATACAGAATCGACATCATCACCCGACTGGGTATGCAGTAATTTTTGGAGAATATTTGATTTCCGCTTCGTAGACGGGCATCCTTTTACAGAAAAGGAAGAAGAACAGCCCGTTGCTGTAATAACCACCACACTTGCCGAAAAACATTTTGCAAGACACGATGTAGCAGGCGAATATATCCGCATAGACACCACACGCTACAAAATTATAGGCGTGGTAGAGCCATCCGCAACCAGCATAGAGAGCGCTTACACAGGCAGCGAAATATGGGGTTCGGCATACTATGTCAATCCCAAGAACAGCGACAAAGACAATCTCCATGGCGAAAACACTGTCTATATGCTTGCAAAAACAGCACAGCTATTGGATGAACTTAAAGAGGAGGTGATGGCAATATTCCACAGGGAAATTCAACAGCGTTCAAAGAAAAATTCAGAATTTTACCTGACAATCTTTGAACATTGGGAACATGCTTTCTATCTATACAAGACCAATGGAGAGGTAGCCAACCTGTTCGAAGGCATTGCAAAATACCTCTACGCGATACTTGCTTTCCTTTTCATTCCTGCGCTTAACCTCTGTGGCATGATTTCCACACGAATGAACAACCGACTCGACGAGATTGGCGTGCGCAGGAGCTACGGTGCCACAAAAGTACAAATAATCTCGCAAGTGCTATGCGAGAACTTGCTTCTCACCTTCATAGGAGCAATTTTAGGTCTTCTCTTAAGTTATCTGATGGTTTGTAGCGGATATAGTTGGATGCTGACACTGTTTGAGAAACGATACTATCTGAAAGTTGTATCGGGCGTTACTTCAGAAATGCTTTTCAACCCCACAATCATTGCAGTGGTGTTGTTTGCAACTTTAGTACTTAATGTTGCTTCGGCACTGCTGCCGACGGTGATTGCACTGAAGAAGGATATTGTTCAGTCGTTGTATCAGAGAAGATAAAAAGATTAAGGATTATGATTAAGGATACTAAAACATATAGAATTATTTATTTCAATGAAAGGGTCATTGCGACGACGGGGACTTTAGTTCCCCAAAACTATAGCAAGCGAGTGAATGGAAGTTTACTTACATTTGCAACAAGCGCAGCATAGTTTCGATATTATCAAAGAAATGCCGAACCTTAAGTGAGATTCCGATAGGGAGAGGGAGCTTGAATGAATACACAATCAAAAACATCAAACTCCTCCGTCTTTAACTCCGTTAAATCCACCTCCTCTTATCCAAGAGGAGGAGTTGAAATGAAATAAAATAAAGATACCCACACCTATGATAACCAAACTACTACACCAAATATGGAACGAGCGCAAGCAAAACGCATGGCTCTTCATCGAACTGTTCGTTGTAAGCCTGTTCGTATGGTTCTCCATCGACCCCGTCATCGACCTTATGAGCCGTAGCAACATCCCACAGAACTACAACGACGACAATGTCTACGAAATACGCTTCTTCCTACATTGGGACAACAGTCCCAAATACAACCCTGCACTTGCCGACGACAAATATACTTTAGAAGCATATCGCCAATGCCTCAATATTATAAACGACCTTCCCGAAATCGAGACATACTGCATTGCAAGAATGTATCCGGGCAATGCCAGTCGTTTCAGAGAGCAGTGCAGCGTCGACAGCACCCAGCGAGCAGACAAAAAGAGTGTCAATGTAGATGTGGCATATTATTACTCGATACAGGCTCTTGAGAGCAACTACTTCAAGACCTTTGGTATAAAAGATGCTGCAAGCGGCAAGATAGTGGAAAGCACCGATATTAAATCTACAGATAACACACTTGATGCATATATAACAGAAACAGCCGCAATGACACTCTTCGGCACAAAAGATTGCATCGGGAAAGAGTTTTTTGCTTCATCCGCTCCCGACTATCTGCGCTGGAGAGTGAAGGGAGTGATAAAAGACATTCAAGCAAGCATTTATTACGAATACGCGCCAACAATGATTGTATGCAATAAAATGCCTACCGGCACCGGCGTAGGCGCACTTTACCTTGGAAATCATACAATTTCCATAAAGCTGAAAGAGGGAGTGGATGCTCACAAATTCGAGCAACGTTTCCGCGCAGAGATTATGCCCAAGCTAAAAGCCGGGAATCTATATTGTGCACAATTCACATCACACAAGAAGCTTAAAGAAGAAGGTAAAAAAGATTACGGAATAAACAACCTCTATCGACAGAACATTATCCTTACACTTTTTGCACTGCTAAGCGGATTTATGGGTATCTTCGGCACATTTTGGTTGCGTGCCTCGGCGCGCCGCCGCGAGACAGGCATCATGCAAAGCATAGGCGCCACACGCAGCGGCATCGTCCGGCAATATGCAACAGAAGCAGTGGTGCTTGCAAGCGCAGCCTTTTTGCTTGCCCTGCCGTTGATATTCCACAAAGTCTACACATTCGGCTTTGCCGACCCACTTGAGGGATACCTCAGATTCAGAGAATTTGAAACAGCCAATTTTCTGCACAATCAACCAATACAGCGCTTTGCGACCGTAACAGTGATAAGCTACCTATTTTTGGTACTAGTAAGCATTATAGGCGCAACAGTTCCCACAGCGGCAACTATCAAGCGACACCCTGCCGATGCATTGAGAGAATAATACCGGCAAATAAATATAGATTAGTAATTTATAGAACTACCCTAAACAATAAACACCATGAAAAACCAGTTTCTTCGCCAAGCATGGACGATGATGAAGCAGCACCGCCTGTTCACCGGAATGTACCTTATAGGCACAGCCGTCAGCATAGCCCTTGCAATGACACTGTTCATCATCTTCTACATAAAATTGGGTCCCATCTACCCCGAGTACAATCGCCAACGTATGGTGGTGATAGAACACACACAGGAAAGCGAGAAAAACGATGTATGCACAATGACACGCGGAGCGGGAGTGTCCGGCAAATTCTGCGACCTGCTAAAAAGCGAGGCCGAAAACATAGACAAGATAGCTCTGCTCACACGCGACAAAAGAGACGTTGAGACACTCGACAAGAGCAAGAAAACAGAAGAATACGTAGCCAATGTAAACGCCGAATATTGGCAGGTGTTCAACTACAAATTCGTTGACGGCCAACCCATCACCAATGAGCAGATGAACGAAAATGTGGTCGTAATCACCACCACACTTGCAATGAATTTCTTTGCCGACACACACGTTGCCGGCAAAAGCCTGAACCTCGATGGAACACCCTATCGAATAGTGGGAGTGGTGGAAACGGCAAGCGGTTGCACCCCCATCACACAGGGCAATCTGTGGAGCGCATCCAAATTTTACGAAGAGGAAGAGTTCATCGGCAACTATAAGGCATATATAACTACCGACAACATCGATAGATGTATAAGCGAGATTAACGGTGTCTTCGACCGATACACTCAAACAAGACCCAAGAATTTCACCTACACTATGGAGATAGAAAAATATTGGCAGAATGCGCTCGACTGCGACTTAGAGACAACCCCATTCGAGGCTATGGGAAAATACCTATATATACTTCTGGCCTTCCTGTTCATCCCCGCGCTTAATCTTAGCGGAATGATCTCCTCGCGCATGGACAGCCGCTTGGACGAAATAGGCATACGTAAGGCCTACGGTGCCACCAATGGCGAGATTATCACACAAGTGTTATGGGAAAATCTAATGCTGACCATCGCCGGCACCATTTTAGGAGTCGCCCTTTGCTACATTGTCGTCATCACCGGCAGCAGTTGGATAACAGCCTTCTTCGACACACGCGTGAACGACCTCTCGCCACGCGAAATAAATGCAGACATGCTACTGAATCCCACGGTTATTATCTGCATTGTGGCTCTGACATTTGTGCTTAATATTGCCTCGGCGCTTGTGCCCACACTCATGGCGCTGAAGAAGGATATTATTCAGTCGCTGTATCATAGAAGATAAAAAGATTAAGGATTATGATTAAGGATACTAAAACATATAGAATTATTTATTTCAATGAAAGGTTCATTGCTTCATTGATGCGCATTAAGCTTTTAGGCAGACGGCGTCAATGGTTTTTGGATGAGTGTGAGGACTGTCTGAGCGTGTGGTTACACACATTAAATGTGGGTAACCGAGCGAGTTCCGCAACACCCAAAAACCATCAGCTTCGGATGCCGTTAAGAAAGCGTCCATGCGCAGAGCTTTTTGCTTCTTTTTGTCGGCACAAAAAGAAGAGAACACTCTGTGTAATA
>JAFTTA010000293.1 GCA_017467015.1 Bacteroidaceae bacterium
CGATGATTTTTTTACGCATTCTGATATCCATCTGGCGCTGAGGCGGTATCTTGCTGAAACATCCTGCACAAGCATCACGCTGCACATATACAATGCCGAGACCATTGCGAGAGTTTTTGCGTATTCTCTTGAACGATGTAAGCAGACGTGACTCTATGGTGAGTTCAAGGTTACGAGCCTGCTCGCGTAATTTCTCCTCTTCCTGCTTTGTCTCTGTGATAATCTCGTCAAGTTCATTTTTCTTAAGCTCAAGGTCCTTCTTGCGCTCATCGAGAGCCTCTTTTGCCTTAGCCAGTTCCTCGCTTTTCTGTTTGTCGAGAGCCTGTGCTTTACGAATTTTCTGCTCGTCGTGTTCAATCACAAGGTTCTTGTACTCAATTTCCTTGTTAAGAAGGTCAAACTCACGGCTATTGTGAATATGATTCTGGTCCTCGGTGTATTTAGCAATACTCTGTTTAGCTTGCTCAATCTCAGCCTTATAACCGGTGATAGCCTCTTTATTTGCCTTGATATCGTTAGCAATGTTGTCGATACGTGTACCAAGACCAACAATCTCGTCCTCAAGGTCTTTAACTTCTAAGGGAAGTTCTCCACGAAGAATTTTGATTTTGTCTGTCTCAGAAAGAATTGTCTGTAACTGATACAATGATTTCAGTTTCTCTTCTACGGTGTATTCCGAAGGATCTTTTTTTGCCATTTTTATATGTTTTTTATAAATAATATACTGGATTTGTTTTTGTCTCGGTTATTTTCAGTGTCAATTCGGGGAAACGCTGCGAAAGTATCTCCTTAAAAATTTCCGTGGTAAACTGTTCACTCTCGTAGTGTCCTATCACAGCCATCATCATCTCATTGTTATAGTTGAACATATCGTGATAGTGCCCCTCGCCCGTGATGTAAATATCTGCTCCTGCCGCTGCTGCATCGCCGGCAAACGACGAGCCTGCGCCACCACAAAGCGCCACTTTTTTTATTTTCTTACCGCGCAATGCAGTGTGCATTATTCTGCCGGCACCGAATATCTCTTTTATTTTCAAAAGAAATTCCTCTTCATCGAGCGGGATTTCTGTTTCTGCAATTACGCCCGTGCCCATTGTCGACCACACATTCTGCAAAGGATAAACATCGTAAGCAGGTTCTTCATAAGGGTGTACTGCGAGCATAGCTTTTATCACACGGCTTTTTATGTATGATGGCAATATCGTCTCAATGCGTATCTCGCTTTCGCGGTGCAATTCACCGACCTCACCACAAAAAGGATTACATCCTTCACCTGCACGGAAAGTACCTTCGCCCAAGAGATTGTAGCTGCAACTATCGTAACCGCCTATAGAGCCACAGCCTGCGGAAAATAGTGCATTGCGCACTTCATCGGCTTTAGCAGTCGGAACATACACGATCAGCTTAAGTAACATATTCTCTTTGGGAGATAGTATTTTCACATTTTTCAGTCCAAGTTTTTCGGCAATCTTAAAATTCACCCCGCCTGCAGCATTGTCCAGATTGGTATGCGCCGAATATATCGCAATATCGTGGCGTATCGCTTTAAGTATGCAACGCTCCACATAACTGCGACCGGTTATCTTTTTAATGGGACGAAAAATCAGAGGATGATGGGATATAATGAGATTGCATTCGGATGTTATAGCCTCGTCAACGACCTCCTCGGTAACATCCAAACACAATAAAGCCCTTTTAACTTCCGCTTCTGTTACTCCAACTTGCAGGCCGGCATTGTCATATTCTTCCTGTAAGGGCAGAGGCGCGAACATCTCAAGGGCGTCTGCTATCTCTTTTATTTTAGCCAATTGCAAGAAAATTGTTGCGCAAAGATACGCATTTATTTTCAAATTTTACTCTTGTTTGCTCTTGTTTTTTCACGCATTACATTTTTTATGCATCCATCCACGTCAAACGCGACACGTCTGACAAGGTTGAGCGTAACTGCAATAGAGAGCATGGAAGCAGAAATTGTTATTACAATAATCATCATCTGATATTTAATGGCAACATCGGGAGTGCTACCACCCAATATCTGCCCAATCATAGTTCCCGGCAAAGCCACAAGTCCCATGACTGCCATATTCGCAATCGCAGGGCTGAACGCTCTTAAAAGAGCCTGCTTCACAAACGGTGAAACGGCCTCCGTCACCGTTGCCCCATTACCAAGCATATAGTAGTAAAATGTACTTTCGCGACGAAGATGAGAATAAAAAGTGTTTAAGGCAATTACACTGACGCCTAACATGTTTCCCATTAATATTCCGAATATCGGAATAAAGTACTGCACACTGAAGACATTGTCAAGGTGCAACACAACACCAAGGAAATAAAAACCCACAACCACTGCACCGACGACAAAGCCCACCATAATGGGAATCATCATCAGCGACCTTTTTAGTTTGGTACGAGTAAGCGCCGTTTCAGTGGCAACGTAAACCATAATTACGACCCACGCTGCATTAAGCCACGGATTATCCCAAATAAATAGATATTTCAGATAGAGGCCGACAAGAAACAACTGTATAACCATGCGTGCAAGAGCCGTCAATGTGCCATGCACCAAGCCGGTCTTGTAACGCCAAAGATAATAGACAGGTATTGCCATCAAAAACAAACCCAAGAGCAGGCTCTCTATACTTATATCTATGGTCTCCATCATATAAATTCTGTTTATATAAGAGAAATTTCAACTTTTCTGTCACACATAGTCATGAGTGTACTATCGTGCGTAACAACAATGACGCCTTTGCCACGAGCGCTCATATATTTAATAAACTCCACTACCCTCTTTGCCGAATCGGCATCAAGTGCCGAAGTGGGTTCATCAAGAAGAACAATATCCTTGTCCAACATATCCACAACAGCAAGCATCACACGCTGACGCTGTCCTCCGGATATCTCGTTCATGCGCTTCTCCATAATATCATCGTCGAGCCCTAAACGCTTAAAAGCAGCACTCCACATCTCCTTAGTCACCTTGCGACCTTTGTTGCATTTTATAGAGAATGGCAATTTCAAGATTTCCTCGACCCACTCACATGGAAAAAACAAATCCTGGGGAAGATACGCTACACGATGGCGCAAAGTGGAAAACCCACCACTACGCACCTCTATTCCATCGACAAAAACATTTCCCGCGCTAAGGGGCACAAAGCCTAATATAGCACGAAGCAAATAGCTTTTTCCCGACCCCGAGTCACCTGTGACACACACCATTTCGCCCCTTCTCAACTGCA
>JAFTTA010000294.1 GCA_017467015.1 Bacteroidaceae bacterium
ACTCGTTGCTGAACAAGCACATAGGACTACCCCAAGAATATCTGCCATTCAACTACAACGCCAACCCCGACGGCATGATGGAAGAGATATGGGAGAGCGGCAATTTCGGACATGGCGACACACGCTACGGCAAGCGCCCCGAAGGCAAATGGAAAAGCAAGATGCACACACTGAAAATAGTATCAAACAAGCTACACATATCCCTGCGATATGCCACAAGCGAAACCCTATGGTGGCTGGCACTGCTGGCATACGCAAGAGCAAAAGAGATATGCAGACATTAAAAAAAGAGTTTACATACATACCCAACGATATACTTTTTGCCGAGGTAAAAAAACAAATACAACAAGGCAAAAACGTCAGACTAAAGGTTAGAGGTCACAGCATGCTCCCACTGACACGTAACAACGACGAAGCACTGCTGGTGCCACCGACCCCGCAAAAAATTAAAAAATGGATGCCGGTGGTGGCACGCACCGAAGAGATGGGCATAGTGCTGCACCGAATAGTAAAAATCGAAGGAGAGAGAATAACACTTTTGGGCGACGGCAATGTGGGACAATTTGAACACACCACACCCGAAGATATAATAGCGGTTGTCAGCCACTTCTACCGTGGGAAAAGGACCCTACGCACCGACACCGCCCTCATGCGATTGTGGTCGATAATGTGGTACGCGGTACATCCCCATCGAAAAAGGATACTTAAAGTAGCATGGAACATAAAAAGAATATTCAAACCATAAAACAACAATAACGAAATAAAAATAAGACCATTATGAATATAAGAAAAGTATTACAATTTGTAAGCCTTGTAACTATCCTCGTCATGACATCATGCGCTTCGCGCAAAGACTTCATCTATCTGCAAGACATGGACGAACTGCACGAATACCCCGTGATACAGAAATATGAGGCTATCATCCACCGCGATGACAAACTGAGCATTACCGTGAATAGCAAAAACCCCGAGCTTGCACTCCCCTTCAACATGGGTAGCTCGTACACCATAGGTGCCGATGGTAACATCATATCAACCCCCACGGCACAGCCCACAAGCGGCAGCGGCAAAGACGTTGCCGGATATCTGGTTGACGTAGCCGGCGACATAGACTTTCCCGTGCTTGGCAAACTGCACGTCGAAGGAATGACACGCGCCCAGCTCACCACACTCATAAAAAACCGCCTTGTTGAAGAGGGACACATTGCCGACCCCATTGTCACAGTGAACTTCCTCAACTTCAAATTCTCGGTACTGGGCGAAGTGAACGGTGTGGGAACATACGAGATTACAGGCGACCGCATCACACTGCTCGAAGCCATAGCCATGGCAGGCGACCTGCGCCCCACAGCACGTCTCGACCGCATAGGCGTGATACGCGAATATGGTAACAAACGACGCATATTGTTCCACGACATACGCTCGAAAGACATATTCACATCGCCCTGTTACTATCTGCAACAAAACGACATTGTATATGTCGAGCCCACACGCCAGAAAGCCGACGAGCGCGACCAACGCAACATGAGCCGTATGCAGATGATACTCTCATTCATCACATCACTGACATCAATAATACTTATTGCAACAAACTAAAACAAGGACAAAATGGTTAAGATGAGCGAACAGAAGGACCTCAGCGCCGACAAAGCCACAGTAGTCGGCGGAGGCTTCAACATAAACCCGTTGGACATCATAATGTACCTACTTTCAAGATGGTACTGGTTTGTCATATCCATAGCATTGTTCGGAGGATACGCATGGTATCAATATGCCAAGACACCATACTTGTACATGCGTTCGGCAACAGTGATGATAAAAGGAGCAACACACAGAAACGCCCCCAACGGCATGGAACGATTTCAGTCGTACTCCTACACAAACATCTCTAACGAAATACTGCAACTGAAGTCGTACAAACTGATGAAAGACGCAGTGTCACGCCTCGATGCCAACATATGCTACATAATAATGGACCAACTGCGCGAAAAGGAGTTGTACACACAATCGCCAGTGAAAGTAAGCTTCATCGACGAGAATGCCCCACGTGTATGCAGCCTCAAAGTGGAGCCGATGGATGCCAAACGTGTACGTCTGAGCGCATTCAGCAACAGCGACAACAAGCTCAGTGCCAACATGGGTGACACCATAAAAACATCCCTCGGCAACATTATTGTAACCCCCACCCTGCACTACAGCGAAAGCTGGTACGGAACAAAGGTAGAGGTGCGCCGACAGAGCATAGACGCCATAGCCAGCCTGTTCCGCAGCAACCTCAATGTCAGCCAGACAGAGAGCGATGCAGCCATACTGCACGTCTCACTCGCCGACTACAACACAGCCCGCGCCGAAGATGTGTTGAACACCCTCATCAACATCTACAACGAAGAGACCATTAAGGACAAAAACCAAGCAATGACCAATGCCTCAAACTTCATCAACGAGCGACTGGTGCTCATAGAGAAAGA
>JAFTTA010000295.1 GCA_017467015.1 Bacteroidaceae bacterium
AAGACTCACTAAAAGCAGCACTGAAAGCCAACGACTCTATTTTTAACACTCAAAGCATTGATTAAAAAAGAACAGCAGAAGAACAACACTAAAGACCTTTCGCCTTTTGGCAAAAGGTCTTTTCGACGTGTACAAACTAAGCGATGGGATGCCGAGGGACACATATTTGTAACAGAGTGTGGAGAGGAAAAAGAACTGATTGTTGTTTCTCCGTCGCTGACAACGCATCGTAGACTGCTAAAAATATTAAAACCCGGAAGCACACTCAACCTCCTCGACTGCCATTCCGATGAGCAGGAAACTCTTCACCCGGAAGAGATAATCTTTGAACCCGATTTCCTGGTAGAGATAACGTCGTTGTGTGCTTGCGTGCAAGAACATGGTGTCACAGCCATGACATACATACTGAACCTATTCAAAGAGAACAACACCACACACCACACACTGCTGGGAGAAGCTGCCAACCTATTTCTCGACGAATGCGTAAACGAGCAAGAGGATAGTCCTGTGACATACAACAACTCGATGTCAAAATTCTTTCGCGAATATCCTTTGCAACTGACCAGCGCCGATGACATAGATGCCGACTTCTTCGAGGCAACAAAAAAACATTTCCACAACATACAACAGACAACAAAGCGTCTGCTCGCCCCACTGCTAGGCAATGGCGCTGATAACATACACATAGAGCCATCATTCTTCTGTCCTGCATTAGGACTTCAGGGACGTATGGACCTTCTCGAAGGCGACAGAAACAACATAATAGAATTAAAATCGGGCAAAGCCGACGAATACAACAAAACGGCTAAGGAGGAGCATATATTGCAAATGTCGCTCTACAAAGAGATGTTACACTATAATTTGGCTATACCACGCGAGAATATACATGCCCATCTCTTCTACTCGCGCTATCCGGGAATAATACACCGCGAATGTAGCAAAGAGCAGATAAGCAACGCCCTTATGCTGCGCAACGAAATAGTGGCACATATGTACGACATGAGCCGTGGTACCATGCGACCATTGATAGAGAGCATCACCGCCGACGACCTTAACACCTCGCACACCACATCACGACTGTGGAAAAACTACAACCGTCCTGAAATGGCACGTCTGCTTGCATCTATACAAAAAGCCGGAGATGCCGAAAAAGAGTATTTCTACAGCAACATACAATTCATAGCCCGCGAAATGTGCATAAGCAAGACCGGTGGAGGAGCCGACAACACCAAAGGTGGCTTTGCCGAGACATGGAACTACTCACGCGAGGAGAAACATAGCAACGGCAACATACTCACAGGACTTAAGATTGAGAGGTTAGTAAGCGACGAAGGCATTTCTACCATCATCTTCACACGACCGGAAAGTGACGAGGACTTCTTCCCCAACTTCCGAGCAGGCGACACAGTATTTGTGTACACAGCCGACACAGACGAAGCCGACGCCACAAACAGACATGTCTCACGCGGCACACTCACCGACATATCGACAGAAAGAATTACCTTCAAGCTACGACACAAACAACGCAACCCACACCTATATCCGTTAGAAAACATGTATGCACTTGAGCACGACCACCTCGACAGCACAACACGCTCAAGTTTCAAAGACATGCACTCACTACTTACAGCTCCCAAAGCACGTCGCCAACTGATACTCGCCGAGCGCACACCCACATTCAACCCCCAACGCACACTGACAGGGGACTATGGCAACAAACATATAAACGACATTGTGCTTAAAGCCAAACAAGCCGAGGAACTATTCCTGCTTGTGGGGCCACCCGGAACAGGAAAGACCTCTAAGGCACTTAGCAGCATGGTACAAGAGTTTCACGCCGACAAGGAGTGCACCTTGCTGCTCGCATCGTTTACCAACCGCGCCGTAGATGAAATATGCCAAGCCATAGAGAGCCTGCCACAGCACCCCGACTATGTACGCATAGGCAATGAATATGCATGCGCGCCCGAATACACCCACCGGTTGCTGAAAAACGTAATAAAGCATTGCACCCGTCGCGAGCACATAAGTGAAAGATTGCAATCCACACGCATTGTAGTGGGCACTGTGTCATCACTATCAGGAAGAAAAGAGTTGTTCAGGATGAAGAAATTCGACGTTGCCATAGTAGACGAAGCAACGCAGATTTTAGAGTCGCAACTTGCCGGATTACTTGCAGCTACAACCCCCGAGGGCGAGTCGGCAATAAAAAAATTCATACTCATAGGCGACCCCAAACAACTACCCGCCGTCGTGGCACAATCGCCCGAAGAGGCTACCATTGACGCACCACTATTGCTTGAACGAGGCTTCACAAGCCACGCAGTATCATTCTTCGAGAGAATATACAACCACTATTGCAAAAACCCCTTACCTCAGCTTAGCGCATCGCTCTATGCGCAGGGACGCATGCACCCCACCGTAGGTTCATTTGCAAATAAGCATTTCTACAACAATGCATTACAACCCATACCCCTGCCCCATCAGTCGGAGGTGCTCTCCTACACTGTGTTCGACGATGAAGACGAAGCAGAAAAGAACCTCGCTACACGTCGCACAATGTTCATCCCCACAGAGCCTATGGCAGAAAGCGAGAATCCGAAAACAAACCGCCACGAAGCAATAAGCATTGCACGTCATGTTTCGGCATACTGTAAACTGAGAGAGAAAAACGGGTTTCCATGCAACCCGGCAAAAGAGATAGGCATCATTGTACCTTTCCGCAACCAAATAGCCATGGTCACCAACGAGATTGCACGTCTGGGCATAGAAGGAAGCAATCACATCATCATCGACACAGTCGAACGCTTCCAAGGCTCTCAACGCGACATCATTTTCTACGGCACAACCATATCTACCCCGAGCATGATGAACATACTCTCCGTAACCACCACAGACTCAAACGGTGTGCGCGTCGACCGCAAACTAAACGTTGCTGTCACACGCGCACGTCGCCAAATGTTTGTATTCGGAGTACCCGAAGCACTCGCTGCCTCACCACTCTACTCGGCAATGATGCAGGAACTTAATTCGTAATCACTTATTCTTTTTGAAACCTTTGTATATAAGATAGGCTACAATAAACACGCCAAGAGCAATAAAGCCATAACCAATCTCATGGCTATACTCCGTAACCCTTTCAATAAGCTGTTCCTTTGTTTCAATACCGGGAATTTTCGACATATACCAGCCAAGAGAGGCAAGAACAACATTCCATGCACCGGCACCAAGAGCTGTAAAAAGTATGAAAGTACCTATCTTCATGCGAGCCAATCCCGCAGGAATAGATATAAGCTGACGCACAGCAGGTATCAGACGACCAATGAAAGTGGATGCAGCACCACGCTCCTCGAAATACTCTTCAGCCTTTTTCACCGCAGGCTCGTCAATGAGACACATATGTCCGAAACGACTGTTTGCAAACTTGTAAATAATGGGACGACCAAGCCATAATGCAAGGAAGTAATTGATAACCGCTCCCACTACTGCACCAAGAGTGGCGAAGAATACAACCAAGTAAACATTAAGCCCACTCTCGGGGTCGGCCGAAAGCCATGCCGCCGGGGGAACAACCACCTCTGAGGGGAAAGGAATAAAAGAACTCTCTATGGTCATCAACAAAGTAATTGTGCCATAATTTAAGTGGTCGAGACACCACTGTATAAATGCAACAGATTCCATATATAAGTCTGTAATTTCTATATTGTAATTAAACAGATATTTGAATAACTAATAAATATATTTCTTACTTAAAGAGACAAAGGTAGCTAATTTTGAGATAAATATAAGTTTTGTATAAAAACATTTTTAAATGAAACCAATATTTGATAATTTTGTTGTGATATAAAAAAATAAGAACACCACACAAATTCCCAAACAATGAAACTACGCAATGCAATAATGGCAAGCATCGTTGCAGCCACATCGTTCATCTCATGCAACAACGATGTACCAAAAGTAAATGAATCGCTAACACCCGTATCATTTGAAAAAGTCACACTTACCGACAATTTCTGGCTGCCACGCTTACAGACACAAAAAAAGACACTTGTGCCATTCTCGCTGGAGAAGACCGCATCTGCCGTAGAGAACTTACGCCGTGTAGCTGCATTCACCAAAGAGGGCAAAAAAGAGAAGCTCATTCCGCTTGCATTGTATGTTTCATCCGACCTTTTCAAGGTGATGGAGGGGGCTGCCTATCTGCTCACTTTAGAAAAGGACGCTGAACTGGAAAAACAGATGGATGAGATTATTGACATCATTGGCGAAGCACAAGCCGAGGATGGTTATCTCTATGAGCATCACATGGTCGAGGAGGCTATGCGTAACCCCAGGAACAAATGGGGCACGGGCGACAAGCCCTATTCCTATGTTATCTTCAGTCACGAACTGTACAACATGGGACATATGTACGAAGCAGCCATTGCCTATTTTCAGGCTACCGGCAAGCGCAAATGGCTCGACATTGCCGAAAAGAGCGCACGCCACATAAACAAAGTATTTTTCGAGGGCGATGCAGCATACAACGATGGCAAACCTATCAATCAAGCACCCGGACATCAAGAAATTGAACTGGCATTGGTGAAAATGTTCCGAGTGACAGGCGACTCGCTCTATCTGAACATGGCGAAACGTTTCATAGATATACGAGGCATCACATACCGTCCTAACGGAACTGGAACTTCAACGCCTGAATATGCACAGCAACATATGCCCGCCCGAGAGCAGAGAACAGCCGTGGGTCATGCTGTACGCGCCACCTATCTATATTCAAGCATGGCTGACGTAGCAGCCATCAGTGGCGACACTACACTCATACCCGCTCTGAAAGCAATATGGCACGACATTGTAGACAAGAAGATGCACATCACCGGAGGATTAGGCGCGGTACCCAACATAGAAGGATTCGGCCCTGACTATCTGCTGCCCAACAAGGATACTTACAACGAGACCTGTTCAGCTGTAGGCAACGTGCTTTTCAACTACCGCATGTTCCTGATGACAGGTGATGCAAAATATGTAGATGTTGCCGAGGTGTCGCTCTACAATAACGTGTTGGCAGGAGTTAACATCGAGGGTAACAGATTCTTCTATGTAAACCCTTTGGAAGCAGACGGACGAAAGACATTTAACCATGGTCGCGCAGGACGTTCGCCATGGTTCGGCACAGCCTGCTGCCCTTCTAACCTTGCACGCCTCATACCGCAAATATCGGGTATGATATATTCACACACCGATGACGACATCTTCTGCGCACTCTACGCAGGAAGCAAAGTAAGCATCCCCCTCGCAACCGGTAATGTCACATTGGTACAAAATACTGAATATCCATTCAGTGGAGATATACAAATAGAGGTCACTCCCGAAAACGAAGACAAAGAATTCACCTTATGGATGCGTATACCTACATGGTGCTCCGATGAACGTTTCGTCGCCGGCGAGCTATATTCATATGCCGACAAAGCCGAAGGCATAGTAACAGCATTGGTGAACGGCAAAAAACACAGCAGCACTATTGTAGACGGTTATATGCCCATAAAACGCAAGTGGAGTAAAGGCGACAGAGTACAACTCGAACTGCCCATGTCCATGCGTTTCTCTATTGCCGACGAGCGTGTAAAAGCCGACAGCAACCGCGTCTGCATCACTCGCGGTCCGTTAGTCTACTGTGCCGAAACAGCAGACAATGCCTATCCGGTGTCGCAATATTTCATCACAGACATAGAGAAGAAAGAGAAGACAAACATTTTTACCGATGGCATACTGAAAAACATACCCGCAATAGAGATTGAGGCGGCAGCAGCCACAAGCGATGATGAACAAAACGATAAACTGACTCTCATCCCCTACTACGCATGGAACAACCGAGGCGACAAAGCGATGAATGTGTGGTTTGCACGCGACGCTGCCACTGTGAGAAAAGGGATGGTAAGATATGCAGGCAACATAGAGGATGCAATAGCCTCATTCACATACAGCAACGACAACGTGGCAGCAATTGCCGACGGTAAATACCCCACAAGTTCAGCAGACAACAGCATACCACGCTGGACAAGCTGGCCAAGATTAGGCAGGGAGCAACAAGTGGAAATAAGGCTGAAGAAAAAGATGCCCATAGAAAGTGTATCTGTCTATTGGTACGATGACAATAAAGACGTAAAACTGCCAACATCGTGGCGAATGGAATATCTGAAAGATGGCGAGTGGCACGAATATACCCCATACATAACCGACTCATTCGACACTGATGCCAACAAATTCAACATGGTACATCCGGCTACATCTGTCGAAACACAAGCATTGCTGCTGCACATCACTCCACAAAAGGATGCAGCAGTCGGCATACTCGAACTGACGGTGGAATAATCCGGTTTACAAGAAAAAGCATCAAGTGTGCAATTTTTGCACACTTGATGCTTTTTCAGCAAATAGAAGAAGATGGATTAGTTAATTTACTCTATTTTTGCGATAGTTTGAAGATACAAACATCATGTACAACTATCACATAATTGCCATAGACGACAATGTAGCACTACTGCAAACATTGAAGTTAATACTGAAGGATACTTTCAAAAAGGTAGGAACTGTCTCATCCCCCACACTCATACCTGCCATACTAAACAATGGTGACGTAGATGCCGTACTGCTCGACATGAACTTCAGCAACACGAATTTAAACTGCGAAGAGGGGCTATTTTGGTTGAACAATATTAAACAGCGTCCCAACGCACCTGCTGTAATTCTGATGACAGCCTTCGGAGACATTGACATAGCTGTACGCTCCATGAAATATGGAGCTGACGACTTCATCACAAAGCCATGGGACAACAAAGAGCTAATAGAAAAAATAGTCACAGCAATAGAAAAACATGACGTTGTAAGCGAAGTTCAGACGCCACATGAGGAAAAGGAAGAAGAGGCCACCATTGAAGAGATGGAAAAAGAAAAGATAAAGAAAACACTTAAAGAGACCGAGCGTAACATTACATTAACAGCAAAAAAGTTGGGAATATCTCGACGAACGTTATACAACAAAATCACAAAATATGGCTTATAAGAACTACAGATTATCACTGCTGCTACATTTACTGGCGATGGTTTTTGATGTTGTAGCCATCACCCTGCTCATCATATACAAGCCCGATATTCTCTACTTGTCGATAGCAACTGTAATATTCGTGATTATTCTCACAAGGCTAGCCAAGATAGTTATGTTCCCAATAGAACAGATGAAAATGTTTCTTCTCTCATTGCGTAGCAAGGACTACATGATTAGAATGCCATACACAAACGACAACAGTCTTATGGGAATGTATGACGACATGAACCAAATAATAGCACGCAACCGCGAGAATGAACAGCTCGTAGAGACAAAAAAGCTCTACTACGACCGCATGTTGCGCATAATGACACACGAAATTCGTAACACTGTTACACCCATTATTACTCTTTCGCAGCATTACATAGAGAACTACGAAAAATACAGCGACAACGACATAAAAGAGGGGATAAGCATCATCAACAGCCAAAGCAAGGACATAAAAAAATTCCTCGACTCATACAGAGAACTGACACATATTCCCCCACCCCAATATCAAAAAATATTCATTCCGGAACTTTTTAGCGAAATACAGAAAATGTTCAGCGACAAGCCACAAAACGTTACATTAAGTATTCGCTGCCCAAAAATTCACATTTATGCCGACCTTTCACTCATACGCATAGTCATTTGCAATCTGCTGAAAAACGGAATAGAGTCGGCAAAGGAATATGAGGATGGAAGCGTCGAGTTATTTGCCACCATCTGTGAGAAGCAACCTCAAATAGTTGTAACCGACAACGGCGCAGGCATTCCTTTCAATCGCACAGAAGATATATTTTTACCTTTCTATACTACCAAAAAGAATGGTAACGGCATAGGACTGTGCCTAAGCAGACAAATAATGAGACTGCATAGTGGCGACCTGCTTGTTGAAAGCAACCCTGCACAGCGGCAAACAATCTTCACAATGAATTTCGCTTCAAATGCCTGACATAAACAGACTGCTCTATCACAACAGATAATTATTCATTGCCACCACACCGCAAAAACAAAATGTTAATTCTGCAAAAACAACACTTTGCAGTGATATTACTTTTGCCATAAAAAAGGTATGCAGAAGATAAACATTCCCCTGTTGGGGTTGAGAGAGAACAGTGAGGCGCGTGCCGGACGCGACGGCGAGTGCCATGTGCTTCACAACATGACTGTCGACAAAGAGGGTGGCAAGGTTATTGCTCCGCCATCGAAAGGTACGGAGGTGACAGCCACATATTTTAGCGAGTATTACCATGTGAAAGCTGCGGAGTGGCTGAGTGTGAACAATGGCAAGGTTTACAACAGCAAAGGAGTGCAGATTAATGTTGCCGATGGTGTGAGCGATGGTTATGTGAAGTCCCTTGCCTTCATGGGCAATGTGGTGGTGATGTACTGCGACGACAGCAGTGTGCGTTACGCTATTTACGATGGTAATTATCGCTATCTGGGACGTCTGCCCGAGCTACCACGGCTGAACATAGAGGTGAAACCCATACATGTGACGACGCTTACCAAGGAGGCTTATTACATAGACAGCGTGGAGGTAGGCACCGGCAATGAGGCGCTGAGGAGGCGCAATGCCTCCAAGGGTTATTTCGATGAATGCCTTAGCGGTCTTTACCGGCAAGGTGCTTTTGTCGACAGAACACTTGTGCGTGTGGCTGCAAGGTTGTTCGACGGCAGCTACATTGCCTTCTCGCCCATCTACTATGTACAGGACAGCGACGAACTTATTGAGAACATCGGCTACTTTTGGCTGGGCACGTACAAGAGCATCGGACGCGACAACAGGAATTTCTATTCGTGCCCGAGGATAATAGGCGCCACCAACAGATCAAACTTTTTCACGTCGGTACGCGGCTTTGTTCCCTCTTTCTCTTTCGAGAACTACGACCTGAAACGCTGGAGGGATATTATTGTTGCCATTGAGGTTTTTGCCACTCCCTCTATCATGGGGCACGAAAGCAAAAACGGAATACTGGAGAAGGATAGCTACGTCTATGGCGGTGGCGGGCAGACGACCATAACCACACAGAACACTTTCGACAGATATGTTCCAAAGAGCGGAACAAAAATAAGAGAGGAGGTATCAAAGGCTGCGCTCTTCTACAGAATTGCGGAGTATGACCTTGAGGGCAACGAGGTGTGGCGTCTGGAGGAGACATCGCCCTCGCAGCTTGCCGTGCAAAAGGCTCTGCCGGTGAACGAGCATCCTCATGAACTTAGCAGCGATGTGTGTCGATACCTGTACAATAGCAAGATGCACCTTGCCGGAGTGACAGAGAGGTTCCGAGATGGCTTTGGCAACATGGATGTTCCGGGGCGCAACTCATCTACTATCGTGCAGATTACTCAGGTTGTAACCATTGGCACCGAGCAGGGAGAGAAGAGTGTTATTACCAACCATGCAGCACCCATGGCAACGGTAGAGGGTGAAGAGTATAGCCTGACACCGCTGCTGCACTACCCCGATGCACGGGCAAAGAATATAAGGCTCTACGTGGCTTATCGCAACAAGTGGAACAGCTACACGATTGCAAGACGCGACTTTCCTTTGACGGCGCATGACACGCTGAACGAAGCGTACTTCCTTGCCGAGGCTTCGGAAGGCAACGACTATGCAACCTCTATCACGGAGACCATTGCAGCCGACGATGTAAGAATTGAGTTGGAAAAGACAGGCAGTGAAAATGCTTTTGTAGTTGCCATGAAGGAGAAATATCCCGAACGCAGCGACTTCTCCGGGCTTTATGTCTTCAAGTACGACAGCAGTCTTATGAATAAGTGGAAACTGAACATTACCTTTCTTGGCGATGTGGCTGGCACAACAGAGGAGGCTGATGTCTCTATTTTCTCATACGGTCTGAAGCTGTTTGTCGGAGACAAAGAAATGACGGGATTAGATGTATATGGCGGCATAGACGAGCTAAGAAATGGAGAAACTATCGCTGTGCAACTGAACTACAATACAGGGGCGTTGACGGGTATAAACCCCATTACCATTGGCGGCGAGGAGTGGGTAACAACAACAGGCGACGAGATTGAGACAAAGTATGATGGCGACACCCTTCTGGGTTTCACACTGAAAATTTCCGACGACAGAATTTGCACCAGAGAGAACGTGATGAGGGTGTCCGAGGTAGACAATCCTTTCTTCTTCCCGGCAAAGAGTACCTATTCGTTCGACGCGACCATCCTTGCTGTGTGCAGCAACAGTGTTGCAGTGTCACAAGGGCAGTTCGGACAACATCCATTGTATGTCTTTACCAAAGCAGGTGTGTGGCTGATGACGGTTGACGGCTCGGGAGCGGGCACATATCTGTCGCAGGTGCCATGCAGCAAGGAGATATGCAACAACGGTTCGTCGGTAACGAGCACCACGCGAGGTGTTGTCTTCTCCACTGCCATGGGATTGATGATGATAAGTGGTGCGGACGCGGTGAATATCTCGGAGAGCATCGCAGGGATTGACACTCCCGAACTGAAGAAGAGCGGAGATGTAGCAGAGATAATATGCGCCATTGTGGGTAAAGGGGCCCTAAGCAGCAGGGAGGCTTTTGCCGATTATCTTGCCGGGTCTTTCACTGCCTACGACCACACTACGGGATTGCTCTATGTGTGCAACAAGGATAAGGAATATGTCTTTGTATATAACCTGCAATCGGGTGTGTGGAGCACAGCAGATGGTAAATATTCCACAAGGGTTGAATATCCCGACAAACTTGTCTTGGGCAGCAGCTACCTCGAGGGCAGCGACGCTAAGTATGTGCGATGTACATTCAACCGGAACGAGAGCTTATGCGAGGATGTTCCGGTGGTGATGATTACCCGAGGCTGCATTTTCGGAGAGACGGGTTTCAAGCGTGTTGGCAAGAGTGCGCTGCGTGCCACAGTGTATGGCGAGACTATGGGTTTCTACACTCTGGGCAGTGTGGATGGCGTCGCATGGGAGCTAATAGGTGGCAAGGAGTGTGTGAAGGGTGTGATGCGTGCAGCGCCCTCGGCAAAGAAGATCGTCCGCGACTTTGTATGTCGCTTTGTGAGGTCAAAGGCGTATAGGTTTATTGCCTTTGCTTTTGCAGGCGCTGTGAGGAGCGACGCGAGGTTTGCCCTCATGGAGTGCGAGGTGAAAGAGGTTTTCGGAGAGAGGATAAGATAAATATATAAAAAAATGATGGTTGCAATTCTATTAATTGCAACCATCATTTTTTATACAAACAACTTTTCACTTCATATTATCGTTTGTAAGCAGCTTGCCATTATACTCACCTGTGAGAGTATTAAGGAATGCAACTATTTTGCTTACGTCACCATCGTTAAGGTCAACACCCACTTCGTACTTGCCCATTGCCTTAACAGCCTCTTCGAGGGTATTCTGTGTACCATCGTGGAAATAAGGCGCAGTAAGGGCAATATTACGTAATCCGGGAACCTTGAAACGGTGGATATCACGTTGCTGCTTTGTCTCTTTGTTGCGTCCGTTGTCCTCCACTGTAAGTTCTGTACCACGGTCGGCAAAATAGTCGTTCATGATACCCATGAGTTCGTATGACTGTCCACCAAGATTCTCGCCCACATGGCATGTGGCACAACTATTGGCTTTAAAGAGTTCATAACCCTCTTTTTGTTCTTCTGTCATAGCAGTTTTATCACCTTTGAGATACTTATCGAATGCAGAATTTGGGGTCAATAACGTGCGTTCAAATTCCTGAATAGCATCAGTTATGGTCTGTTCGGTAATACCCTCGGGATAGACTGCTGTAAAGGCCTTGTCGAAAGCAGCATCAGCTTTCAGTTTGGCACAAATCTCGTCGAAACTCTTAGACGCCATTTCCACAGGGTTGAGAGGAGGGCCTGCTGCCTGAGCAGCCAAAGTGGCTGCACGACCATCCCAGAACTGCACAAAATTGTAGTGTGCATTGAAGACAGTTGGAGCATTAACGCCTCCTTTGAGACCATTTACACCTTCGGAGAACTGTTTGTTGTCCACTCCGCCGGTGTTAAGTCCGTGACATGATGCACATGACACGGTGTTATCTGCCGATAGACGTGTATCGTTATACAGCAATTCGCCAAGTTTCGCTTTCAGTGGGTCAGTATCAACAGAATCCTCAATAGGGCGTACAGGCTCGTTTGCAAATTCGTTTGCAGCAAGTTTATTGGGGTAGAATTTTTCACGACTCTCCTTCACCCAATTGGCAACGATTGAACGCTCCTTGCTGTTCATATATGCACCCCAATGCACCATGTAATATTTCGCGGGAGGCATAGTGCCATCTGCAACCACTTTTTCAAATTTCGCAAGATCTACCTCGCTCACCTTTTCCCCTTTCTTCACAGCCTCGTACATAGGAGCAATATCAAAAGCACGATAACCATCGGCTGCATCTTTTTTCACCATATCACCCGCCAAAGGTATCTCGGCATAGAAAGGCAATGATGGCTCGGCTGTATGACATTCCAAGCAACCGCCATCTGATATAA
>JAFTTA010000296.1 GCA_017467015.1 Bacteroidaceae bacterium
GGCAAAAATCGAGGCTAACCGCGCCCAGCGAACATTCGAACAGCAGCAGTCTCTTTACAGCGACGGGCTTACCACGCAGGAGGAGTATCTGCGTTCCAAGGAGAACCATGAGCTTGCACAGACCAATCTGCAACTGCTTGTGAAGCGTCTCTATCAGGATTCGCTCTATCAGCAGATACAGCGCATGAAGATGGCACAGGCTCTTGAGAATGTCCACAAGGAGGTGGAGACGGCCCACAGACGTGTGGCGGACCTAAACGTATGTGCCACGCACGACGGTCAGCTGAGTTCGTTCAACATGCAACTGGGGCAGGTTGTAGGAGCCGGGGCAACCGTGGGCCTTATAAACAAGCTCGATGAGTACAAGGTACAGGTGAGCATAGACGAGCGTTATATTGACCGCATTGCCACAGGACTTGACGGTGTGTTCGAGCGACAGGGTACCGAGTATGCGGTAGAGGTAAGCACTGTCTACCCCGACGTTAGGGACGGACAGTTCCGTGCCGACTTCACCTTTGTGGGTGAGACTCCGCGGAACATACGTGTGGGACAGACATACTACATCAATCTGCAATTGGGGGAGCCGCAAGAGGCAGTGCTTGTCGCACGTGGCGGTTTCTTTGCTTCAACCGGCGGAAAATGGGCGTATGTGCTCTCGCCCGATGGCAGTGAGGCTGTGAAGCGCCCGATAAAGATTGCACGGCAGAACCCTCAATATTATGAGGTCATTGAGGGGCTTGAGCCTGGTGAGAGGATAATAACTTCTTCCTATGACAACTTCGGTGAGAGCGAGAGGCTGATACTCGATTGAGTCAGGTATTACCTGGCTGTCCCCGAAATATCATGTCTAAAAGAAACTGTATAATTGGTGTTGAAAATGAAAAAGATATTACATAATTTCCAAGTGACATTACGCAGTAACCCGTTAGTGGTGGCACTGAACATCATTGGATTGGGTGTTGCCATAGCCGTTGCATATATGATTGCCGTGCAGGTTCAGTACGAACTGTCGTATAATAAGGATATAAAGGATGTAGAGCGCATTGTGCGCATTGAGATGCACGGACACATAAAGCAAGAACCCGAGAAGTGGGAAGCTTTCAGTTCCGAGAATTTTCTTGATGCAGTGAGTGACATTGTCGGTGTCGAGTCGTTGGGAGTGCTTAATATCAATGAGCAACCCAACAGGTTTACTGTTGGCGATGCAAATATCCCCCTCTCGATATCTTTTGCTTCGGACGATGTTTTTGAAATATTGCCTTTTGAAATAGTCGAGGGTAGTGTTGATAATCTTTTACGCGATGAGAATGTCCTCATTAGCGAGAGCTTTGCAAAGAGATATAATCTAAAGGTTGGTTCAACATTAGAAAGGACAACACAGGGCTTTCACGAGGCCTTTTTCCACAATAGGGTGATGACAGTAGTTGCTATTTACAAGGACTTCAAGAAAAATTCCGATTTTGCAGCACTTGATGTAATTGTCTCAATGGGGAAGTTTAGTGATTTCTATCGCAACTCGAAACATAAGAATTATTATGTCGCGTATGCGAAACTTACTCCCGAATATACTGCCGAGGAACTTAGCAGGGCGATGAATGAAAAAATAGCTGCCGAATCTCCCGAAGCCGGTGTCGAGATGCGTGCGATGCCTTTAACCGATTCTCATTTTTATGGAGCCGAGGTAAAAGCTCTGCAGAAGGGAAGCCTAACAGGTACTATTGCGCTCATTGCCATTGCGGTGGTGCTTCTCGCTATTGCCTTTGTAAATTACCTTAACTTCTGCCTCTCGTTGATGCCGCGACGCATACGCAGTGTCAATACTCAAAAAATTATGGGTGCATCGGTGATGCAGTTGCGTGTCACTTTCATTATCGAGTCGGTTATAATGGTGCTTCTGTCCGTTACAATAGCATCGTTGATCGTTTCTGTAACAGACGACAGTGAACTGTCTTCACTCTTTTCCGCAAGGCTGTCCTTGTGGGAGAATAAGGGTGTAGCATCCGTTATGCTGTGTGCATCGTTGTTGCTGGCCGTGGCTATATCAATATATCCGTCGATTTACGTGACGTCGTTCACTCCGGCACTGGCATTGAACGGTGACTTTGCACGAAACAGGCGTGGAATGAGGCTCCGTCTGGTACTTATTATAATGCAGTTTGTAATTTCCTTCGTGCTCATCATTGTTGCGGTGTTCATACGCACACAGAACAACTTCATGCTTGGTGCCAACGTCGGATTCGACAAAGAGTCGGTGCTTGTTGCTACTCCCAATGCTTCCGGGATCGGCGATCACGCCGCACTTTGTGAGAAACTCTGCGAGCACCCCGGTATTGTAGCTGCTGCTTTGGGTGATGCTGATATAATATCTCATTCGCCCGATAAGCGTAATGTTGCTATAATAGGGGAGTCGAATGAAGATAAAGGCACCCGCAGAACCGATAGAGCAAATATTGTAATGATGCAAGTTTCGTCGGATTTTCCACAGGTTATGGGACTTGATATTTATGAGGGGCGCACTCTTGAACACGACGAACTTCCGGCAGTGATTATTACAAAAACTACCATTGAGTTTATACCCGGCGGATATATATGTAATGAACAGGCACGCAAACTTTATTCGCTGAACGTGGGCGATTGTATCGTCGGCACAAGAACACCTATCGTGGGATTCTGTCGTGATTTCAAATATCGGCCACTGCAATACGATGTTGAGCCTTTGGCTATAGGTTTGAACAGGGTGATAATAAATATGTCTATTTATGTGCGTGTTGCGCCTGGATACAACCTGAAGGATGTTGCCGAGTATATGCGCGCCACCACTACAGAGTACTTCGAAACAGATAATTCTTCAATGGAGGTGCAGTTAATCGATGATGTCATGCGCAGCGAGTACAAGGACGAACAGTTGAAAGCATTGCAGATTTCTGCCTTTGCCGTCGTTGCGATAATAGTGTCTGTCATGGGCTTGCTGGCCACAGTGCTCTTTGAGGTAAGATACATGGAGCGCGAGATTGCCCTTCGCCGCGTAAACGGAGCGACTGTGTGGAACATGATAAGGTTGATAAACAGGAAATATCTTGATATGGTGGCATTGAGTTTTATCGTGGCATTGCCTGTGGCCCTGTATGTCGTGAACGAGTGGCTGAGCAACTTTGCCTACAAGACCGCACTGCATTGGTGGATTTTTGCACTTGTACTGTTGTTGGTGTCTGCCGTGGTGGCTGTTGTTGTGACGGTGACTGCTTGGCGTACGGTAAACCGCAATCCTATTGAGGTGCTGAATAAGGGATAAACGATAAATTATAAAGTGAAATATGAGAAATCTATTACGTAATTTAAGGATGACACTGCGTGGGCAACGTCTGTCGTCGGTGTTGAATGTTGCAGGGCTTGCAATTGCCATTGCTGTCGCATATACGATGCTTGTGCAGGTGAACTACGATTTCAGCTACAATCGTGGTATAAAGGATGCCGGACGGCTTTTTAGAGTGGAGCATAAGTTCATTCAGGATATTGATTGGACTTATATAATCACGACTCCGTTGGCCAGGATTATGGTAACGGACAACCCTGCTGTCGAAGGTTATCATTTCGGGTACTTGCAGAACCGTGATGTCGACCACACTTTCGAGAAGTTCCCCGACGAGCCTATTGTCCTTGCCGGTACCGAGCTTTCCGACGGAAGCATCACGGCATTGGGCATTGAACTTGTAGAGGGCGATTTTGAGCCTGTGCTCAAACGCAGCGCAATGGCATTCAGCCGTTCGGTGGCACAGAAATATGGCTTGGAGATTGGTGACCGCGTGTGTTGGGGTGGCACATACAACGCCGAAGTCTCACTCACTGTGGGTGCCATATTCGAGGACCTGCCGCAGAACAGTGACATTGCAGGGCTTGAGGCTTTCTATGGGCCGTACTACGACAAGATGGAAAGCAATGAATGGAGCAATTGGAACGACCCCCTGTATGTGCGCCTGAGAAGCGAGGATGACACAGAGGCTTTCCTTCAGCATGCATCGGCACAGATCATGTTGCTTGAGGATAACGAACGTTTTAAAGAAAAGACAATCGATGAACTGAAGAAAAACATACGTCTGACTCCGTTCACCGAGACCTATTTCACTACCGACATGGAGTATTTTGACCTTAAAGTGGGTAACCGCACGACAACATTCACTATGCTTACATTGGCTGTGGTGACACTGCTCATTGCTTTCATAAACTTCTTCAATTTCTTTGTGGCGCTCATTCCCAAACGTATACGCAACATCAACACGCAGAAGATTCTGGGTGCGCACGGCATCTCATTGCGTGTAGGAGTATTCTTTGAGGCGGCAGGCCTGTTGGCAATAGCCATGCTTGTATCGTTGCTGTTGGTGAATATGGTGGAGAAGAGCGCCTTCAGGGAACTGCTGTCGGTATCGTTGTTTGCTCCTGAGAATATGTGGGTTGCAATAGGTGTTGCTTTGGCAACGCTGCTGATGGCGTTGCTTACTGCCGCCTATCCTGCGTGGTACCTCACATCTTTTGCTCCGGCATTTGTGCTCAAGGGCAGTTTCGGTGCAACAGCCAAAGGTCAGGCTCTGCGTAACATACTCATAGGTATGCAGTTCGTGCTGTCATTCCTTTTCATCATCGTAGCAATCTTCATTGCCGTACAGAACAGCTTCATGAAGAATCATGATATGGGATTCGACAGGGATTGTATTCTTAAGTACAAGGTTTACAATGTGTATCCTGAAAACTACATTGACCAAGAGCAACGTGAGACACTGCGCAATGCTCTGTTGACTTCTCCTTTCGTCGAGGCGGTTACCTTCTGCAGCCATGACATTGTAGGTGACAGGAAGGACGGCTGGGGACGCGAATGGTCACGTTCCGAGGAGGGAATAAACTTCAGGGTTCTTCCTGTTGAACCGGGGTTCATGGAGACAATGGGAATAGCTGTCCCTGATGGCGTCGGGTCTGATGGCGATGCAGGGGTGTTTGTCTTTAACAATGCTGCAAGGAAAAAGTACGGGATGGAACTTGGCGACAAGATAAACCACAATGGAAAATGGTACGATGTGGTAGGTTTCTGCAGTGACATCAATGAACGCAGCATGCAGCACGCCGTTGAACCGTTTGCGTTCTTTGTAAATCCCCAAGAGAAGATGCCTGTCTGTTATATAAGGATAAAGAAGGGTAGTGACTTGGCTGTCGTACAGCAGCAGATAAGGGATATTACCGAGAAACTGGTACGCAACGAGAGTATCGGGTATGCGATACCTGTGTTGCTTGACGAGATAATCCAGAAGGGCTTCTACGAAAAGGAGGATAACCAGCAGTCCGTGATAGTCGCGGTATCGGTATTTTCAATTATAATTTCTCTGCTGGGAGTGTTCGGGCTTGTCTTCTTTGAGACAGAATACAGGCAGAAGGAGATTGCCTTGCGACGTGTGAACGGTGCACTGGTGGGGAGTATACTGTGGCTCTTCAATAGCCGCTTCCTGAAAGTGCTGCTTGTATGCTTTGTGATTGCTGTTCCCGTTGCCACATACCTTGTGATAGGGTGGCTTCAGGAGTTCGCCTATAAGACTCCGCTGCATCTGTGGGTGTATGTGCTTGCGTTTGTGATAGTGGCACTGCTCACTATGGCAATTGTCATGGCAAGTGCCTGGCGCACTGTCAACCGTAACCCCATTGAGGTGCTGAATAAAGGACAATAATAAGCTGTTTGAAATAACCTTAAAATATGATATTATGAAACTGAAAACTGAAAATCTTGAAAAAGTGTTCCGTACGGACTTGGTGGAGACTGTGGCACTCAACGGTGTATCGATTGATGTCAATGATGGTGAGTTCGTGGCTGTGAT
>JAFTTA010000023.1 GCA_017467015.1 Bacteroidaceae bacterium
AGCAGTTTGGTGAAAAGGATGCAACTGAGATATACAACAAATGGTACGATGGCGGGAAAGCAGAGAAGGAAAAATTCTTCGAGAACTATAATCTTGACATTGAAGATGAGGCAGTTCTTAAAGAATTCAGCAACCATCAGCAATGGATAAAAAGCTGCAGACTAAGTTCTACACCGACAACAATAGTTAATGGCCATCTGCTACCTAACGAATATAAGATAGAAGACTTGATATATTTTATTGATAAGACTACAAAAATGTAATCGTGTGGGTTACATAAATAACTAATTATAAACGATTAAAACAACTAAAAGTATGAAACGAATTAAACCCGTGGTGCTTAAAGATGCCACGAAGTTAACAAACAGTGAAATGAAGCAAATTCGCGGAGGTTATGAACCGGAACGTTCTTCTACATGTAGTATGTTATGCCCCGTAGAGTATGGAGGCTCAAGTATCACTTTGGAATGTCCTCCAAGTGAATATTGTGATTTTATGACAAATGATTGGGGACTTGCATGTTATACACCAGCAGGAGAACATTATCACAATGGTAAGGAAGAACTATGTGAAAAGCCTGTTGAGGGTTAAATATAGCATTGTTCTGTAAGGCTAGGGCAAAAGTATTTTTGCTCCAGCCTCTACCCGAATGGAGGGAGTCTGAATGAATACACAAGCAATATATTCAGACACCTCCGTCTTTAACAAGGTTAAATCCACCTCCTCTATCTAAGAGGAGCTAAGAACAAAGAACTCAATGAAACAAATACTCTGCATACTCGCAATAGTATTGTCAATCCTCGCCTGCACCGAGGAGATTGACAAAAGCAATCGTTACACCTTCACGGGCGAGACGGTTGCCGACTATATGCTCAACCGCAGCGACAGGTATTCGCATTTTATAAACTTGCTCGAACGTGCTCAATTGTTGAGTCTATTAAATACCTACGGACAATACACTCTGTTTCTTCCCGACAACGCGGCGGTGGAGAAATACGTGCAAGAGCAAGATAGCATCTACCACGCAACAAAGGATAGCGACAACCCTGTATGGACGGGAGTAATCTCACCGTTTGTTGAAGAACTTAGCGACTCAATGGCAAACGTCATTGCTCGCATGCACCTTATTGAAAACCGGAATTACCACACTGCCGACATGGGCGAGGGTGCGTTAGGTAAATGGAATTTCAACGACAGAGCGTTATCTGTGAGTTACAAGGTAATTGATGAACGCTTCTACATAATGCTGAACAACAATTCCGCCATAATAGATGCCGACAATCAGGTGGAAAATGGCATAGTTCACATAATAGACCGACCCATCGACCCCAAATACAGGACTATCTCCAACCAAATAGCTGCACATCCCTATTTCAATATTTTCAGTCAGGCAATTGCTGCGACAGGCTTTTCGGAGAAAGTGTCTGTATCAACAGATTTAAATTATAAGCCGATAAAGCCGGACTACTATGATGTTGACTACTCACCCAAACATAGATATTTTAAATTCACCGCCTTCGTCGAACCCGACGAGGTGTTCCACGCGAATGGTATCTATACCCTTAACGACCTAAAGATGTTTGCTGAGAAGTGGTACGGCACCGAGGAAAAAGGTAATTATAATAATCCGAAAAATGCACTTTATAAATTCGTAGCCTATCACTTTGTGGAGGGTGAGATACCATACAACAGAGTGGTGCTTTCAAGGTCTGGCGTTATCGATGGAGAGTATTTTGACAACTACTATATTCCCGGATTTGACTTATATAACTACTATCCAACGATGCAGGGTACGCTGCTTAAAGCCTTGAAGCCACTAAGCACCACCGATGGTCTTAATATCTACTTGAACTATTCCAAGCGCAAGATTCCATATAATTTTGAGATGCGCAATCACACGAATGTACGCATCATAGAACTTACGGAATTTACACAAATGAACGAGCGATACGCCAATTTTGTCCCCAATGCCGGCAACGGTCTTATACACCCAATAGACAAAATACTCATTTACAACGAGGATGAAATGGTGGGAAATATTCTTAACGAGCGTATGCGTTTCGACGTTGCATCGTTGCAACCTGAACTTTCAAGCAACAATCTATTGCAAAATAGCGATTATATCTATATACCGTTAGGTTATTGCAAAGGAACAAAAACACATAATAAAGGTGGTAGCGGACTATCATACATGCACAATATTGCTTACTATAATCTTAATTGTATGATACTTTCTGCAAAGACTGACAACCTTGATGAACATATAAATTTTGATACATCCATTCTGTTACCCCCTGTACCTCCCCGCACATACGAAATACGTATTTCTGTTCAAGGAGATCCTGGTAATTTAGACCGAAATAATGCAAAATATCAATTATATTTTGACAATAAGGTTTGTGGTAATCCTATTTTGATTGACCCAATAGGAACAGACCCGGAAATAGGATGGGTCAAGGATGAAGACACGTATGACCATGGCGTTGAGAATGACAAGGCGATGCGTAACAGAGGATGGATGAAGGGACCGGATAGTTACTATGTTTTTAATTTATTTGGCGAAAATCCCATAGCAAGAAATACGATGCTATGTATGCGTAAGATAATTCACCGACAATACATCGGCACGGGTGAACATTGGTTACGTTTCAGATATTTACCTCCTTCTTCCTATGAAGGATTTAGGCATGAATCAGTTTATTTGGATTACATAGAACTTGTTCCATTGAACATAATAAATGACCCAACAAAACCTGAGGACAGGCATTGAGAAACAGATAAAATAATAGCAATAAATACACTCTCCCTCTAAGTTAGAGGGAGTACCCGAAGGGGGAGGGCGTCTGAATGAATACGTAAGTAAATTTTCAAACTCCTCCGGCTTGACAGCCACCTCCCCTTTGAAAAAAGGGAGGAGTTAAAGCAAAAAACACAATATGAAACGAATACTATACATACTCGCAATAGTATTGTCAATCCTCGCCTGCCGCGAGGAGATTGACAAAAGCAACCGCTACGTCTTCACAGGCGAGACGGTTGCCGACTATGTACTCAACCGCAGCGAGAAGTATTCGCATTTTATCACCATCTTGCAACAGGCAGAACTGCTTACTCTGCTCTCCACCTACGGACAATACACCCTGTTTCTTCCCGACAACGCGGCGGTGGAAAAATACGTGCAAGAACAAGATAGCATCTACCACGCGACAAAAGAGACTGATGAGCCCATTTGGACGGGAATAACATCTCCGCTCATCGAAGAACTTAGCGACTCAATGGCAAATGTCATTGCCCGCACACATATTGTAGAGGGCAATTACCGTACAGCGCAGTTCGGCGAAGGAGCTCTTACAAAATGGAATATGAACGACCGCTATCTTGGTATAAACTACAAAGTAACCGACGAAGATTACCACATAATGATAAACAACAGTTCGGCAATCATCGACAGCGACAACGAAGTGGAAAACGGTATTGTACACATTATCGATCAAATGATAAATTCAAGCGAAGAAGAACTGCCTGAAATGATTGCCAAACAATCCTGCTTTTCAATCTTCACAGAAGCACTTAAGGCAACAGGCTTTGCCGACTCACTGCGCTTGATAATGGATAAGAACTATTTTGCACAAAACAAATCATCGGAATATTCCTACCCCAAATACAGATACTACAAATATACTGGATTCATAGAACCCGACGAAGTGTTCCATGCAAATGGTATCAACAATTTCAACGACCTGAAGGCTTTTGCCCAAAAATGGTATGGCACAGAAGAAAGCGACAATCCGGGCAGTCCCAAGAACGCACTATTCAAATTTGTTTCTTATCATTTCATTAACCGCGAATTGCCATACGACAAATTGATAATCAGCAATTACTATGACGACGATTTATACAATCCGCACTACGACCTCTACGACTATTACGAAACAGGATTGGGTAAAATGATGAAAATGACAAAGCCTCTAAGTACCACAGAAGGCATGCACATATTCATAAATTACTCAAAAAAAGAAATGCCATACAACCCCGAAATGCGCAAACATCTTAACGTTCGCATTATGGAAACAACCGAATTTACCAAATCTAATGAAAAGTATGCCGATTTCAGGCAATACGCATCAAATGGAATTATTCACCCCATAGATAAAATCCTAATTTACAGCGAAGATGAGATGGTGGGTAACGTTCTGAATGAACGTATGCGAATAGACCTTTGCTCGTTGCTCCCCGAACTGTCGAGTAATAATATTAGGTTTAACCATCAATTGCAAAAGTTGCCTTTCAGCTATTGCAAGAACATAAAAAACAACTCCTTTGTCAATGATTTCAGTTATTATCGTACCGGTTTTTCTTATCTAAATGATGAGATAGCTCTAAAGGGACTATACGATTTTTCAATAAAATTGCCTCAGTTTCCTGCACGCACATATGAACTTCGTATGGGTACAGTTCTTATAGGAAATATGCAGGGTGATATTGTTCAAATATATCTTGACGGCAAAGTCTGTGGACTACCTATAGATTTTAGACTAACCTCTACTGACCCACGCGTCGGTTGGTTTTCCGATGCGGGAACAGATGACAATGGCGTAGAGAATGATAAACAAATGCGCAACCACGGATGGATGAAAGCACCCGACTCGTATTTGGTACAAGGAGCAGTTATACAGCCGGCACGCAACAACGATTTATATGTCCGTCGTATAATAACAACGCAATATTTTGACGAGAACGAACATTGGTTGCGAATAAGGAAAATAAACGACTCGACAACACCAGACTATGTTATAAGCACATCCGGATTTGATTACATAGAACTTGTTCCGTTGAACATAATAAACGACCCAACAAAGCCCGAGGACAGGCACTGAATTTATAACTTTAAAATACAGCTATGCAAAAAACAGGATTTAACAAAGAGCAACGCGCTCTTCATAAACTGATAGTCGATTCAATAGGAATGAGCGACATTGGGTTGTTTGATGGTAAAATGGGAATAATACTATCACTGATAACCTATTCGCGCAGCAATAAGTTGAGATGCGTTGAAGAGATGGCAGATTTTCTCATGGAACAGGTGCTTGACAGCATGACTGACATATCGCCATTGTCATTCTCAAACGGCATTACAGGTATCGGTTGGGGAATAGAATATCTCATACAGAATGGATATATGCCCGGTTGCGGTGCCGATATTTGTACAGAGATAGACAACAAACTGATGTCCTGTGATATAAGACGAGTCGATGATTTCAGCCTTGAACATGGAATATATGGATGGCTGCACTACATAGTTGCACATATACAAGGTGCAAACCGCTGTGGCAAACAGGTTTTTGATAGAATGTATATAATGGACCTTATTTCAAAAATAAATGAATATTCAGAAAATAACGCAACATCCGAAGAATTCAGCAACTTACAGACAATGTTCATAGAAGTTCTGAACGGAGCAACCGATGTATACAGATTCCCATTAGAGGAAATTGTTAAAACCGACATAAAATTTTCTTTAAACAACCTTTCGTTGCAAAAAGGTCTTGCAGGATATTTAATGACACAAAACAGTTGATGCCATGAAAAACATATACATATTCGATGAATATTTAAGTTCAAAACAAAATGGCGTAGGTTCATATATGCGTCAATTGTTGAATTGCCTAGTTGGTTTGAAGGATACCCGCCTGAATGTAGTATATTTCAATTACGACGAATCGAAAGAATTCTGCATACTGACCCACAACGGAATAACATATTACTGTTTCCCACCATTGGCCGACAAATATTTCTTTAACTATGCACCGGTGTACTCTTCTATACTCAAACTGCACATAAAAGACAGCAGAGAGAATCTTTTTATGGTTAACCACTCCCCCTGCGAAAAGATACTGCGCTCGTTGAAACGAAACTTCCCACACTCAAAATTTACATTTGCCATACACGACCAGGGATGGGCAGCACCGTTGAACGGCGACCGCGAAGCACTAAGGAAACTCATAACACAGAAACGCTTGCCGATAGCAAACAGAGAAAAACTTAAATTCATACGCGACTACTACCACGAAGAGAAAAGAATGTATCGCTTGGTAGATGCCGTAATATGCCTGACAGAAGAGTTCCGAGAGTTTGTTCACGAATTCTATGATGTGCCAAAGGAAAAACTATATGCAATATGCAACGCATGGCAGCAACGTACAAGCAATTGTACTCAAACTCGTAATGAACTGCGCAGAAAACTCGGTCTCTATGAAAATGAAAAGATAATAGTATTCACCGGTCGCCAGCATCCGGTTAAGGGACTTTACCAACTATTTCAAGCCTTTGAGAATGTGTATCAAAAGGAACGGAATATACGCCTTGTGATAATAGGCAAGAACCCTAATGTCGAAGAATACACCAAACTGATGCCTATGGCATTGTCGCGTGTAATATTCACAGGCTACATAAAACAAAGCGACATAGTAGACTGGTATCGAGCAGCCGACATAGGCATATTACCATCATATAATGAACAGTGCAGCTATTCAGGAATAGAAATGTTGATGTTGGGTATGTTAGTAATATCTACCGATAGTCAAGGACTGACAGATATGTTCCACGATAATGAAAATGCCCTTGTTGCCAAAATTGGAAATCGTAAGGACGATAAAGAATTTATTGCATCTTTGACAGAAACAATATTAAAAGCATTATCTTTACCACAAGAAAAAGCAGAAGAGCTATCTGCCAATGCAAAGAAATATGCACAAGAGAAATATTCCTTGTCACAGATGCGAGAAAAATATATAGCATTGATAGAAGATATATACAAACAATAAGTTTGTATTGTGTAATTATTTTATTATTAATTATTTAAACTTAAGTATTATGAAAAAGATTAAACCTATTGTGCTTAAAGATGCCACAAAGTTGACAAACAGTGAAATGAAGCAAATTCGCGGAGGTTATGAACCTGAACGTTCTTCTACATGTAGTATGTTATGCCCCGTAGAGTATGGAGGCTCAAGTATCACAGTAAATTGTTCAAATTCAGATAATTATTGTGATTCCAGATCGGATCTTTTTGGACTTGCATGTTTTAATAAAACCTTTCATACGATTGATTTACAAGATGATAATAAAGACTGCGAAAGACCTGTTGAGGGCTAAATATATCATTATTCTATTATCAGCGATTAATCGCTGATAATAGAATTCTTCTAGTGTTCTATAAGATTTTAAAATGAAAAAAAATCTTCAAATAATAATTTATGCTACACTATTGCTCCTTGCCTGCACCGAGGAGATTGACAAAAGCAACCGCTACACCTTCACAGGCGAGACGGTTGCCGATTTCATGCTCAACCGCAGCGAGAAGTATTCGCACATGATAACGCT
>JAFTTA010000002.1 GCA_017467015.1 Bacteroidaceae bacterium
TATCAACAGCATCAAAGCAAAGAATGAGCAAGCAAAGGCTGAGCAGAACAAGGCTCGTCTTGAGGCTGAGAAAGAGGCTAATGCAGCAATCGCTAAGAAAGTAGCTGAGAAGAAAGCTGCTGAGGCATTGGCTAAAGCTGAGGCAGAAGCTGCTGCAGCTGCTGAGAATGCAGAGGCAGTTGAGGGTGCAGAAGCTCCCGCTGCTGAGGCAACAGAGGCTTAATTCTCTTATAGCTGAGCAGAAGTTCTGTTTAACAGAATTATTTAGAGCGACCTTTGTGGGTCGCTCTAAACTTTTTATAAGTCACTCCTTTTTCTATCACTCTCTTCGTATCACCTCTGCGGGATTGACGTGCATAATCAACATTATTTTGTGCCATGTAACCGCCATTAGCAGAATAATTGTTCCTATGAACTGTATGGCTCCACAGAGAATAATGGTATTGGTAGTGAAACCAAAATTAAAATCTATGCTTAAAAGGAAAAGGTTTGCCAGCAAGGGATAGACAACGGCAAATGTAACTCCATATATTGCAAGGTAGGGTAGCAGATAGTGTCTTGCAATATCTCTTTTGTTTGCTCCATTTATCTTTCTTATGGCAATATCCTTTTGGCGAGTGACTGCGTCGAGTGATATTGTTGAATATATGCTTAGTACTACCACAATAATACTTATGCCGGCCATGATGTATGATAGATGTTTCATCATGGTGTTAGCTCTGTATTGTAGTTCGAGCTTTTCTTTAAATGTCTTTACTTTTACTTCTATGCTCTTAGGGAAAAATTTGTAAATCACGCTTTTGAACGCTTCGCGCGCCTCTTTTACGCTGACCCCTTCTTTTATGCGGTAGTAGAAATTTTGTGGGTTGTTATTGTTGACGACAAACACCGCACCTGCCATAGGACGTTCGCCTACATAATCCACATATGCCATCTGTCCGTCGATGAAGAAATCTCCTTCAATGGTTCCCGCGATGCTGTATTTCTGCTCGCCAAAAGATTTAATTGTTCCGTCGAAGTTCTCCTCCTGCATCAGTCGTTGTTGCAGTTTTTTGTCTATGTAGATATAGTTCTCCTCTTCACCAGTGACCATTTTTCCATTCATGGGTATGTTGAAAAGTTCGAAATATCGTGGGTCGCCGTATGCGATTATGTGGGCATAAAGCGTATCATTATCTATGTATAGTTCTTGATAATTATAGCTTATCATTGAGAATCCTTCTCTCTCGCAATAGGCGAAATTTTCTACCTCGGGCAGTTTCTCAAATTCTTGTCTTATTTCATCCCAGTTTCTGGTCATTGGGTGAAAGCAGAATATTCTTTCTTGCTCTTTTATCGTCAGATTCTCGGAATGGAAACTTCTCTCGTTCTTGTCTGTTACAATTGCTACGGCAAGGAATGAAAGACATATAATAGAGACGGTAAATTGCACGCCTATCAATGTGTTTCTCATTTTGGTGCCCTGATGTTTACGCAATATTGAGCCTTTGATACTTACGTGACGTAGTTTAAGTATGGGGATAAGTATTACCAGTAGTGTAACGGTCAATGCCAGCAAAGTAGTACGGGCTTGTACTGCAAGAGTATACCTCAATGGTATCAGCTCAAATTCATTTAAGTTTATGTATCTTAGGTAGGCACTTGTAAGCTCTGTTGTGATGCATGAAAGGAGAAACGAGACAGTGAGCATTATCACGACTTCGCTTGCCAGTAGCATGTAGAGCCCTCGGCTGTTGGAACCTAAGCACTTGCGCAGGGCAAGCTCGCGCCATCGCGAGTAGAACATCTGTATGATGAAACGCATGAAATTTATAAGTCCCGTCACGAATATCAGTAGCGAGAAGATTGTAATCAACAATACTGCTGTCAAAAATTCCGGGGTGTATTCGTTGTATGGACTGACATTCACTTTGAATGGTTTTCCATCTCTTGACGCAGTGAATTGTACTTTGTCGAACGCATCCTGTACCTCCTTTTTGGTGAATCCGTTTTTGAGGTATGCATCTACTACATATCTGTCATCGTTGTATTGCATAGGAAGATACACGCTGTTTGACGATTCGTTGCTGTAGACCTGTTTTGTGATACCTACGATGAGATATCTTTTCCCTGTGTAGCCGTTGTCTGAGGAATTACTATCTATGTTTGTCAGTGTGACCAATTTGCCTATTGGTGATTCTTTACCGAACATCATAGTTGCTAATTCCTTGGTTATTAACATTTCGTTCTCTCCAATTGAGTCTCTGCCTTCAATCATCAAATTGCCGCGAATGTCGTGGTCGTATCTGAAGAATAATGTCGATACTCCTCTGTAACCTACTAAATATGGTAGTTCTTTATTGTCGTTGCAGTATAAGTAGGCTCCTTTGGGATTTTTTGAGATAGCTTGCATTTTCTCTAATCCCACATTTTGACGGCTGACCTCTTTATATTCTCTGCCATTCATATATCCAACGTTTTTGCAAAGAAGTGACATCTTCTCTTTGGGCTCAAATTGCAATTCTATTATAACGCCGATGTATCCGTTGATGGTTAATCCCAATGCCATGCAGAGTGCCGAAATGATGGTGTGAAATTTATATTTCATCAGCTGGCGTAATGCCATTTTTATATAGTGTGTAATCATTTTTTTCTTTTTTGTGTTGGTGATACACTATATTTTATTATCGTTTGATGCTTCTGTGGTTATCTTACCATCGAAGAGGGTGACTGTGCGTTGGGCATAGGAAGCATCACGCAGTGAGTGTGTAACCATGACTATGGTTGTACCTTCGTTATTCAACTGACGCAGCAGTTCCATAACTTCTATACCATTCTTTGAGTCGAGGTTTCCTGTCGGTTCGTCGGCGAAGATTATTTGGGGATTGGAGACCACTGCTCGGGCTATTGCCACGCGTTGTTGCTGTCCTCCGGATAGCTGTTGTGGAAAGTGGTTTGCTCGGTGCATGATGTCCATGCGTTTCATGGTTTTTTCAACTCGCTCCTTGCGTTCCTTCTTCGGAACACCCATGTATAGCAATGGCAGTTCGATGTTCTCTTGTACATTGAGGTCGTCTATGAGGTTGAAGCTCTGAAAGACAAAACCTATTACGCCTTTGCGTAGAGTGGTGCGCTGCTCCTCGGTGAAATGTGCTACGTCTGTACCGTTGAGGTAGTAGCTTCCCTCGGTAGGGTTGTCTAGCAATCCCAATATGTTGAGCAGGGTTGATTTTCCGCAGCCCGATGGTCCCATGATGGCTACGAATTCTCCTTTGCTCACTTCAAAATCTACTCCGTTAAGTGCCCAAGTCTCAATCTCTTCGGTGCGGAACGCTTTTTTGATGTTTTCTGTTCTGATAACTTTTTCCATGTTGTTACAAATTTATATGCACTTTGTGTTTAATGCAAGTTTATTATGATTTTAGAAGCTGTTTAAATTTCTAATAAAAGTTTTTCTTATATTCGTCGTTTCAGTTTATTTGAATCTTATCTGTTCGGCATCGCCGAAGAGCGAGTAATCAGATATTATTACATTATCGCCGGCTTCCAATCCTTTTATTATCTCCAGATGTTCAGGGTTTTGTCTGCCTGTCACTATCTCTGTTCGCATGGCGATATTTCCTGCCGCGTTCAGTTTGTATATGTAATATCCACCTGTCTGTTGGTAGAATTTACCTCGCGGAACGATGAGTTTTTTCTCCGGTTTATCGAGCTCTATCTCTACGCGGTAGTTCTTGCCTACGCGTATGTTGTCGGGCTTTTCGCCGGTGAAGGTCAGTTCTACTGTGAACGTGCGCTCTTTCACTTCGGGAACCACGCGCGAGATACGCATGGAGTACTCTTTTTCCTGATATGTAACCGATGCCGGCAACCCCACCGCAATGCGTTCCACGTAATACTCGCTTATGTGGGCTTGCACTTTGAAATCGTCGAGTATGTTTATTTGTGCGACGCTTTCGCCCGATGATATTCTTTGTCCTTGTGTGGCTGAAATGTGGCTCAGTTGTCCGTTGACAGGGCTTCTTATGATAAGGTTGTCGAGACGTTGCTCGGTTTGTTTATATCTTTTGTGTTCGCTACGTAGTTCGTTATCAAGCAGTGAACTTTGTATGGCGTTTATTGCCGAGTCGTGTTTAAGTGCAGCCAATGTGAGTCGGCTCTTTTGCAGATTGTGGCGATACTCCTCTTCGGATACTTCGAGTTGTGCCCTGCTTTTTATACCCATGCGTGCCTCCTCTTTGTCGAGGTTGTGGCTTTTACTCAGTCGTGCAATGTCATATTCTGCCTGAAACACCTGTTGTTGTAGCGTGAGACTTTTTTGTTCCATCTGATACCTTTGAAGACGGTGGTTCATCTGTTGTTTCTCCCATGCCAACCGCTCCGTTTCTATGCTTCGCACCAGTTCGGGATTGTCAATAACAAGGATGGTGTCGCCCTCTTTCAACATAGTGCCTTCGGGGGCTTTTATCTGAGATATGTAGCCCGCTTCAAGGCTGTTTACCTTAATGTTGAGGATGGGATGCACGATACCTTCAACATCCAGATATTCACAGAAATCGTCAAGCTTGGCTTCTGCAATCGTCACATCTTCTTTGTCGACAAATTTTGTTCTCGGTTCAAGTATCAGATAGATGTTGATTATAATAAGCAGCGCGGCTGCTACTGCACCAATCAACTTTCTCTTGTGGCGTATGTACCACGGACGTTTCTTAAGTTTTATATCCATATTGTTTTTATTTTTTGTTGTTAAAAATTTCTCCTCCGGTTATGCTTCTGAGTCCGTAATAAAGGCTCCAAAATGTTTGCAAGGCTGCTATCTCTCCGCGGTATGCAGCGTCTTTTTCCGAGGTTGCCGTATTGAGGTCGAGGATGGTCGATTTTCCTGAAATATATAGGTGCCTTGCCACATTGTATCGTTTTTGTGCCAGTAAGACGCTCTTTTGTGCAGCCTCCACTTTGTGGGCTTGCAGATTATACTGACGTACCATTTTGCCTATGTTTATGTCGAATTCTGTACGTGCCTGTTCTATCTCTGTTTCCACGAGTGCTGCGTTCGACTCAGCTATTTTCACTCGTCCCTTGCCTCGTCCCCAGTCGAGCAATGGCAGTGTGAGGGATATGCTTGCATATTCTTGATTTTGTGGCGAATGGTAGCTCTTGTGCAGCTTCTCGGCTGTTTGCGATAGTCCGAATTGCAGATATAGTTCCGCTTTCAGTCCCGCGTTGGCTTTTGCTTGTGCAAGGGCGCTTTTGCTCTCTTGCTGCAACCTCTTATATGTGACAAGTTCGGGGCTGTGTTCGTGTGCAAGCTCAATAGCTTTTCCGATGTCTGCCGAATGGTCGGGTATGCGTGAGTCTGTTTCCACTTTTATATTTGTCGTTTCGTCAATGGCAAGATAGGAGCGCAATGTCAGCATAGCATCTTCGAGATGGCTTTGTGCGTTCATAGCATTAGTTTTTGCTGTTATTTTGTTCAGTTCCAGTTGCAACATTTCGCTTTCGGTTATTGTCCCTATCTTGTAGCGTCCGCGTGCAAAATAGCTCAGCGTGTCTGCTGCTGCGTAGTTATATTCGGCGATGTAAAGTTCGGTCTGCGCCGAAGCAAGTGCAAAGAAATGGTTTGCACAGCGCGAAGCTATCAGTTCCATGCTCTCCTTGTAGCTTTTCAATGCTGCTTCGTAGCGTAGTGGTTCTATGCGTTGCTCCCACTTCAGCGAATTGTAGCCGAAGAGCGATTGTTGATAGCCTACAACCACCGGTTGCGAGTTGTAGGCTATGCTTTTATGCTCAAATTCATCTTGTCGTTGCAGGGTGCTTTTCAGAAATAATTGTCCGCCTGTGAGTGCCACATTTTGTGTTATGCCCAGAGCTATATTTGTGCTCAGTTGGTTTTGCTCCACAAATGAACTGCTGCCATCGGGAAGGGTTATTTTGTTAATCACTCTGTTCAGGTTGGGAGAGGAAGTCAGTGTTAGAGTGGGCAGATGATTTGCTTTGTGGAATTTGTAACTCCATTCGGCTGCAAGCAAGGTGTGATGTGCGGCGCGTGCGTCGTAAGAACGTTGTTGCGCCATGGCTATTGCTTCGCCAAGTGTGAGTGTCAGCGTGTCGCTTTGTGCGCCGATGGTTGCCGGCAGCATCAAAATCAATAGTTTTGTTATCAATCGTCTCATTTTTGGAAAATTTTATCTACTTCTACTTTGATTATAGCAAATAGCGTGCCAAAAATGTAATGTGTTGTAACATAGATAGGTATGTTTGTTCGTGTCTTTTGGTTACTGTGCGTTTCCGCACAAATAATGTGCAAAATAGCACGTTTGTATATATGTATGGGAATATAATTTTCTTTATCTTCGCAGTGAATGATGTAATAACCCTATTGATAAGAATTTAACGACTTTTTGATTATGTATAAAGGTAAGGTGCTTATCGTGGACGACAACGAGGATGTGCTTTTCTCGCTTAATATGTTATTGAAACCCCATACCGAGGCTATCAGGGTTGCTACAAACCCCGATAAGATTGAACATTTTATGAAACTGTTCGAGCCAGATGTTGTGCTTCTTGATATGAATTTCAAACGCGATGCAGTGAGCGGACAAGAGGGATTCAAGTATCTTGAAAAAATTTTATCCATCGACCGTGACACTGTAGTAATCTTCATGACAGCATACTCGGACACCGAGAAGGCTGTACGTGCCATAAAAGCAGGGGCTACTGATTTCATTTCAAAACCGTGGGACAATGAAAAATTGCTCTCCACATTGCAAGCGGCAATGGAACTGAGATATTCGCGCATGGAGGTTCTCTGCCTTAAAGAGAAATTGGCTGTTCTTGGTGGCGGCGACGATGGCTCTATGTTCATTGGCGAGTCGCCCGAAATTCTCAAGATTAAGGCAAACATCGAGCGTTTTGCCCAGAGCGATGCAAATATCCTCATTCTTGGCGAGAATGGTACGGGTAAGGATGTTGTTGCAAGGCTCATCCATAAATATTCACGACGGAGAGAGAATCCTTTTGTTGCAATAGACCTTGGCAGTGTGCCCGAACAGCTCTTCGAGAGTGAACTATTTGGCTACGAAAAAGGAGCATTCACCGGGGCTGTAGCGCCAAAAGCAGGGCGCATGGAGGTTGCTTCGGGTGGCACTCTTTTCCTCGACGAGATTGGTAGCCTGTCGTTGCAGGCACAAGCGAAATTGCTTACAGCAATAGAGAAACGGGAGATTGTGCGCGTGGGAGGTACAAAAAGCAAGCACATTGATGTCAGGTTCATCTCTGCAACCAATGCCGACATTTCAAAAATGGTTCTTGACGCTACTTTCCGTCAAGATTTGATGTACAGAATAAATACAATAGAGATAAACATTCCACCGCTTAGGGATAGGGGTGACGATGTCATTCTGCTTGCAGAGTTTTTCCTCGAAAAGTTTACTCGAAAATATAATAAGGATGTGTGTTCCATCGGCCGCGAAGCCAAGCAGTTGTTGCTGAAGTATGATTGGCCCGGTAATGTGCGCGAGTTACA
>JAFTTA010000003.1 GCA_017467015.1 Bacteroidaceae bacterium
AGGTTGAGACAATCAACAAATACGGTGGCGCATTGAAAGATGCTATCGGTATCCCCGAAGAGGAGTTGCGCAAGGCTGCTTCTTTGGCTGTTTGCAAAATCAACATCGACAGCGACAGCCGTCTTGCTATGACAGCTGCAGTTCGCGAGGTGTTTGATACACAGCCCGCAGAGTTCGACCCCAGACAGTATCTTGGCCCCGCTCGCGATAACATGAAGAAACAGTACATCCACAAGATTGTTAATGTACTTGGTTCTGACAACAAACTTGCTGAATAATTCACAGTATAGTAACAAAAAAATCCTGAGTGCGAACTCAGGATTTTTTTATGCTCTTTCACGAACTTAGCTTATGGCAATGTTTCTGCTGATGCTCTTTTCTTCGGGCTTATTCTTTTTGGGGATTTTTATACATAGCACTCCATCAGTCACTTTTGCCTCTATTTTTGCAGCCTCTACATCTTCAGGCAATACAAGTGTCTGCTGAAATTTTGTGTACGAGAACTCGCGACGCAGATATCTGCCTTTTGGCTCGTCGTTTGTCGATTGTTGCACATTGGTCTGTTCGCTTTTTTTCTCTTCTTTGTCGCAGTTGCAGCTGCAACCCTTTTCCATGGTTATGGTGAGATCGTTCTCTGCGTCGACCTGAATCTTAAAGTCGGAACGTGTCATTCCGGGTGCCGCAACTTCCACGGTGTATTCTTTGTCGTTTTCAAGAACATTTATTGCCGGTGCTGTGGCATTGCTGCGCACCATCCAGTTGTTGTCGAAAAAATCGTTGAAAATACTGGGAATCCAGTGCTGACCGGTTCCTCTTCTCATTGGCATACTCATTTTTTTAGCAATTTAGGGGTTAAACAAATAACGCCGACAGCTGCCAATGATAACAGTGCATTCGGTATATTTCGCAAAACTCACCTACCAATATGCGAAACACATGTCCCGAAGCAAACGTCCCGACCTGTGTATCATCCCATCGTTGCTGCCGTCGGCGTTCATTTATATAATGCCTTTGCCTACGGCGTTGTTTAGATGGTTAACGTTGTTTCGTTTTTATTGGCAGAGATTAAGAGGTGTGCCCTCTCCTTTTTTATTTAATGAATACGAAGTATACTGCAAGTATTAGCAGCACGAATGCCACAATGTGGTTCCAGGCAAGTGTTTCGCCTTTGAAGCAGAGTGTTACAATCACTCCGAAAACGATGCACGAAATAGCTTCTTGTATTACTTTGAGCTCCAATAGCGAAAAAGGTCCTCCATTCCCCTCAAAGCCAATGCGGTTGGCAGGAACCTGAAAACAATATTCAAAAAGGGCAATGCCCCAACTTAACGCAATAACCGCTATAAGTGGCCAACTTTCAAACCATTTAAATTCTTTGAGTTTTAGATGACCGTACCATGCCAATGTCATAAAAGTGTTGGAGATCACCAACAAAAGAATCGTGTATAAAACTTTCATGTGTGTAAATTAGTAGGTTGCCGCATTGGCAATCAAGGTAGTAAAACCAATCAATTTATCGTGTTTGCTGCCAAATGGACG